>JAYQOK010000144.1:4036-9147 GCA_038144795.1 Candidatus Kuenenia sp. | reverse complement strand
GCGTTGGAGAGAAATACACCCAGCAGGGCTCGAACCTGCAACCTTCGGTTCCGTAGACCGATGCTCTATCCAATTGAGCTAGGGGTGCTCTCACGGGAAGAATACCGCATACTTCAGCCTCCACCAAGGTTGGGCGGAAAAACCATGGCGGAAACCACCCGACGGATGGCAGCGGATCACGCTTCTCTCGGCACGAGAAAGCCGTCGGCATCCACATCAAAGCTCTCGCTGAGCAGCATGCCGCGGGGCTGGTCTCCTTCCGCTCCCGGGAGCGTGGCACCGATCACGAGCGTCTGATCGGGAGATCCAGGCGGCGCGGAGGCAAGCGGAGGCCGGGCTAGCCGCGCACGGTCGGCGGCCTGCGGCCACACCACCACGCCGTTGACAACTCGCCCCACCGACTTGCGGTTGAGCGTGACCTCGTGGGCCACCATACGGGCAGGAGGCGAGTTCATTGCGACCAGCCCACCCGCCTCCCGCGGAGCAAAGGCCGTCACCGGCTCGATCCCGAATGCCTCGAGAAACGCTCCGGCTGCAGCGTTGGCGGCGGGCAACTCGTCAGCTGCCTCCAGCGGCATGACGACGACCTGCAACGACGCAAGGGACCCACTGCGACCTGTTGCCAGGGCGATTACCTGGTCGACGGTGGCCAGCCAGATTGTCGCGCGAGTCAATGCCAGCTGCTGATGCACCACATCCGCAACCACCGATCCCTCGACCGCGGTCGCCGCAATTCCCAACAGCGATGCCGCGTGCAGCCCGAGCGAGTCATGCAGCGGGTCGCCCGTCGCCAGAGAGGAGAGCAGCCGATCGTCACGACGCACGAGGCAGCAGCCATCGAAGGCTTCGGCAGTGGCGAGGTAGGCTGCCCAGTCGCCGGGAGCAACTCCCGGCGGATGTCGTCGGGCCACGGTAAACATTCTCAAGCGAACGCTTTCCGCCGAGAGTTCCTGCAGGGCCAACCGCGCCTCGTGCGGCGGGGTGCCAATCGGGAGCGGGTCGCCAAAAAGAAGCGTGATCGGCCGCCGGAAGCCGCGGGGCCGCTTGGTGAAGAAGCGGCCTTCGGAAAAGGAGAGCAGGCTGCCCCACATGCCGTCGATGTGCACCGGCAGGATCGGCGCCTCGACCCGCTCCAGGAGCCACTCCAGGCCGCGTTTGAAACCGATGATCTGGCCGGTTCGGGAGATGCCCCCCTCGCAAAAGATACCGATGCAGTCGCCGGCAGTGAGGCCCGTCTGGATTGTTTTCAACGCCCGGCCGATCGACTTGGGCTTGGGATCGAAGAGGATGAATCGCCACTGGTCGGCAAGCATGTTCAAGAAGCGGCCCCTGATGTTGGGGCCGTAGACAACCATCCGCCCCGGCCGCGGCGCGGCGAGCGGCAGCAGGAAGCCGTCGAGCCAGGAGAGATGGTTGGCCGCCATCACCAGGGGGCCGGTAAGCGGCACCCGCTCCTCGCGACGGGTGCGAAACCGCCAGACCGAGTTCACCAAGCCGGCCACGACGATCCGGAGCGACGCTCTGGGCGCCGCCCAGATGGTGACCGCGGTCGCCAGCACGGAAAAGAGGCTGAAGAGGGCGAAGATCCCGCGGGCCGAAAGCAGCGGCCGTGCCAACTCCCCGTCGCCGATCGGCACCCGCAGGCCGTAATAGCCGATCGACGAAACGAGCATCCCGGCAAACACGAGCAGGTTGGTCGAGGCCAGCACGGTGCCCCGCCGCTCCGGTGGGCTCTGCTCCTGGAGGTAGGCTTCCAGGGGCACATCGAACATGCCGGCGCCGATCCCCAGAAGGGCGAGCCAGCAGACCGGCGGCACAAGCCGCAGGGCAGGGGAGGCCGCGCTGCTGAAAATCTCGGCCGGCGAGAGGGCCAGCGCCCCGCAGGCCACGGCCATTACCAGGCCACCGACGGGCACAAGACCGAGATCGACCTTCGAATCGACCTCGATGCCGCGTCGCGAAAGCCGGCCGGCCAGCAGACTCCCGAACCCGATGCCGCTCACAAGCGACAACAGGAGCGGCACCACCTGTGCCTGCGCGGTCGCCCCTGACTCGAAGGCATATTGATCAACGTTGAGTTGCACCACCGCCCCGATCGCCCAAAAGTAGACGATGCCGCCGGCGGCGGCGGCCAGCCGTGGGAGCCGCATCAGGCTGGCGATGTCCCGAAAGGTGGCCAGAAGGGCGTTGCGGGGGAAGGCCGCGGTGGGCGCCGCGGCGGCGATACGGGGCAGCCGCAGCGACACAAGCCAACCCGCCACGGCGACGCCCACGAGGCCGAGAGCCGCCGGCGCCGCATGGCCGGAGGCAATCGAAGCCAGCCAGCCGAGTGCGGGGGCGGCCTGCTCATGCGGCGGAGTAATCGCGGTGGCATCGGCCAGCCAGTTCCCCGCCGACATGCCCACCAGCGTCGCCGCCAACGACACCATGGCGAAGACGCCGTTGGCCGCCGACAGCCGCCCCGAGGGCACCGTCTCTGGAATCGTACCAATGAGGCTCGGGTTGAGCAGCGTGGTCTGGATGGCGAAGAGGCCGATCGCCCCCTGCAGGAGCCAGAGGCCAACCGGGATGCCGGCGATGACGCCCCCTGAGGCGGCACCCCAGCCGATCACGATTGCTGTCACCACCCCGATAAAAACCTCGGCAAACTTCCCTGCCACCACGACCGATCGCTTTGCAAACCGGTCGGCCAGCCATCCTGCGAGCCACGCAAAGAGAATGAACGGCAGCACATAGAAAACCGTGCCGAGGGCAAGCACCGCCGCCGGCGTCGCGCCGGTCAGCGCCGCGGCCCGCTTGCCAAGGCCGATCACCAGCCAGCGGGCAAGGTTGTCATTGACGACGGTCAGGGCCCGCAGGAGAAGGAGCGTGGGGAAACCGGAGGAGCGTGGCACAAGTGTCTTTCGGTCAGGAAATGCGGTGGGCGGGCCGGAGGGGCGAAACCGTTCGGAAGACAGCCTCGCGTGGCCTCGCCCAACCACCACAACCCGCGCCACCTTCCCAGCACCACGCGGGCAGGTGACCGACTTTGCGGGCGATTTGCATAAGCCCCTCGCGGCTGCGTATTCTCTTGTGGAGAGAGAATTTCCAACAAGTCCCACTCGTTTTGGTCGGCCGTTCCGGCAGCCATGCCCTTCGGAGTTTCGCCCATGCCTCGCGTTTGCCCCCGATCACTTGCCACGCTTGTGGCGGCTGTCGCCCTCGCCACTGGAACCCAGTCTGCTATGGCCCAGGTCGTTGTGTACGAAACGATGCGGCCCGTCATGGCGGCACCTGTAGCAGTCACCAGTTACTACACACCAGCGGGCAACTATGCCGCCGTGACGGCCTATTCGCCGCCGGTCGTCGCTGCGATGCCAACCAGCTCGGTGGCGGTCACCAGTTACTTCGCACCAGCAACAGCGGCCGCTGTGCCGGTCACGTCGTTCTACGCTCCCGCGGCCGTCGCCGCCCCTGTGGCCACGACGGCCTATTACGCGCCGGTCCCGGCGGTTGTCGCAGCCCCCGTCACCACGTACTACTCTCCCGCGGCCGTCGCCTTGGCTCCCGCGGCCGTCGCCGTGCCGCTCTACCGCCGCGGCCTCTTCGGCGGCCTGCGGCCGGTGAGGTCGGCCTACTACTACCCGTATTAGACGGACTGCAGCCTCACCACGTCGCCGCTCCTGCCCGCTGCCTGCCGTTTCTTGACCGTTTTCGCGGCATTCCTATAGTGACGGCGGTGAAAGAGAGCGGATGACGCGAACGGTCAACATTATCGGTGCCGGACCCGGTGGCCTGGCGACAGCGATGCTGCTGGCCCGAGAAGGAGTTCGCGTGCGGCTCTTGGAGCGGCTCCCGATTCCAGGGGGCCGTACGAGCACGATCGCCACGCCTGAGGGCTTCCGGTTTGACCTCGGCCCCACGTTCTTTCTTTATCCGCGGGTGCTTGAGGAAATTTTCTCCGCCTGCGGCTACGACCTCCGCAGCGAGGTCGAGATGGTGCGGCTCGACCCGCAGTATCGACTCGTCTTTGGGGCGGGTGGTGAACTGCTCTGCACGCCCGACATCGACCGGATGGAGGCGGCCGTTTCGGCCCTTTCGCCGGGCGATCGCGGTTCGTTCACCCGGTTCATGCAGCAGACGCGGGAGAAGTTTGAGCGGTTCGCGCCCTTCTTGGAGCAGCCCTTCGAGGGCTGGCGGGATCTCGCCTCGCCCGATCTGTTCAAGTTGATGCCAATCCTGAAGCCCTGGAAGAGCCTCGACTCGGAACTCGGCACGTTCTTTTCCGACGAGCGGATCCGGTTGGCGTTTACGTTTCAGTCGAAGTATCTCGGCATGTCGCCATTTCGCTGCCCGAGCCTGTTTTCGATTCTTTCGTTTCTCGAATACGAACACGGTGTCTACCATCCGATCGGCGGCTGTGGCGCGATCTCGGCCGCGATGGCGCGGATTGCCGCCGACATGGGCGTGGAGATCCACTACGACGAGCCGGTGGAGTCGCTGAACTTTGAAGGGCAACGGATCACGTCGGCCACGACGGCACGGGGTGACTATCCGGCCGACGCCACGGTGGTCAACGCCGATTTCGCCCGCAGCATGACGCGGCTCGTGCCCGACCGACTGCGGCGGCGGTGGAACGACCGGCGGATCGCCGCCAAGCGGTTTTCGTGCTCCACCTTCATGCTCTATCTCGGCATCGACGGAGTCTACGAAGACGTTCCCCATCACACGATCTATCTCTCAGAAAACTATCGCGACAACCTCGCCGATATCGAGAGCCGGCATGTGCTCAGCCGCGATCCCTCGATGTATGTGCAGAATGCGTGTATCACTGATCCCTCACTGGCCCCGGCCGGGATGAGCACGATCTACCTGCTGATTCCTACCACCCACCGTCACCCCAACGTTGACTGGGCCCGCGAAGCGGCCGGCTTCCGCGAGGTGGCCCTCGATCAGATGGAGCGAATCGGGATCTCGCGCATCCGGGAGCGGATTCGCTACGAAAAGATGATCACGCCCGATGACTGGCAAGAGGGCTACGAGATCTATCGCGGCGCCACGTTCAACCTTTCCCACGACCTCACTCAGATGCTCCACCTTCGGCCTCACAACCGCTTTGAAGATATCGAGCG
>JAYQOK010000144.1:0-4026 GCA_038144795.1 Candidatus Kuenenia sp. | reverse complement strand
GGCGGAAGTTCGGCGCCTCGACCTTGGGGTGGGCACGGGGTGCCAGCCGGCCCGCCAGGGGGGGTCGGCCCCGCGGCGAAGCCCGCCACGGGAGCCGGTTGTCGCGGCCTCCTCTTGATTCATGCATCGCCAAAATTCATTTTTCTCGACCCCGCGGACGACACGACCATGAATCAGGCAGGTGCTCAGGAACGAGTGGTGGTGATCGGCGGCGGACTCGGTGGCCTCGCGGCAGCCTGTACGCTCGCGGCCCGGGGCTATGCGGTCACGCTCTGCGAACGCAACGCCTGGGTAGGGGGCAAGGCGGCGGTGCTCACGGAGGAGGGCTTTCGCTTCGACATGGGGCCCACGATCCTCACAATCCCGCGGGTGCTCAAGCGGATCTATGCCGAGGCGGGCCGCGACCTCGAATCGGCCCTCGACCTCGTGCCGCTTGACCCTCAGTGGCGAAGTTTTTTCAACGACGGCACCACACTCGATCTGGTGAGCGACGTCAGCGAAATGCGGGCGATCCTTGACGGCTACGCGCCCGGCAGCGGCTCAGGCGATGGCTATGGTCGGTTCATGGAACTGGCCGAGCGGCTCCATCGACTCTCCAACGAGTTTTTCTTTTGGCGGAGTGTCGGGGGCATGAAGGACATGTTCGATCCCCGTCGCAGTCTCACGCTCTCACTCCTCAAGGAGGTGATGGGGATGCGGCCCGGCCACACCGTTGCCGGCACGGTGCGGTCCTTCGTGCCCGACTCCCGCGCCGCCCAGATGCTCGACCACTTCACGCAGTATGTCGGCAGCGCGCCCGACGAGTCGCCGGCCGTGCTGTGTGGTATCGCCCACATGCAGTCCAACGACGGCGTCTGGTATCCGCGCGGGGGCACCGGGGCAGTTCCGCGAGCCCTCTCGAGCCTGGCGATCGATCTCGGCGTCGATATCCGCACCCGCACGCCAGTGCGGCGAATCATCGTGGAGCAGGGGCGGGTTCGCGGCGTCGAAACGGCCGCTGGCGAGGTGATCCGCGCCGGCGTCGTGGTCAGCAACTCTGACAGCGTGCGAACGCATCGCGAACTTGTCGACGGCCAGCCGCGGCAGCGGTTTCTGAGACGGCGGGGCTACGAACCGGCCTGCTCCGGTGTCGTGCTCTACCTCGGCCTCGACAAGCGGTACGAGCAACTGATCCACCACAACTTCGTATTCTCGGAAGATCCGCACGAGGAGTTTGAGACGATCTATCGCAAGGGGGAGCCGGCTCCCGATCCCACCTGCTACGTCTGTGCCCCGGCCATCACCGAGCCGGAAGTGGCGCCGCCGGGCGGCGAGGCCCTCTACGTGCTCGTGCATACGCCCTATCTGCGGCCCCACCATGACTGGTCAAAGATGCTGCCTGGCTATCGCAACCGCATCATCGACAAGCTCAAGCAGACCGCCGGCATGAAGGATCTCGAAGACCACATCGTGTTTGAGCGGGCGCTACGGCCGCAGGACATCAACGACCGCTATCACGTGCTCGATGGCGCGATCTACGGGCTGGCCAGCCACGGCCGGTTCCTTGGTGCGTTCAAGCCGGCCAACCGGTCGCCCGATATCGAGGGTCTCTATCTCGCGGGGGGATCGGCCCACCCCGGCCCCGGCATGCCGATGGTGTTGATGTCGGGCTGGATCGCCGCCGACTGTGTCGACCAAGACAAACTCGTCGCGCCGGCCGAGCCGACTGTTCGGCCGGAGCCCTGCGCCGTCTGACCGTTCGGCCTCGCCATGTCGCGCCCGTCGCCTCCGCCCGCTCTGCCCGCCTTCGCGCACACGCGGTTTGCGTGGTTCATGCGGTATGTGGAGTGGTATCTGCGGCGGCATTTCCACGCCGTGCGGCTGCTGGAAGCCGACTCGGGCGAGCCCGACCATCCAGACATCGCCGGTGAGCCGGTGATCATCTACACAAACCACCCCGGCTGGTGGGATCCGCTCATCTTTCTCTGCGTGGCGGGGCATCTCTATCCCGATCGGCTCAACTACGGCCCGATCGACGCCGCCGCGCTCGGGAAATACAAGTTTCTGGAGACGATCGGCTTCCTCGGCATCGATCGCGACAGTTATTCGGGCGCGGCGCGATTCCTGCGTTTTGCGCGAGCGGCGAGCCAAAGGAGCGACGTCATCTTCTGGATCACGTCCCAAGGGGAGTTTGTCGATCCCCGGCGGCGGCCGGTCGAGATTCGTCCTGGGCTGGGCCATGCCGTGGCCGCCGGGCGGGGACTCGTCGTGCCCCTGGCAGTGGAATATCCGTTTTGGAGCGAGCGGCTCCCCGAGGCGCTCGCCGCCTTCGGGCCGGCGATCCGGATCGGTGATCATCCCGATCGCGATGCCGCCGCGTGGACGCAGACACTGGCCAGCCACCTCGAGGCCACGCAGGATCGGCTGGCTGCGGCGGCGATGGCCCGCGACGCCTCCCGCTTTCGCGTGCTCGAGCGGGGCCGCGTCGGCGTCGGTGGCATCTACGATCTTGTGCGGCGGCTTGCCGCCTGGCGACGGGGTGAGCGATTTGAGGCTGAGCACGGCGCGGGCCGCTCGCGAGGCCGCGTATGACGCCCACGGCGATCGGCCTGCTCGCAATCGTCGCGACGGTGCTCGCCGCCCTGCCGGCAATCCTCACGCTGCTGAACCTGCGGGCGTTTCGCCGCACCCCGGCAGCAGGTCAGTCGCGGAGCGTGTCGGTACTCGTGCCGGCCCGCAATGAGGCAGCGGCAATCCCGCGATTGATGCAGGATGTGCTCGCCAGCCGCGGCGTCGATCTCGAACTGATCGTGCTCGATGACGAGAGCACCGACGGCACGGGGCAGATCGTCTCGCAACTGGCTGCCGTAGACCCGCGGGTGCGGCTCGTGCGGGGCGAACCTCTCCCAGCCGGCTGGTGTGGCAAGCAGCATGCCTGTGCGATGCTGGCCGACCATGCCGGTCACGACACGCTCATGTTCATCGACGTCGATGTGTCGCTCACGCCGGATGCGATCGCCCGGGGCGTGGCCTTTATCGACGCCTCCGAGGCCGACCTCGTCAGCGGTTTCCCGCGGCAGCAGACAGGATCGTTCCTCGAGTGGCTCCTCCTGCCCCTGATCCACTTCGTGCTGCTCGGCTTCCTTCCGATCGCACGAAGCCGTGCGACCAATGACGTCGGCATGGCGGCCGGCTGCGGGCAGTGGTTTATCACCCATCGCGAGGCATATCGCCGGGCCGGTGGGCATGCGGCGATCCGGGCGTCGCTACACGATGGCGTGATGCTGCCGCGAGCCTACCGCCGAGCCGGGCTCGGCACCGACATCTTCGATGCCAGTGATATCGCCTCCTGCCGGATGTATACCCGGAGCCTCGACGTCTGGAAGGGTTTAGCAAAAAACGCCACGGAGGGGATCGGGAGCCCGGCGACGATCGTGCCGTTTACGATTCTGCTGGCCGGGGGGAGCATCCTGCCGCTGGTGCTCCTCGGCATCGGCCTGGCCTCCGGCTGGCAGGGCTGGCCCGTCTGGGCGGTGATGGCGACGGCACTGGCGGTCGGCCTGTTGTATCTGCCACGGTTCTTGACGGCCGGCCGGTTTGGCCAGGGTCTCTCGAGCGCTGCAGCCCATCCGCTCGGGATCGCCGTCTTCCTGATCATCCAATGGGTTGCCCTGTTCCGCCGTTGGCTGGGGCTAAAAACTTCCTGGCGCGGCCGCAGCCTGCAGCCACAGTGAAATGCTGTGGTCTTTGTCAATGTGCCGAACCGCCCGTCGGCCATGCACCGTCGAGCATTGGCTCCGGTCTCAATCGTTTCGGATCAATGACGACGTGCTTCACCTTCCGGCGGTTCCATGTATAGGTGATGTGCACGAGGCCATCGCTGGTTTGAATGATGGCCGGATAACTGTATTCACCGGGATCATCTTCCAGCACCATCGCTGCCTCCCAGGTGATACCATCACGACTGGCGGCCACGTTGAGCGGCGTCCGTTTCCCACCCCACTGTCCAGGACTCCCTGCGCCATGATTGAAGACGAGAAGATGGAA
>JAYQOK010000143.1:5289-9170 GCA_038144795.1 Candidatus Kuenenia sp. | reverse complement strand
CAGGGCAACGGTGGCGTGATCCCGACGGCTCTGGTGAGGGGCAGCCAGAACACCGAGAACCCATACGCCATGCCGATGCACAGGTGCACGCAGAGCGCGGCCGGGGGCACGAGCCAGCGGTTAAACCCGGGGACCGCGATGGTGCGACGCTTATCGAGAACGCCCAGCAGAGATTCCAGCATGGTGCTCACCATTGGTCGGCTCGCCTGGCAACCCTAAGGAATTACAGCATGCAGATGGCGAACTTCCCACAGGAGCGGAGCATCTTTTTGCCACGTGCGGTCAGTAGGTTAAGGGTTCTCCAGACGTTTTTGGCCAAAGACCGTGCACAAAACAGTCGTTTCGTGCACGAAAAGCTTTTGCTGGCCAGATCACGAAACGGGTATATAAGAGCACTCGGGTTCTCACTACTTTTCGGCAGAAAAATCCCCTGAAAGGGCTTGTCACCATGCCATCGATCCGCTTGTTCGCGTTCACCATCGCCATTGCCTCGTTGGGCTTCACCGCAATCACCAGCCGGGTGGCTGCAGAGGAAGCGAACGGCTCGGGCCAGCCCTCAAATCAGATCGGACTGGTGCATGACCACGATCCGGTCAAGTATTCCGGGTATGTGCTGTACTTTGTCGAAGGCAAGCTCGTGGGGAATGACAGGCTCACGCAGACCTGGTCGATCGTCCCCCGCGAAGAGGCGGAGTTTGAGCATGCCTTCAAGATCGAGACGCATGCGATCCATTCCGACGCGGAAGAGGGGAAGCCGAGTTTTAGGGGCCGCGACAAGTTCAAGAAGGATTACGAGGATTCCGTGCGGTACGAGCTGTTTCATCAAGACGAAGACCGTGGGCTCGTGCTCGATGCGATCCAGGTTGATGACAAGCCGCAGGAATTCAACCACGAAACCGAGCACTATATTTTTCCGGGTACCCTGAAGATCGGCACGAAGTGGCTCTCCGAACCGGTCACGAGCACGTTGCCAGGCTCCTGTCAGCTCGAGGTGATCGGGTCGGAGATCTACAACGGAATCAACTGCTGGGTGATCAGTTCGAAGCGCGACCCGAAGAAAGACCCGCGCATCCCGAACTCCGAGACCATCGGGAAGACCACGAGGCTTCTCTTCGATCCCCTGACGCTGAGCGTGATGCGGATCGACTCGGTTACCCAGGGCGTTGGGCCTCTCGGACGTGCATTCAAGTTCGTGTATCACATAGAGGTGGCGGAATAGGCCCCACCGATGGAACACTCCTTGAGGTCTGCCACATGGTGGCGGTGTAGTGCCGTGTGCCCACGCCGCCACGGTTTGGCAAGGGCCTTGGGCGCCGCGTTCGTTGTCGCGGTGTTTGTGTCGATCGCGACCGCGGTCTCCGCCAGGTGTGACGAGCCTGCAGTGACCGCAGAGTCGGCGGCCGCTTCGTGGAGCCGCATCGGACGGTTTGTTCCGCCGATCGACCTCCACGACACGGCGGGCACGCCATGGTCGTTGGAGTCCGCAAAAGGCAGTCGGGCGACGGTTGTTGCGTTTCTCAACTTCAACTGCCCGGTCTCAAATAACGCAGTACCGGCGATCAACGCACTCGTGGATCGCTTCGGCACCAAAGGCGTGACATTCGTTGCGGTGGTCTGTGACGCGGCGGATGCCGCCGAGGTCAATCGGCTCGCCGCAGAGTCGAAGATCGCCTGCCGGGTGTTTTTCGACCCAGACAAAGTGGTCGCGGCCCACTTTCGGGTGACGACCACGCCACAGGCGTTTGTGATCGATCACAGCCGGGTGCTGCGATACTCGGGGCTTGTCAACAATCTGTATACGAGCCGGCTTGTGCGGCAGCCTAAGGCCAGCGCCGAGTACCTTGCCGATGCGATTGCCTCCGTGGTGGGCGGCCAGGACGTGGCCATCAAAGAGACCACGCCGATCGGCTGCCCGCTCGAGCTTATCGCCAAGCCCGTGATTGAACACGGCAGCGTCGAGTTTCATCGGGACATCGAGCCTCTTCTGCAGCAGCACTGCCAGCGGTGTCACCATCCGGGAGACGTCGGCCCTTTCTCACTGGTCACGTTCGAGCATGCGGTGCAGTGGGCGGCCGACATCAAGAGCTTCACTGCGAAGCGACTTATGCCTCCCTGGCCGGTGACCGGCGGGATACCGCTCCAAAACGACTTGGCCCTGAAGCCTGAGGAAATCGAACGCATCGGCCGCTGGGTGGATGAGGGATGCCCACGCGGGGATCCGGCCGACGCGCCGCCGCCGCTGGCCTTCGCCAAGCAGGGGGAATGGCAGGGTTCTAGGCCGCCGGATCTCGTTCTGGCGATGCCGGGAACGTTTCATCTCGCCGCCCAGGGGGAGGATTATTATCGCACCGTTGTGCTCCCGCTCAACAATGCGGAAGAGTTGTGGGTGGAGCGGGTAGAGTTCATTCCTGGCAATCGCCAGGCCATTCATCACGGCATGATCTTCTATGACGGGACCGGGCTCGTGCTCGCCGCCCAGGAACGGCTGGGGAATCCGCTGCCAACAGGAGCCGGCGAAGAGGACTACGGCCCGGGCTACGCCTCAGGTATGGGACTCGGGTTCGTACCCGATCCGACCCAAAAGGTTAGGAATGCTGACAACGCGGGCGGCCAACTGATGGGGTGGGTTCCCGGAGCTGGGCCGCTTGATTTCCCGCCTGATGTCCGGCGGGTTGTGCCTGCGGACACCGCGATCGCGATGCAGATTCACTATGTGCGAACGGGGAAGCCAGAGATTGATGAATCCAGCCGGGTCGGACTCTGGCTCAGTAAGGAGCCGCCGCAGTTGTTCTCCCATGGATTCATGGTCGATACGGATTTCCGTTTGATCCCAAAGGGCGACGCGAACTTCAAAACGACAGGATCGCGTGAGATCACGAGTGACTGTCAGCTGTGGGTGATGGCCCCCCACATGCACCGCCTGGGCAAAGAATTTCGGATTTGGTACCAGCCGCCTGATTCCCAGGATCGTGACCTTCTGCTCGAACTCACGAATTGGGATTTTAGTTGGCAACACCGCTATCTCCCCAAAGATCCCTACCCATTGAAGAAGGGATCTCGGCTGCACGTGGAGGTCGTGTTTGACAACTCGACAGGCAACCCGCGTCGTCCGCCTGGCCCGGAGCGGACGGTTTTCCTTGGAGAAAGCACCTCGGATGAGATGGCGTTTGCCATCGTTGGCACTATCGTCGACGAACGGCCGTCTGGGAAAGTCGAAATGGTCCGATACTTTGAAAAACTGATCGAGGCAAAGGCCTTTCGACTCGCCTACGAGGCGCTTGGCAAGGAATAGGTGCGTGGCAACCATCACGGATCGAGGAAGTCGGCAACACCATGCAGCATGAGACGGTCGAAGATGGCATGTATTGCCTGATGGATTTTCTCCATCTCGCAACCGCGATGGATCTGCACTCGCTTGCAGCGGCACTGCGGCCGCTGGTGGGCACTGATTTCGAGTTTCAGCGAGACCAGTTTGTCGAGTGCATGGTGGCCAGCTGGGATGGCCATGAAGTCATCATCGCGCACCCCATGGATACGGCTCTGCCCGAGCATGTGGCTGGCGGGCGGCTTACCGAGAACAACGCCGCTACCTACATTACGCTGACCCTGAAGCGGCCGTCGGGGGGCAGCTGCGACGTCGGCTACGCTCAACGGGATTTTGCCGCCTCGATCGCCACCACTCTGGCGACCACGTTCGACACGGAGGTGCTGCACAGCAAGACCTGGGAAATCGACCGAGCTAAGACGACGCTCTGGAATCGACGATACGGTGGGGCGTCCGCGGTCGTGGAATCATCACAACCGCAGGTTTTTTCAAGCGGTTGGAAGCGGCACGCCTTGGCAACCACGCTCGAATCACTGCGGCCGACATACGAGGGCCC
>JAYQOK010000143.1:0-5279 GCA_038144795.1 Candidatus Kuenenia sp. | reverse complement strand
GAAATACGATGTCACGCTCGACATATTGCATGTTATTCATCCGCGAGCGATCACGGACAGGCGGCGTCCATTCCCGCTGATGCGGGGCCTGACAGCTGACCGCGTTGCGATCATCCAGCCCACGTGCTCGATTTTGGGCCCCATTGAGGTGCCGATCGGTGGTCGCCTGCTGCGTGGCGAGCTGGTGACGATTCCGCATGCCCCGCAAGAGATGCTCGAGCGGCTTTCCGATGCCAGGGACGCGCTGATCGATGTGCTCGACTATGCCGAGCATCGCCAAGCGGGCTTTGTGAGCCTAGGAGCCTTGATCCCCTCGATCTCGAGGCAAGGCCGGCTTTTGAAGCAGGCCAGACCGCATCTGGCGATCACCACGGGGCATGGCTTTACGGCCGTGACGATCGCTCAGATGGTCGAAGATATCGAAAAGGAAATCGGCTCAGGGGGTGTCGTTGCCGTGATGGGGGCGGCTGGCTCCACAGGGCGTGCCGCGTTGCGGTGCATGTTTCGGCGGTCGCCGCTCCGCAGGGTTTTGGCGGTCGACTTGCCGCAGCAGATGAGCAAGATCCCTGAGATTCCCGGTTGGAATCCGGCAGTGCATCGGCTGACGACCCTCAAGGAAGAAATCAAGGAAGCGGCGATCGTTGTCTGCGTGACCAACGCAGTCGGCGGTATCTTGCAGGCCGACGACTTCGGAGAAGGCACGGTCATTCTCGATGACGCGCAGCCCGAAAACGTCGACGTCTCGGTGCTCGATACGCGCCCCGATCTGAGAATCGTCAAGTGCTTGACGCGTATCCCAGGGCTTCACTGCCCTTTTGACATGGGGCTGTTTGCCGCGGAGCATCTTGATCCCGAGGTGAACTTCACGTGCCTGGCCGAGATCATTCTGTCAGCAGCCGAACGCCATCCAGAGTGTTGGGTGGTCGGTGATCGGTCTGTCGAGCAAGTGGACTATCTCGAACACGCCGCTCGGCGGCATGGTGTGAAGCCCGCAGAGTTTTTCAGCTTTCCCAGCCTCGGCTCGATCGATCTGCGGGGCCGGGAGTCGATGAGACTGAACACGGATCGGCCCAACTAACGCCCCATCCCTTTGCCGGCCAACGTCATGACAAACCAACCCATCGCTCCGAAGCCAGCCAGCAACCGGAGTTGCGTCCTGGATTATCTCAGGGCTGCAATCATTGTCTTGGTGGTGTTCTTGCACGCCATCCTCGCGTATCCCACATGGGGCAGCTTCAATCCCGCGCATTATGTCGGGTCCACGGCACCCATCATTGACCCACAGAAGACCGCAGCATTCGATCTCGTGCCCGTCCTCCTCAACAGCTTCTTCATGGCGTTGATGTTTTTCATCTCCGGGCTCTTTGTGTGGAAGAGTCTCGCCAAGAAAGGAGCCGCGTCGTTCCTCAAAGATCGCTGGAAAAGGCTCGGCATTCCGTATGTGCTCGCACTCGCTGTGATCATGCCACTTGCGTATTACCCTTCCTTTCTCCAGACCGGAGTCGAGGAGAACTTTCTCTCGTATTGGTGCGGCTGGTCATGGATCAGCGGGCCCGCGTGGTTTCTCTCGACGTTGCTGGTCTTCAATCTGCTCGCAGCGATCGTTTTTCAAATCGCGGGACGCTCCCGCCGCGCCGTGCCCGATGCGCTCGTAACGCAGCCCGGAGCCTTTTTCCTCGCTCTCATCACCCTCTCGGCCCTGGGGTTGATGCCGATGCTGGCTTTGTTTGGGCCCTATACCTGGCCGAAATGGCCCCCGATCGTGATCGGTCAAGCCAGTCGACCTTTGTTCTACGCCGTCTACTTTTTTGCCGGCGTCGCCGTCGGCGGCCGAGGCCTGGAGGCGACGTTTCTCAGGTACCCCGGACCGCTTTCACGCCAGTGGTGGGTCTGGCTGGTGGCATCGATCATCGCCGGTCTCTTGCTTGTCGTCACCTTGGCAAGCATCAAACTCGATCCATCAGTGCCTTGGACACGGCCCGCCGGATGGTGGCTGCGCGGATGCACCACCGTGCTCTACAGCGCAACGATGAGCATGGCAGTCCTGGCATTGTTTCTGCGTTTCGTGCAGGTGAGACGCGGGTGGGCTGATAGCCTGAGCGACAATGCCTACGGGATTTACCTCGTGCACTACCCGTTCGTTGTCTGGTCGCAGTACGCGCTCCTCGGCTCGTCGATGCCGGCCCCGACCAAGGCACTGCTGGTGTTTGGAGTGTCACTCGGGCTCAGTTGGGGAACGAGCGTGGTGCTGCGCTTGATTCCCGGCGTTCGTGCCGTCGTGTAAGCCGAGTGCCGCACCGATGTCACGGGGACCACATCCCGAGCGAGGCCGACGAGTTGCATCGCCCGCACGGCGGTGAAGGTGAGGTCGATCTCCCACCAGCGGTGGCCCTGCGAGCAGGCTCGCGGGGTCGCGTGGTGGTTGTTGTGCCAGCCCTCCCCGTTGGTCAAGAGTGCGACCACCGCATTATTCCGGCTGCGGTCCGCCGTGTCATAGTTCCGATATCCCCAGCGGTGGGCCGCGGAGTTTACGAGCCAGGTGACGTGCCACACGTAGACCGTCCGCACCAGTACGCCCCACACGAACACCTGCGTGGCAAACCGCACCGCAGCCGCGGGCGTATCCGTCACTACCATGCCGATTCCAAAGCCCATCAAGGCGATCAGGATCGCATGGGCCGCGTACACCATGGCCCACGTGTCGCGTCGATGCAGCCAGCGTAGGAACGGATCGTTTACGAGGTCTGGAATGTATTTGGCATAGGTTGCGAGCGAGTGCTGCCGCGGGTCAGCGATGTAGATCCACTGCATGTGCCCCCAGAAGAAGCTCTCGCTCGGCGAGTGGGGGTCGCCGGAATCATCGCTGTGCTGGTGATGCATGCGATGGACGCAGGCCCACCACAGTGGCGAACCCTCCAGGCAGCACACCCCGCACAGCACCCAGAGCCGCTCGAGCACGCGGGGAAACGTGACGGCTCTGTGGGTCAGCATCCGGTGGAAGCCGAGATTGATTCCCAGCGATCCGAAGAGGAAGTTTCCGACGAGGACGAGCGGGACGCCCCACCAGACGAACATGGAGGGGACAAACGCACTCAGCGCGAGGATGTGGATGGCGATGAGCGCGCTCAGGAACCAGGCCACCACGTGCGGCCGTGGCAGATTCGCCGCCGCTCCCTGCTCTGGCTGATCGTTAACACCCACGTTCACGGCGGCGACGTCGATCGGTCGGAACCCTCGTAGCTAGGCCACAGCTGGGATGACTGACATGGAGTGCGGTCACCCAGAGCCAAGGAGCGGGCATGGAAGGCAGGCCGGCAGAACGAAATCCCGGTCACTGAATCACCTGAGGATATCACAGTGATGCACACTTCGACCAGTCTGTGGCGTTGCCGGCCTGTTGCGTTCCGGAGGTTGAGTCTAGGCCAAGTGGCATAAGGAGATAGACCCGGCTGACGCTCGCGCCGGCTGTCCGGGAGGCAGCGGAGGTGGCATTCACCGGTTTACCCTTCGGTCGGGCGGCTCTGGCGACTGGCCGCGATCCGACGAAACTCGGCCTGCATCTGGGGAAAGTCGCTGGCGATGCGGCGGAAGTCGGCCGCGTCGAGCGCGAGGAGGTCACAGTGGCAGACAGCCCGTACCGTGGCCGAGCGGGGTTGATCGAAGAGCACCGCCAGCTCACCAAAAAACTCCCCCTCCCCAATCAGGCCGATCCGCTCGTCTGCACTCCCCAGGGCCTCAAGTTGGCCGCGGCAGACGAAATACATCTCGCCTCCCCGGTCACCCGCTCGGACGATCGTGTTGCCGGGAGCAACGGCCAGCGGCCGAAACGCGAGGAGCAGGTTGTTGAGCATGACAGCCGGGGCCGTCGCCAGAAATTCACTGCGGGCCAGCACGTCGCGGGTCAGGTTCTCGTGCCAGCGGCGACCATCGCGGGCGAGCAGCCTGTTGGCCGCCGCTGGCCCCCAGGTGCCGGCGGCATAGTTGGGGAAGTCGTCTGCGGGAGTACTTCGCCAGGCGTCGAGCATGGGCTGGACAATCCGCCAGGCCGTTTCCACGAAATCCGTTCGCGAAAACAAGGTGGGATCGTTATTCAGCGCCGCGTAGAGCAGCACCTCGTAGCCAGTGCCGCGGGCCGCCTCGAATGTCTCGGCGTAGTCAAACCGCATGCCGGCGGGCTGGAGGCGAAACGCGGGGCCCGGCCGCTTGGCCTGCATCCTGATCTCGACGGCCTGGAACGGCTGAATGTGGAAGATCAGGAGATTGGGCTCAACAGCTGCCGAGTCGGGAGCCGAGGGCTTAAACTGGACGACAATCTCGGTGCCCCGCTTCCAGAGCGACTTCCCCGACCGGAGGTAGATCGGCACCCCGGCCCAGCGGGCGTTTTCGATCTGCAGTCTGATTGCGGCGAAGGTCTCGGTATTTGAGGCCGGATCGACGGCGGGTTCCTGGCGATAGGCCACCGCCGGCGAACCGTCGGGCTTCACGCCCGCCGCATACTGTCCACGAACGCAGTCGCGAGCAACTGCTGCGGGGTCGAGCAGTCGCACCGCTTCCAGGAGCCGAGATTTCCCATCGCGAATCGCGGCCGGATCCAGCGACGTCGGGGGCTCCATGCAGACGTAGGCCAGCATCTGGAGGACGTGATTTTGCACCATGTCGCGGACGACTCCCGTCCGGTCGTAGTAGCCGCCCCGCGTCTCCACGCCCACGGTCTCGAGCGCGGAGATCTGAATGTGGTCGATGTGGCTGGCGTTCCAGAGCGGGGCGAACAGCGGATTGGCCATTCGAAACGCCAGGAGGTTCTGCACCGTCTCCTTGCCGAGGTAGTGGTCGATGCGATAGATCTCATCCTCTCGCCAGTGGGCAAGCAGGTCACGATTGAGGCTGATGGCCGAATCAAGATCCTTGCCAAATGGCTTCTCGACGATGATCCTCTTCAGGCCCGGCATCTGCGTGAAGCCCGCCGCGTCAAGATGCTGATTCACCGCGGCAAAGAAGTCGGGTGAGATGGCCAGATAGATGAGCGTGTTGCCAGCCGCTCCTGTCGCCTGCCCAACCTCGAGTACGAGCTTCATGAGCCGGTCGTAGGCGACCGGATCGGCAAAGTTGCCCGGCGTGTAGTGGAGCCGTGATTCCAGCCACTGCCAGCGATCCTCGTCGAAGGTCTTCCGGGTGGTGAACCTGGCGATGTCCTGCCGTTGCCCCGCGCGAAACTCGGCGGTGGTGAGGTCTGTCAAGGCCATGCCGACGACGGCGAACTCATCTGGCAGGAGCCCCTC
>JAYQOK010000142.1:0-9407 GCA_038144795.1 Candidatus Kuenenia sp. | reverse complement strand
GGGGCAGCCGCTTCTTCAACAGCCGAGGCCTCCCCGACGGGGGCAGGAGCGGGCTTTGCGGCAGGAGCTGCCTTGCCACGCGCCGCCGCCAGGATCTCAGCCGTCGAAGGCCGCCCCCCCGCCGGCTTGGCGGGAGCCGCAGTTCCTCCCTTGCCGCGGGCCGCGGCCAGAATGTCGGCGGTCGATGGGCGGCCCGCCGCTTTGGCGGGAGCAGCTTTGGCGGCTGGCTTCGCCGCTGCCGCCTTCGCAGGGGCCGCCTTGGCCGGCTTGGCTTCCACCGGCTTGGGCTCCGGCTTCGGAACGATCTTGAGCGCGGAGGGATCGATGTCGTACCAGCCGATGTTGTTGAACTGGTCAAACTCGACCAGACAGCGGCCGTTCATGTTGACAGTCTTCACCTGCCCATGGGTTTTGGCAAACCGGGCCAGCTCCGGGGCCGGTGAGTCAATCACGACGTATTTGTCGGTCCACTCAGACTTCAGCCGCTCGATGACGTCAAACATGGGATCAATCCACAGCGAGGGGAGATGCGGGGGGCGGAAACGGACCGGTATTTCCCACGAATCTGATCAATTTTCGAGCCCGTCGCAAGCCGCGAGCCCGGCAGCTCCAAAAGAATAGCCCCACTGCAGCGTGGTGGGCAGTTTTGGCGGCGGAAGACCCTGGGGCCCGATGACCACCGCACCGGTGGAATTGGCGTACGTGGAGCCGAGCCAGACGGGCTGCTCCATCACGCGGCAGGCGATTTCAAACCGCACCTCGCCGTCGCGGCCCGGGGCGGGACCGATGCTCGCGGAGAAGTGCGATCGCCCGGCCAGCCCGACGCCCAGGATCGTCAGGCCATGCGGTGTTTCCACTGGGGCAATCTCCACCAGCACCGGTGCGGCCGGCCAGCGATCGTCACCGTCGGGTCGTGGCCCCTCGACCGATCGCCATACCTCCCGGCCCTCCATGGCGACCTCATGGGCCCAGCGGTCACCGATCCAGCGAAAGGTGACTGTTACCGAACCGCTACGGATCGTGGGGGGAGGGGCTGGCATGGGGATGTCGCGACCAAACGGGGAGGATCAGGCGGTAGCATAGGCGACGGAGTTTGAACTGCCACGTCTGCCTGTGGAGCCTCTCGTGGAACCTCGTCGCTCGCTCGGCTGGCCGATCCTGTTGGGCGTCGTGCTCATTGGGTTGATCATCGCCCTGGGCGTGGGCTGGGTGCTTGTCAGCATCGCCGCGGCGCTGAGTTCAGAAAACGCCGCCTTCTACTGGGCGGCCTTGGGGGTTGGCGTAGGGTTGCTCGTGCTCGTGCTCGTCGGCGTGATCGTCTATCTCGCGCTCACGGTGAAGGCGATCGCCCTCTCGCAACGGCAGAGCAACTTCATCGATAGCGTCACGCATGAGCTGAAGAGCCCGCTCGCCTCGCTCAAGCTCTATCTCCAGACGCTCACGCGGCGGTCGGTGTCGCCCGAGCAGCAGACCAACTTCCATCGCATCATGCTGCAGGATGTGGAGCGGCTCGACACGCTGATCGATCATCTTCTCGATGCGGCCAAGACCATGCAGCGGCGGCCGACCGAAGCGGATGACGTGACGCCACTCGAGCCGGTGCTCGAGCGGGCCTGCACGACGGCGGTGCAGCGACATGGGTTGGCCGAGTCGAGTGTGAAGCTGGAATGCGGTGAGGCTGATCTGCAGGTTCGTGGTCGCGAGGCCGATCTCGACATCGTGTTTCGCAACCTGCTCGACAATGCCGTGAAGTATTCGCTGCCGCAGCCACAGGTGGAGGTGACGGCGCACCGCTCCGACGGCGGGAAGGTGGTGGTGCGGGTGGCCGACAACGGCCCTGGCATTCCGATCGCGCAGCGGGCCCAGGTCTTTCGCCGGTTTGTGCGGCTGGGGAGCGAGCTTGAGCGGTCGAAGCCGGGCACGGGGCTGGGGCTGTTTCTCGTGCGGTCGCTCGTGAAGCAACTGCGGGGCAAGGTGAGCGTGAAGGGGCGATTCCTCGATCGCGGCACGGTTATGGAAGTGGAGCTGCCCGCCAGCTGACGGACACGGACTATAAGGCGCTGTCGCCGAAGCCGCCGGTGCGGCGGAAGGGGCCGCGGTTGCGGACGGTGCGGAAAGCCCAGGTGAGAAACAGGCCGCACGTGCCGAGGAAAAAGACCGGCAGCAAGCCGGCCACAAACCGGAAGGCGGGCATCTCGGGAACCGCGCCGGCAGGTGTGACCCGGCTGCCGATCAGGCCCGCCGCCTCCACTCCGGCCACCGCCCCCGCGAAGGCGAGGCTCATCAGGCCGTAGCTCACGTTGACCGCCAGCCCGCGGAAGCTGAGCACCGTCGCCCGCTGATCAGAGCCGACGAGCTGATTGAGATAATGGCTCTGCAGGAAGACGACCATCCGCATCGTGAGCGAGAGGAGCATCGCGAAGGCCACACCCCACCACGGCACGAAGCAGGCGGTGCCCACGAGACCGAGGAGCGTGACGGTGACGAGCACGAGAAAGTTTCGCCAGGCGTCGGTCCGCATTGCCAGCCGGCGGATCGGCCCTGCGGCCAGGAGGCTCAGGGCCGCCGATCCCGCCCCGACAAAGCCAAAGACCGGCTCTGGAATCTCGATCTGCCGGTAGATTTCGCTGGAGACGACCAGCAGCTGCCGGATCGGCTGGTCGCACAACACGCCGGCCACAATCACGACGAGCACAAGGGGATGGGCGAGGATCCAGCGGCCGGTTGAGATCGTCTGCCGAAAGGGCGCCAGTAGACCGCGGGCCGGGGCCTCCCGCGGTGGCTCCCGCATCGCGAGCGTCACGCCCACGGCGCCGAGGGCCGATCCGAGCGTGAGCCATACCGGCAGCCGAAAGGTGTCGGCTGCCGTGAGGGTGACCGGCAGGCCGAGAGTCGCTGCCACCGCATTGAGCGGCCCCGGGGCATAGACCAGCCCGCCGGTGATCATTGCCGCGATCGTCACCACGGCCCCCACCTGCATCAACCGTTCGAGCACCCGTGGCCATTCGGTGGCCTGCCCGGCTGCCTGCAGCGAGTCGTAGGCGAGCGCCTCGTCGGCCCCCGAGGCCAGCGCCTCGGCGGCACCGCTCACGATCCGATTGAGCAGCAGCGCGGGGAAGACCCAGGCCGATGGCACCGGTACCAGACAGAGCAGGAGCATCTCCACCACCATCAGCCCGGCCGCCGCCACGAGCAGCCGCCGCCGGCCGACCAGGTCGGCCAGCGCTCCGGACGGCACCTCCAGGAGCACGATCGCCGCCGCCCAGGCGGCATTGAGCAGGCCGAACTGTTCGAGCGTGATCCCGAAATCAAGGAAAAGGATCATGAACACGGGATAATAAAACCGCACATTGAAGAGGATCCGAAACGCCACGAAGAGCGGCACGTTGCGGTGGGCCAGCGCGGCGGCCGACGGTGGAGAGTGGCGGTGATCCATCAATGAATCCGCGAGTCTGCCGGGTGGGGCTTTCCCGGTCGCGAATGACTGTTCTAATCCCGATATGCTTTCTTCCGATACCGTTGCCGATGGCAGCCCTCCCAGGTATATCCCGTCCTTTGACCGTGTGCCCGTGCGGCGGGTGCTGGTGAGCGTGTTCGACAAGACCGGCATCGACCGGCTCGCGGCGGGCCTCAAGGCTGCCGGCGTGCGGGTCGCCAGCACTGGCGGCACCGCCTCCGCCCTCGCCGCCCATGGCCTCGAGGTCGAAGATGTGTCGTCGATTACCGGCTTTCCCGAGGTGCTCGACGGCCGCGTGAAGACGCTCCACCCGAACATCTTTGCCGGGATCCTCGCCCGCGGTGATCGCCCCGATGATCTCGACGTGCTCGCCGAACATGGCATCGAGCGGTTTGACGCGGTGATCGTCAATCTCTATGCCTTCGAGAGCGTGATCGCCAAGCCGGATTGCACGCCGCCGGAGGCGATCGAACTGATCGACATCGGCGGTCCGAGTCTCGTGCGGGCGGCCGCCAAAAACCATGCCTTCGCGGCGGTTGTTACCGACCCTGATCAATACGACGATTTTCTGGCCGCGATCAATCGTGGGGGCACCTCGCTCGCCGAGCGGCGGCTGCTCGCCGTGCGTGCCTTCGAGCACACCGCTCGCTATGACGCCGTGATCGCCCGCTGGATGGCTGACCATGCCGGGGCGGGACCACGGCCTCAGCTAGCCGGGGCTGACCCACTCCTGCCAACCCGGCTCAACCTCGACCTCGATCGGCGACTCGCGCTCCGCTACGGTGAAAACCCCCATCAGGCGGCGGCGTTGTATGCCCCGGTCGGCACCAGCCTCGGTCTGGCGGGGCTGCGCCAGCTCTGCGGCAAGGAACTCTCCTACAACAATCTGCTCGATCTCGACGCCGCCGTGCGGCTGGCCAATCTCTTGGCCGATCCGGCCGCCGTGGTCATCAAGCACACTAATCCCTGCGGTGCCGCCAGCGACTTGACCGTCGCCACGGCACTGGCCACGGCCATGGCGGCCGATCCCACGAGCGCCTTTGGCTCAATCGTGGCGGTCAACCGCATGTTTGACCGGGCCGCCGCCGAGCTGCTCCTCGCGCCCGGCGTCTTCGTGGAGGTGATCGCGGCCCCGGCCATCGAGCCGGCGGCCGTCGAACTCCTCACGACGAAGCCGACCTGGAAGGCGAGCGTCCGCATGGTCGAGGTGCCGCCCGGCGATCCATGGGATGCGACCGCCAGGGTCGAACTCCGCAGTGTGGCCGGTGGCCTGCTTGCCCAGCGGCCCGATGACACGCCCGATGATCCCGCGACCTGGCGGGTGGTCACGAAGACGGCGCCGGCGGGCGAACTCACGGCCGCCCTTGCCTTCGCCTTCACAATCGTCCGCCGGCTCACGAGCAACGCGATCTGTGTCTGCCAGGGGGCAAGCCTCGTCGGCGCCGGCGTTGGCCAGACGAGCCGCGTTGATTCTGTGCGGATCGCCCTCGAGAAGGCCGGCGACCGGGCCCGCGGGGCGGTGCTCGCCTCTGACGCCTTCTTCCCGTTTCCGGATTCGATCGAACTGATCCAGCGGGCGGGCATCGCGGCGATTGTGCAGCCGGGCGGATCGAAGCGGGATCCGGAGGTGATCGCGGCGGCCGATGCGGCCGGGATCCCAATGGTGTTTACGGGGCGGCGGCACTTCCGCCATTAGCTTTACGCGACGGCTCGGCATCGGGCGTTTTCACGACCAATCCGAGGTGCAGCGGGAAGTCGGTAGGCGAACGCAGATTTCGGCGATGCGGCCTGTCTCTTCCCGGCTGTGGCTCGGTATTCTTTCGGGTATGCCATCAATTCTTGAAAAAATCGTGGAGCGGAAGCGGAAAGAAGTGGCGCTGCAGCGGGAGCGGGTGCCGACGGCGGCGCTCGAGGGGCGGCTGGCAGTGGCGCCGCCGGTGCGGGATTTTTTTGCGGCCCTGGCGAAGCCGGGAGACATTCGGCTGATCGCCGAGTTTAAGCGGAAGAGCCCTTCAGCCGGAGAGATTCGCCCCGGCGCGACGGTGGAAGAGATCGTTCGCGGCTATGCGGCCGCCGGTGCGGCGGCCCTGTCGGTGCTCACCGATGCCTGGGATTTTGGCGGCAGTCTCGTCGATCTCGAGGCGGCGCGGATCGCCGTGCCATTGCCGGTGCTGCGAAAGGAATTCATCATCGACCGCTATCAGGTGATCGAGGCCCGAGCCCACGGTGCCGACGCGGTGCTACTCATTGCCGAGTGCCTTGACGACTGTCATCTGCGGAGCCTCTACCGCGACATCCTCGATCTTGGCATGACCCCGCTGGTGGAACTCCATGATGAGGAGAACCTCCTGCGGGTGCTCGATCTGGGGGCGACGCTCGTCGGCATCAACAATCGCAACCTGAAGACGATGACGACGGACCTTGATCACGTGCTGCGGCTGCAGGAGCGGGTGCCCGATGACGTGGTGCTGGTGGCCGAGAGTGGCATCAAGACCCGGGCCGATGTCGAACGGCTCGAGGCGGCCGGCATCAGCGCGATGCTCGTGGGCGAATCGCTGCTCAAGCAGCCCGACCCGGGGGTTGCAGCTGCGACGCTCCTCAGCCGGAGCATGGAGGGCAGCTTTCCCAAGCTGTCTCCCATGCCTGACCAAGGCATGACAGGCTGAAGCCTGTCCTACTTCACGAAGCGATAGCCGGTGCCACGAATCGAGAGAAAGTGCTTCGGTCGGGAAGGGTTTTCCTCAAACGACTTTCGCAGGTTGAGCATGAAGGTGTCGATCGTGCGGGTGGCCGGCGCCCGGGTGAGGCCCCACACGTTTTTGAGCAGTTCCTCCCGTGACACCACCACGCCCTCGTGCTCCACGAGATAGCGGAGCAGCTTCATCTCGAGGCTGGTGAGTTTCACCGGCTGGCCGCCGGCCGATGCCTCCCATGTGTCGAAATCGACCTCGGCCTTGCCGAAGCGAATGGCGTTGCTGCGGCCGCCGTTGCCCTCGCCGGCCGTCGTTCGCTCAGCCCGCCCGCGCCGGGCCAGCAAATTGCGAATCACCGAGAGCAGTTCTTCGAGGTCAAAGGGCTTCTGCAGATAGACGTCGGTGCCGGCATCAAAGCCCCGAATGCGATCTTCCACGAGCGTGCGGGCCGTGAGCATGATCACCGGCACCGGATTGCCCGCGGTGCGAATCGCCTCGCACACGGCATAGCCGCTCATGCCAGGCAGCATCAGATCGAGCACGACCAAATCGATTGGCGGATCGGCCGCCTCGACGGCCGCCATGGCGGTCTGGCCGTCGCCGACAGCCGTGACCCGATAGCCTTCCGACTCGAGGTTGAATTTGATGCCGATGGCGAGATGCTGCTCGTCTTCGATGACGAGAATGTGGGCCATGTCACTATCGTACAAGCACGGTTCGCTCGCGGACAGGCTTGGCATAGCCATGGGCCACGAACCATTCCCAGGCGTCCTGCACCGCGTCTTCGAGCGGCCGAATCGTATAGCCAAGTTCCTGCTTTGCCCGCTCGCACGAGAAGTGGTGGGGCAGCATCGACATCGCGATCGCCGCCGAATTCACGGCGGGCTCGCGGCGGGCCAGCAGCCCGGCCAGGTCGCCACACCAGCCCGCCACGCGGAGCACGACTGGGCCGACGGTGCCGAGCGGCTGGATGCGGCCGCCGACGCGGGCAAAGATCCGCCAGGCCTCGAGGTAGGAGAGCGAATGCCCACCGAGGATATAGCGGCGACCGGTTTGGCCGCGGTCCCTGGCTGCCAGGATGCCGGCCGCCACGTCGCGGACATCGACGAAGTCGTTGCCCCCCGGAGGCGCGAAGAGCCCCTTGCCGGAGGCAACCTCGACGAGCATGCGGCCGCTGGATGGTTTCCAGTCCCATGGCCCGAGCATGAAGACGGGATTCACAATCACCGCATCGAGCCCCTTATCGATTTCGCGGAGCACCGCCTCCTCAGCCTCACGCTTGGTAACCACGTAGGGGCATTCCGGCATCCCGCCGGGTGGCGTTTCTTCATCGGCCGGCTCCCCGTCATGCCGCAGGCCGATCGCATCGACGCTCGACACATGGATCATCCTGGCCCCCGCCCGTCGCGCACAGCGGGCGACAAGTTCAGTGCCCTGCACGTTGACACGATGCATCTCCTCACGATGCCGCCAGCCGCAATGCACCATCGCCGCCGAGTGCACCACAAACGAGCTGCCATCGATCGCCCGCTGTAGGGCATGCTCATCCTCGAGCGTGCTGGCGGCACTCTCGATTGGCAGCCCCGCCAGAGCCGGGTCGTCGGGGGAGCGGTGCGGCCGCACCACCGCCCGCACACTCCGGCCGCGGTTGAGCAGCAGCCTCACGACGTTGTTGCCAACCAGGCCCGTCCCACCGGTAACGACACAATCGACGGTCAACCGGTGGGCCTGGTGGTCACCGCCAGGGGCGAGGGTCGGAACATGTGATGTGGACGCGTTCATCATGAGGGTCGCTCTGCGGGCCTCCGTGCATGGGCCGGGCAACGCGATCCGTCGTAGTGCACCCGGACCTATTCTAGATCGACCGAAAAGGGGGGGTGACTTTCACAGCCGCTCATCTGGCATGGATTTGACGAACCGGCCGGTGCCGCGGAAGATGCTGGCTGGAATCGCCCGAAGTGCTTGAAACCGAAGGGTTTTCGGCAACGGGAGACCAGTCAGGGAGGTGACGTCGAGTGGCGGATTTACAGGTGCGGCTGGTCACGAGCCGGGCAGAGCAAAAGCGGTTTATCGAACTCCCCTGGCGAATCTACCGAGACGACCCGTGTTGGATGCCACCATTGGTCATGGCTCAGGAGGAACTGCTGGGCTTCCGCCGCCATCCCTTCTACGAAAAGTCACGGTCACAGTCGTTTCTGGTCAGCCGTGGCGGCACCGACGTCGGCCGCATCACCGCGATCGTCAACGCTGGTCATATCGAGCGGTATCGGGAACAGCGGGGTTTCTTTGGATTTTTCGAGTGTGACGACGACCCGGCAGCTGCGGAGGCGCTGTTTGGGGCCGCCCGCGACTGGCTCCATGACGCAGGGATGACCTGCATCCGTGGCCCGGCCAATCCCTCGCTCAACTACGAATGTGGTCTGCTCATCGAGGGCTTTGACACGCCCCCCTTCTTCATGATGACCCACAACCGTCCGTATTATGCCGGGCTGGTCGAGGCGAACGGGTTTCACAAGGTCGAAGACCTCTTTGCGTTCTGGGGCCGCATGTCGATGCTCGAGAGCATCGATCAGAAACTGGGCGTGATGGTGGAGGGGGTGAAGGAGCGGTTTGGGGTGACAGTGCGACCGCTCGATCGCCGCCGATTTGCCGAGGAAGTGCGGATGTTTCTCAACATCTACAACTCAAGCCTGGCCAGGACCTGGGGCTTTGTGCCGCTCACCGCCGGTGAAGTTGATCACATGGCGGCGAGCCTCAAGCACCTGATCGTGCCCGAGCTCGCCCTCGTGGCCGAGGTGGAGGGTAAGCCGATCGGCACGGTCTTCTGCCTGCTCGACTACAACCCACGGATCAAGGCGATCAATGGGCGGCTGTTTCCCTTCGGCTTTCTTAAGCTCCTCTGGAACAAGCGGGGCATCAAGCGGATGCGGGCAATCAGCACCAATGTGATCCCCGAATATCAGGCCTGGGGCGTGGGGCTCGTGCTCCATGCGTCGCTCGTGCCGCGGCTGTACGAATGGGGCATGGATGAGGTGGAGTTTTCCTGGGTGCTGGAGAGCAACCATCTCTCGCGGCGGACGCTCGAACGCGGCGGCGCCCTCGTGACCAAGAAATACCGCCTCTATCAGGATGATCCTGTCGCGTAGGACGGGCTTCGGGCTGGCTGTTCGCTACCCGGCATCCACCGCAGGCTAGCGGCGGTTTGGGGGGGGGGCCCCGCCGGCGCGCCCCCCCCCCCGCGCGGGGGGCGGGGGGAC
>JAYQOK010000141.1:0-9451 GCA_038144795.1 Candidatus Kuenenia sp. | reverse complement strand
CCACACCGGCACGGAGGAAAAGCGGCAACTCAAGGAGCAGATGCTCGATGACATGGAGCTTGAGCGGCAGCGGGGCATTACGATCAAGGCCCGGGCGGTACGGATGGAATGCCGCCACAAGGGTGAGGTTTACGAGCTCAACCTGATCGATACCCCCGGCCATGTCGACTTCCACTACGAGGTGTCGCGGAGCCTCGCCTGCTGCGAAGGCGCCGTGCTCCTGGTCGATGCCTTTCAGGGTGTCGAGGCGCAGACGGTGGCCAACGCCTACGCGGCGATCAATGCCGACCTCGCGATTGTGCCGGTGATCAACAAGATCGACCTCACCTATGCCCGCGTCGACGAGGTACTCATCGAAATGGAGCAAAGTCTCGGCATCGAGCCCGATGACGTGATCAAGGCCAGCGCCAAGGCTGGCATCGGCATCGACGAACTGCTCGCGGCGATCGTCGAGCGGATCCCACCGCCGCAGGGCGATCCAAACGCGACGCTGCGGGCGATGGTCTTCGACAGCCACTACGACAGCTACCGTGGCGCGATCACCTACATTCGGATCCTCGACGGCACGGTGCGGAAGGGGCAGAAGATTCGTTTCCTGCGGACCAACGCCACCCACGAGGTCATCGAGCTCGGCCAGTTCGTGCCGCAGCGCCGCGGCTGCGAAGAGCTCACCGCCGGCCAGGTGGGATATCTCGTCTGCAACATCAAAGACGTGAAGCAGGTCCACATCGGCGACACGGTGACAATCCCCGGCGACCAGGGAGCTGCTGCGCTCCCCGGCTACAAGCCGCCCCAGCGGATGGTTTACTGCGGCCTCTATCCCAGCGAGGGGGAGAACTTTGAGGAGCTCCGCGACGCGTTGGAAAAGCTCGCCATCAACGACCCCTCGTTCGAATACCAGCCGGAGAGCAGCGAAGCCCTTGGCTTCGGCTTCCGCTGCGGCTTTCTCGGCCTCCTCCACATGGAGATCATCCAGCAACGGCTTGAAAAGGAGTCGGATCTGGACCTCGTGCAGACGGCGCCCAACGTCACCTACCAGATCCTCACGACAGACGGGGCAACGCTCGAGATCACCAACCCGCAGGACGTGCCCGAATCGGGCCAGATCGAGGAGTTTCGGCAGCCGATCGTACGGACCAATTTTCTGGTGCCGGCGGAATACATCGGCCCGGTGATGCAGCTGTGCACCGACCGCCGGGGCACCTACCTAAAAACGGAATACCTCTCGCCGACCCGGGCCATGCTCTCCTTCGACCTGCCGCTGGCCGAGGTGATCTACGATCTCCACGACAAGCTCAAGAGCGTGACCAAGGGCTACGGCACGATGGACTACGAGATGCTCGGCTACTTCCCGGCCGACCTCGTGCGGCTCGACATTCTGGTCGGGGGCAAGAAGGTTGATGCCCTCTCGATCATTTGTGACCGCCGCGATGCTGACCGCCGCGGCCGGGCGATCGTGAAGAAGCTTCGTGGCGAGATCGACCGCCACATGTTCGAAGTGGCCCTCCAGGCGGCGATCGGCACGCGAATCATCGCCCGCGAGACGATCTCCGCATTGCGGAAGAACGTGACGGCCAAGTGCTATGGCGGCGACATCTCCCGCAAGAAGAAGCTGTGGGCCAAACAGAAGGAAGGCAAGAAGCGGATGAAGAGCATTGGCTCGGTCGACATCCCGCAGAAGGCCTTCATGGCAGTGCTCGATACGGGAGCGGATCGACAGTAGCGCCGCCGCGGCCGGTCACCGGTAGGTGAGTACGGCCGTTGCCCGGCAGGCCACAGCGGTCGAGAATCGTACCCACTGGGCCAGAAAACCGGCGGGGAAAGCGTGGGTGATGGAGCTGCCGGCTGGGACGTCAATCGTCGTGTACTGAAACCAGTCGCCGTCACCGACGGGATCAATTTCGATCGTCATCCGAATGGTGGTGGTGCCATCGTGGGAGAGTTCCACCGATTTCTGATCGTAGCCAGCCATCAGGTATGGATCGCTGGGTACTTCCGCCTCCACCGCCGTCCCCAGCCACGGCCCTCCCCGCCCAGTCGGCCGCGGAAACTTCCAGAGTTCGTCGATGTCGCCAACCCATACAGCTGGGCCTCGAACCGTGGTTCCACCGTCGTCACTGTTGCCGATGATTCGTGATTCAGCGCCCGTGACGGCAACTCTGTTCCGCCGCACGCCACCAAGAACAAGCAGTCCCCGCCACGAACAGAAATCGGTGATCCGCTTGCCGTGGCTGCAGACAGGCAGGATCTTGGCCGCGCCGCCGCTGCTGACTCGTGGCAGCACGTAAAACGTGCCAGCCGCGTTCAACAAACTCCGCTCGGTGACCACTTCCCGCATTCCCCGCGGCCACCCGGTGGCAAACGGTGCCTCATAGGCGGCTGCCACGGCTGGATCGAGAGGTTTTGGCAAGCGGAAAACCTTCTTTCCTTCGGTGAGTATTACGCTCGCTGCGTCAAACGAAACATCCGCCGAGGTCGGTACGGCCTTCTCGCGGAGCAGTTTGGCGACGGGATCATCTTCCTGTCGTTCGACCGGCACCTGGCCGACAGCCACTCGCCACGCCTTCGCATCGCTGACCCGACCGGTTGCATCGACTTCTCTGGCCAGCACATCCAGCGGCAGCGATTCACCATCCCCACTCCGTACCACGGCGCCGCTCCATGGATCAGATGAGGAAACGTCGGCAAGTTCCCTGAACAGGCTTGTGTCTTCTGTCTTTCCCCCGCGGGTCCCATAGCGAAACACCGCAGTGACTGCGGGAGCATCCTGATCGGTCGTCATCCGCACCCAGTCTCCGACCACATCGGACGAGAGCACATAGAACGCATGCTGCCGGGGCAACACACGGACACTCGCTATGGTCTTCCACTCGTCACCTCCACCGGCCGTGATGGTGAATTCGATGGGTGTGTCAGCGTGATGCGCGAGATGGACGATCCGCTGGTCGTAGCCACCACCCCCTGCTAACAGCAAGGGTTCGGAAGGCACGCCAGCCGTGACCGATTCCTGTCGCCACACATACGCAGTACCGGCGGGCTGGCCCAGCTGCGCGAGCCCGTCCCAGGTTGTGAACCAAAGATTTGAGTTCGATCGACCATTGAGCTCATTGCGAGTGGTCTGAAACTCGCTCTTGAATCCGCTTTTGGCCGTATCATCACAACCAAACACGATTGCGGGCTTTCCTGGAAGCGACCAGGGCGCCACGTCAGCAGTGATTTTCAGGTGGGTGCAAAGCGGTCGAACACCTCCGGACGACGTGGCCGAAAATGTTCCCGGAAATTCGTACCACCCGCCGTGCATGGTCAGAAGAAAACGGGCGGGCTGCCCGCCGGATGCCGGCACCACCTCACGGATCCGCGGCCACTCGGTATGCCAACCATGGTCACCGTCATAGCTGTGGCAGGACTTGGGTAGTCGAAAGGTGTGCCAAGGATCGTGTCCGCGTGCAGCATCGCTGGCACTGCGAACCATGAGGAGCACGCTCTTCTCATCCCACCCGATGGCCCAGAGCGGTGCGTCTGGAGACGGCGGGCCCTCGATGCCACCCGGACCGGTGACATCCGCAAACTGTCGTCGCTTCACCAATCGCCACGCCGTGGGCCCATCCACCGGCCACCATTCGGCAAGGACGCCCGCATCGTCGTTCGACGATCGTGTATTGGGTACCGCATACAGGAAAGGCTCGAAGTTTTTCAGCCCGGCCGCATGTTCACCATTGTTGGCGACCACAACGACGCCCTGCCCTGCATACATGCCCTTGCCATGCCAGCCGGGCGCGGCACGCGCCGCAAGCACGCCAGGCTGGAGTGTCCTGACATCGAGTTCGTAGAGCAGCCCCTCCATGTCATAGATGAGAACCTTGTTGTCAGGGTCGACGGGATGCCGGGCCGCCGCCGAAAGTCGGCCCTCCATGTCCCGTGGTGAAACGGCCCGCACTCCGCCGTGCTCGTCGATTACATAGGGCCCAATGACGAGTTGGCGGGAAGCCGTGTGAATGAACCGGGCCGCCGGCGTACCTCCCACGCTCTCGGGCCGCGCGGTGCGCCGCAGTTCGTTGTCGATCTCGTACAACCTGTCATCACTGCCGTGGCGCGCGTGTGGTGCATAGGTAATCAACCAAAGCCTGCCCGCCCACGGCACCACGGCACCGATTCCACACTCGGCCGATGAGTTGCTCACGGCCAGATGGGGATAGCGTCCACCGAATGATGGCCATGGCTCGGCAGCATGCGCAACCAGCGCCGACACGAGCATGAGTATGCTCATCGCAATTTTCATAGTGTGATGTTTTCCTGGCACAGTCTGCAGCGTCCCGATTGCGGCATCCTCGACACCACCATAGCACCGCAGTACAACTTCTTGGGTTCCGGTCGCGCGACCATCAGACATTATGCACGACGTCGCTCTCAAACTCGCCGTCGTTGCCGCTGGCGGCATCTTTGCCCAGTGGGTGGCCTGGCGAACCCGACTGCCCGCAATCGTGCTTCTGCTTGTGGGTGGCTTCATCCTCGGGCCGTTGTCCGGCTGGCTCAACCCGGCCAGTGATTTTGGCGAGGCCTACCGACCGGTGGTATCCATCGCCGTGGCGATCATTCTCTTTGAGGGCGGACTGACGCTCAACGTCGCCGAGATCCGCGAGACATCCACGGCCGTTCGGCGTCTGATCCTCTTCGCCGGTCCGATGGTCTGGGGCATGACGGCTCTGGCGGCCCACATCGTGGCCGGACTTTCCTGGCCGACGGCCACCGTACTTGGAGCGATCCTCGTGGTGACCGGGCCCACGGTTGTGATGCCCCTCTTGCGCCAGGCCCACCTTGCCGCCCGCCCCGCCTCACTGTTGCGGTGGGAGGCAATCGTCAATGATGCGATCGGTGCGCTCTTCGCGGTGATCGCCTTCGAAATATTCCTCGTACTTCATGGCTCTCACAGTGCCGGTGAAGTCCTCACGTCACTGGCAGCAGGCACCGTGATTGCCATTGGCGGGGGCTTTACGGCTGGCACAGCGATCGAGTGGGCATTTACCCGGGGCCATGTGCCGGAATACCTGAAGGCACCGGTGCTGCTGGCGACCGTCGTGACGGCGCATGCGTTGACCAACATGGTACTCGAGGAGGCGGGCCTGTTGACTGTCACGGTGATGGGGATTCGACTGGCCAACTCTCGGATCGCAAGCCTGACCGAGATGCGGCGTTTCAAGGAAACTGTCACCATTCTGCTCGTCTCCGGACTGTTTCTGCTCCTTACCGCGGCGCTCGACATGGAGGCGATTCGGTCGCTCGACCTCCGAGCGGTAGCCTTCGTCGTTCTGGTAATGTTCGTGATCCGGCCGCTGGCTGTCATTGTCTCCACAGCCGGCTCTGGCATCTCGTTGCGTGAGCAGGTGTTTGTTGGCTGGATCGCTCCCCGCGGCATCGTGGCGGTGGCAGTATCGAGCCTGTTTGCCGTGGCCCTCGCGGATGACGGCGTCGACGATGCCTCGCAGATGGTGGCCTATGCCTTCGCCGTGGTAGTCGCCACCGTGTTCGTCCATGGCTTTACGCTGGCTCCGCTGGCCACGCTGCTCGGCCTCACCTCTGCCACGAAGCCCGGGATCCTCATCCTGGGCGGTTCACCTGTGACAGCCGCCTTCGCCACCACACTCAAAGAAACAGGTATTCCGGTCATGATTGCCGATACCGCCTGGAGCCGGCTGCGGGAGGCGCGGTTGGCCGAGATTCCTGTCTATTTTGGTGAAGTCCTTTCGGAAGAGGCCCATTACGACCTCGATCTGAAGCGATTTGCGGCACTCATCGCCACCACCTCCAACGACGCCTACAACGCGCTGGTCTGCACCAATCTCAGCCCGGAGATCGGCCGGCCCAACGTCTTCGAGATTCCGACCGTCCGGGAGCAGGCCGAACGCAAGTCACTGAGTTTCACCCTCGGCGGCCGTCCACTCACGCGCGATCCGGAACTTCGGAGCGTTGATTTTCAACTCGAACACTTTCGGGGCTGGGGATTCCAGGTGACACGAATCACCGATGAGTTTTCCTATCAACACTACCTCGACAGCCGGGTGGCGGGAGCGCGGGTGCTCCTCTGGAGAAAGCCGTCTGGCAAGCTCGTCTTCCGTGCGACCACCGACAAGAGCAATCCTGAACCGGGTGATCTGGTGATCTCATTCGCCCCGCCGCGGGCCGAGAAAAAACCGTCCGACTGACCGCTCAACCCCATCCCTCAGGCTCCGCTGCCTGGCGTTGGCCCATCAGCCGCAAACGGTCGCGGCAGAAAGTCACGGAGAAAGAACCGGCCGCTTCTATCGATGATCACCTCGGTGTCGCCACACCCAAACTTGGCAAGGACCTGCAGGCACGCACCACAGAGCACCACCGTGGGCACAGGAGCGCCGGAAGAGTCAAAGCATGTGATCGCAACCCGCACCAATCGCCGCTGGCCGGCCACGACCCCGGCACAGACAGCAGTCCGCTCCACGCAGCTCGATGGGGATCCAGCTGGGGGGATCGGCTCGCTTGTGCCTGACCGCCGCAGCGAGATCGCACAACTGGGGCTGAAGGCGCTGCTCATCGCCACCCTGGCCAACTTTCTTTCGGCCGCCATCGCCAGCCTGCTGCTGTAAAGCGCATGTATAGTAGGTCCTCTCAGGATTGCTGCGGCATGATGCTTGTTCTCAACCGGTTGTTTTGGTCGATCGCCTGGCTTGTCTTGCGGCTGCGGTATCGCGTCTCGCAAGAGGGCTTTGCGGCGCTGAAGGATCTCCACGGCCCGGTGCTCGTGCTCCCCAATCACCCGGGCTTCATCGATCCGCCGATCGTGCTCTCGCATGTCGGCCTGCGGCAGCCGCTTCGGCCGCTGGTCTATACCGGCACCTACCGCGTGCCGTTTCTCCTGCCGCTGATGAAGCTCGTGCGGGCGTTCGAGGTGCCGGAGCTTTCCGCCCAGAGCCGTGAGGCGGCCGCCCGCACGAAGGAGCTGATCGACACAGTGATCGGTGGCGTGCGGGCCGGTGAGAGTTTTTTGATCTATCCCTCCGGCCGGCTGCAGCGGGGCAACCGCGAGGTGATCGGCTCGGCGCGGGTAGTCTACGAACTGGTCTCGGAGTGCCCCGATCTCACGATCGTGCTGATCCGTACCCGGGGCGTATGGGGCAGCCTCTTCAGCTGTGCCCGGGCCGGCGTGCCCCCGAACCTGCCGCAGGCGGTGCTTGCCGCCATCGGCTGGCTTGTCGCCGGGCTCGTGTTTTTTCTACCCCGCCGCCGGGTGCATCTCCATGCCGAGGTGATGCCCCGGGAGCGGTTTCCACTTGAATCCCGGGAAGCCTTCAATCGGTTTCTGGAAGACTGGTTCAACCAGAATCCTGCGACCCACGATCAGGGCGAAGAGCCGACCTTTGTCCGCTACAGCTTCGTGTTCGGGCCGACCAAGGGCGACTATCATCCGGCCGCGACCGTCGAGATCGACGAGGCGGCGATCAATCCCAAGACAGTGACACTCGTCAATGACCTCGTGGCCTCGTTCCTCAAGCGGGAACTGGCCAGCGACGAACGCACCAGCGCGATGCGGCTGGAGGATCTTGGCCTCGACAGCCTTGATCGCATGGAGCTGGCCCTCCGCATCGAGCAGCAGTTTGGGTTTCACTCGAGCACGGTCGCCGACACGCTCGGCCAGCTCTGGGCGCTCGCCGACGGCAGCCTGCCGGCCGGAAAGGATGCCGCGCGGCCGCTGGCGGTTCCCAAGGGCTGGTTTGCCACGCCACGGGAAACGAGCCGGGCGGCGGCAGCATCCCGGTGGCTGTTGGGAAACACGGTGGCCGAGAGCTTTGTCCGCCGGTCGATCGAGCGACCCGAACAGGTGGCCACCGCCGACAGCGTGTCGGGGGCCCTTTCCTACCGCCGGCTTCTCGTGGCAGCGGGCATCATGAGTCGCCGGTTTGCCACCTATCCGGAAGAGCATGTCGGCGTGATGCTGCCGGCGAGCGTGGCCGCCGATCTTGTCTTCTTCGGCCTGCATCTGGCCGGCAAGGTGCCGGTGATGATGAACTGGACCACCGGCCCGGCCAATCTTGCCCACGGCATCCGCGTCACCGAGACCCGGCGGATCATCACGTCAAAAAAGCTGGTCGACCGCCTCGGCATCGATGTCGAGGGCGCCGACTACGTGTTTCTCGAAGACCTCAAGGGGGGCATCGGCAAAGGGGAAGCCGTCCGCGCCTTGGCCGCGACGACGCTCGCGCCCCAGCGGCGGCTCGATCGCTTGCCCACCCAGCGGGAAGATGATCCGGCGGTCTTCCTCTTTACCTCGGGCTCCGAGAGCGCTCCCAAAACGGTGCCACTCTCGCATCGCAATCTGCTCACCAACATCGTCGACAGCCTCGACGTGCTCCAGCCCGACCCGCACGATTCGCTGCTCGGCTTCCTCCCCCCGTTTCACTCCTTCGGCCTCACGGGCAACGTGCTCCTCCCGCAGCTGGCCGGCATCCGCAGCGTGCGGCATGCCGACCCGACCGACGCCGCGGGCCTGATCCGCATCATCGAGGCCTACAAGCCGTCGCTCCTTTTCACCACGCCCACCTTCCTCGGATACATCCTCGCCAAGTGCCGCAGCAGTGAACTCGCCAGCCTCCGCAAGATCATCACCGGCGCCGAGGCCTGTCCGCAAAAAACCTATGACCTCTGCCGCGACAAGGCTCCGGAGGCGGTGATTCTTGAGGGCTACGGGATCACCGAATGCTCGCCGGTGGTGGCGGCCAACCGGCTCGACAAGACGAAGCTCGGCAGCATCGGGCTGCCAGTGAAGCATGTGGAGGCGCGGCTGGTGCATGAGGAGACGCAGCAGCCGGTCGCCACGGGCCAGACCGGCATGCTCCTGGTGCGGGGGCCGTCGATCTTCAACGGCTACCACGCCTACGACGGCCCATCACCCTTCGTGGAGCTTGAGGGTGAGCGGTGGTATCGCACTGGCGACCTCGTGGCCGCCGACGACGATGGCTATCTTCGATTTCGTGGACGACTCAAGCGGTTTTTGAAGGCGGGGGGCGAGATGATCTCGCTACCGGCGCTCGAAGAACCGTTTCAGAAGCGGTTTCCCCCCGACGACCGCGGCCCCCGGGTGGCGGTCGAGGGCATCGAGACCGACGACGGCCGCCATATCGTGCTCTTCACCACCTTTGATCTGTCGCTCCGCGAGGCGGCCGAGATGCTCTTGGCCGACGGCCTGCGGGGCGTGATGCGGCTTGACGAGGTCCGCCGCCTCGACGCGATCCCCGTCCTCGGCACCGGTAAGACCGACTACACGACCCTTCGCGGCATGTGCGAGTAGAGCAGACTTCTGCCTGGCACTGTCTTCGCGCTCCCCTGGAGCATCACCACGTTCACAACCGTCGTCCCTGTCTGGCGGGGGGAGTCCCCTTGATCTTGAGGTCGATGAAGTGCTCATGCGTCGCCTGCGGCCGGG
>JAYQOK010000140.1:0-9482 GCA_038144795.1 Candidatus Kuenenia sp. | reverse complement strand
CGCACCGTCTGGAGCCTGGCTGCTGCTCGACCGCGACAGCCGACCTCCCGTTGCATTGCCGGTCCCTCGTCAGGCCTGTCTTGGCCTGACGAGGGCCGTGCTGTTTCAGGGGGCAGGCTGGCAGCATGGAGGCATGGCCGCCGGTGCGGCCTGGCAGGCGGCGTGGGAACAGGCTGGCGGCGATTCGACGGTGGCGGTCTGCCTGGCATCGTGGGAGCGGCTTGGCACCGCGGCTGAGCGGCCGCCACTTCGCTGGATCGCGGCCATGCTTGTGCTCGGTGATGACGTGCGATCGGGCCGGGCCGCCGGCGCGACTTTTGTGGGTGAGTCGGCCTGGGCCGATTTCGTGACGACCACGGCCGGGGCGCGGCCCGGCGAACCCCAGCGAGCCTTGAGTGAAGGTGATCGTCGCCGAGCCGAGGCCCTGAGACTGGCGGCCGCCGTGCTGGCAGGGGAACTCGATCCGGTGGCCGGTCCACTTCCTCGGGCGGCGGCGGTCGATCCGGTGGCCGAGGCTCTTGTGTTGCGTGATGCCGTGCGGATGGCGGCGTCGCTCGAGGCGTGTGCCCACCGGTTTGATAATGCAGTGCGCGAAAGCCGGCTCTCCGGTATGCGGGAATTGGCATACGGGGCCGGTCACGAGATCAATAATCCTCTCGCGAATATTGCGGCCCGGGCTCAGGCGCTCCTCGTGGAGGAGATCGACCCGGAGCGGCGTCGCCGGTTGTCGACGATTGTGGATCAGGCGTTTCGGGCCCGCGACATGATTGGGGGGCTGATGATTTTTGCCCGGCCTCCGCGGCCCCAGCGGGAAACCACAGAATTGGGCACGCTGCTCACCGGCGTTCTTGAGAACTCGCGGCCGATGGCCGCGGTGCGGGGAGCGCGGCTGGAATATGAGCCGCCATTGCAGCCGCTCACGGCCTGGGTTGATGGGCCGCAGGTCGAGGAAGCCGTGCGGGCGGTAGTGGTCAACGCGTTGGAAGCGGTCGATCCCGGTGGGCGGGTGGAACTGTCGGTGACAGCCGCTGATCTCTGTGCAGACGATGCGGATGCGGCCTGTCTCATTACGGTGGCTGACAATGGTCGCGGCATGGATGACGAGACAGCCCGGCGGGCGATCGATCCGTTCTTCAGTGGACGCGAGGCGGGCCGGGGCATTGGGCTCGGGTTATCCAAGGCCTGGCGGTTGATCGACACCAATGGCGGCACGTTGGAAATCGAATCTCGGCCAGGTCAGGGCACATGCGTGACCATTTGCCTGCCTCGGCCCCAAGGGGTACCGGCCGCACGTTAGAGTTTCCCTATCTTGCCTCAGCGAAGATCCAGTCCGTCATTAGAAGGCTGCGGCGGAGCCGGACTCGCCCGCATTCTCTCGTCGCCCGGGGTTGTTGGCTTTCGCGGTGTTCTCTATTCTGCCCCTGCGTGAGGCGTTTCGGAGAACGAATGTTTTCCGTAGCGTCCGCAGGCGTTGTTTTCTTTGCCTCGTATGCACGGATGCATCGATGAGCCTCATTGGATCGAATGCTGAGTCGGGCCTACAGGTGGCTCCGCGACCAGATCATGCCGTGACCCCGCGCGGAGCGGCTCGAAGCGGCCGCCTTGGAAGAATCGGCCAGCCCCAGGTGTGGGAGTCCAGGGTCGAGATTCGGGACGAACTGTCCATCGCGTCCGGACGCGAAGCGGTGGCCAAAACGGCTGCTTGGCTCCTCGGTCATCAGGCAAATGATGGCCACTGGCGGGGGCCTCTCGAGGGCGACACCATTCTTGAGAGTGAATACATCATCATCCTCGCCTGGGCCGGCCGGCTCTCGCGGCCTGAAGCGGCCGGCTGTGCCCGAAGGATCCTGCGCGAGCAGTTGCCTGCGGGCGGGTGGGCAATCTATCCAGGCGGGCCGGTCGATGTCAGTGCCAGCGTGAAGGCGTATCTCGCTCTCAAGCTCACCGGGCACGATCCCTCGTCGCCACCGCTCACCCGGGCTCGTGCCGCGATTCGTCAGGCTGGTGGTCCTTGGGCGGTCAATAGCTTCACGCGGTTCTACCTCGCGCTGTTGGGGCAGATTCCCTATTCCGCCTGCCCGGCTGTGCCGCCGGAAATGGTGCTCCTGCCCGACTGGTTTCCGATCAATCTGCATCGCGTGTCCGCCTGGTCGCGGACGATGATCGTGCCACTCTCGCTGATGTGGGCGTTTCAGCCGGTGCGGGAGATTCCTGCCGCCTCTGGCATGCTCGAACTCTTCGAGCCCGGTGAGATTGACCGGCCACCTCCGACCGGCGGTACCGGCTCATGGGATCGGTTCTTCCGTGGGGTCGATCGAGTGATGAAAGCCTGTGAGGCGATCGGCTTTCAGCCGCTAAGGAGCCGGGCTGTGCAGGCCTGTCGGCGGTGGATGCTCGAGCGGTTTGACGGCAGTGATGGACTCGGGGCGATTTTTCCGCCGATCGTGTGGAGCATTGTCGCCCTGCAGGCGATGGGATGCGACGAAGATGCACCGGAAGTTGAGGAATGCTGGCGACAGCTTCATCAGTTGGTGGAGCCGGAGCATGACGGTGGCGTGCGGATCGAGCCTTGCCGATCACCGGTATGGGATACAGCCATCACGCTCCGGGCCCTCACCGATGCCACCGCTGCCGGTGGCTGTGTGGGAGAAGAGCCGCGGCGGCAGTTGGCCGCGGCGGTCGACTGGCTGCTCGACAACGAACTTCGTATCGCCGGTGATTGGCAGAAGGGCGTGCCTGCCGCACGGCGGCCGGCGGCGGCGTCGGGCTGGTGCTTTCAATACGCCAACCGCTTCTATCCCGACGTCGACGATACCGCGATGGTGCTGATCGCCTTTGCCGAGTGGCGACGGTCAGTTGCTCATGCCGCAGGTGAGGAAATCAGCGACGACGACCGCCGGCGGCTCGACCGTGTGGCGGCGGCCATTACGCGAGCCACCCACTGGCTCATTGCCATGCAGAACTCTGATGGCGGTTGGGCCGCCTTCGATCGTGACAATAACTTCGAATTGCTCTGCCGAGTGCCATTTGCTGATCACAATGCGATGATCGACCCGAGCACGCCCGACATTGCCGGGCGGGTTCTCGAGTCCCTCGGCCGCGTTGGCATGCGATGTGGCCACCCAGCAGTGGATCACGGCGTTACCTACCTGCGGCAGAGCCAGGAGGCCGACGGCTCATGGTTTGGCCGCTGGGGTGTGAACTACATCTACGGCACATGGCAGACGCTCGAGGGGCTACGGGCGGTTGGTGTGACGGCGGACGACCCGGCCGTGCGCTCTGCTGTGAATTGGCTTGAGTCGCGGCAGCAGGCCGACGGCGGTTGGGGTGAGTCTCCCGACAGCTATGCCGATCCCGTCGTGGCCGGCCTGGGAACGCCGACCCCGTCGCAGACGGCCTGGGCCATTGCCGGGCTGATTGCCGCCGGGCGGATTGATGGTGCGGCCGCACGAGGTGTCGGCTGGCTCGTTGACCGGCAGGCTTTCGACGGCGATTGGGAGGAGACGGAATTCACGGGAACGGGTTTCCCGAAGGTCTTTTACCTTCGCTACCACTTCTACCGGCTCTATTTTCCGCTGATGGCGCTGGGCCGCTGGTGCCGGGCCGCTGAGGGCACGATTCGCCATGGGGAGATCGCCCGGGAGATGGTCGCATGAGTGTTCCCGTTGGGCAGATGCTGGCCGTGCTGCGGCATGTGGCCGTTCAGAAATTGCGAGGCAATTCTCGCTATCCGCTCGTGCTCATGCTCGAGCCGCTCTTTCGCTGCAATCTCGCCTGTGGCGGATGCGGCAAGATTCAGCATCCCACCGAGATCCTCCGATCGCATCTCTCCGTCGAGCAATGTCTGGCTGCCGTCGATGAATGCGGGGCACCGATCATTTCAATTCCCGGGGGCGAGCCGCTGCTCCACCCGCAGATCGAGGAGATTGTCGCTGGGATCGTGGCCCGCAAGAAGTATCTCTACCTCTGCACCAACGCGATCAAGCTCGAGGAGATGCTCCCCCGCTTCAGAACGTCGCCATATCTCGCGTTTTCAGTCCACCTCGACGGGCCTCGTGAGGAGCACGACCATGCCGTCTGCCGCGAAGGGGTGTTTGACATGGCCGTCTCGGCGATCCGTGCCGCCCGGGCGGCCGGCTTTCGCGTCACCACCAATTCGACGCTCTTCACCGATGCCGACCCCGATCGCTACCGGGCGTTTTTCGATGAGTGCATGGCCCTCGGCGTGGAAGGGATGATGATCTCGCCGGGGTATTCGTATGCGAAGGCCCCCGATCAGGAGCATTTTCTCCGTCGCGAGCGAAGCCAGTCACTGTTTCGGCGGATCCTCGGCAATCCGTCGCCGCGGTGGCGGTTCAATCAATCCCCGGTCTTTCTCGAGTTTCTCAAAGGCGCCTGGGATCTGGAGTGCCGCCCCTGGGGCACGCCCACCTACAACCTCTTTGGCTGGCAACGGCCCTGCTATCTCCTCGACGAGGGGTATGCGAAGACGTTTCGCGAACTCATGGACCACACCGCATGGGATGCCTACGGGCGGTCGAGCGGCAACCCGAAGTGTCAGGATTGCATGGTGCACTGTGGCTATGAGCCGGCGGCTGTGGAGGCGACGTTTGGATCGCTTGGTGGCCTGGTGGCCACTGCCCGACTGATGTTCTTGGGCCCCCCACGAGCGCGACCAGAGTCTGAACTGTCAGCGCCACGACCAGCCCGGCAGCCAACCGGTCTGCCTGTACTGCCGATTCTGGACCGCGTCGCCTGAATCACGCTGACTGCGCAAGCTTGGTGGCTTCGAGGGCGGCGCCGCGGGCGCCGGCGGTGTCGCCGTTGGGGATCACATGGATCGGAATGCCCGCCTGTTCCTCCCGTTGGGAGGGCATGCCGGCACGGATCTCGTCAAGAAACCAGCGGCGGAATTCGGGGCTGGTCTCGACGGCGCCTCCCCCCACGATCAGGGCGTCAGGATCAAAGACGTTGATCATCTCGTCGAAGAAGAGGCCCAGGGCGTGGGCCTGCACCCGGAAGATCTCCCGGCAGAGTCGATCGCCCTGCTCGGCGAGGCCGCGGACCTGCTTGGCCGCCGCCCCGATCTCCTCGTCCGCCAGCGGATGGCCGGGATTGTGCGCGAGAAAATAAGGAAGGAGCGACTGCCGAATGGCCGTCAGTGAGCAGAGCGACTCAAGGTCACCGATGCGGCCGCAGTTACATCGCGGCACGAGCCCTGCGATTCCTTTTATCAACTGATGTGGAATCAGCACATGTCCGAGTTCACCGCCGAAGCCGTTCCGCCCCACGACCACGTCGCCCGACGTGATCACGCCGCCGCCGAGACCGGTGCCGATGATCGCCGAGATGCTGGTAGACGAATTGCCGGAACCGAACAGCGACACATGCCCCCACAGGGCGGCGGCATTGCCATCATTCAAATAACTCACCGGCACGCCGATCAACCGCTCCACACCGGCCCGGATGTCGTAGCCGGCCCAGTCGGGATGGGCGAAGTTGGTCGAGCCGCGACGGCTGAGCATGCCGCCGGCACTGGCCGGCCCGGGAGTGTCAAGCCCCACCGCCACGACGTCGGCCAGTCGCACCCCCGCCCGCTCGGCGGCCAGACCGAGGCCGTCTGCGATCTGCCGCAGGCAGACGGTGGGCCCCTCGACGCTGCGGGCCGGATGCTCGCAGAGGCCTTCGATCAGGAATTGCCCGCTCTCATCGAGAAAGGTGTAGTTAACGGCAGTGCCGCCAAGATCGATCCCTGCCACGATCCGCATCGCCATCGGATGTCTCCCCCTGTTCAGCCCGTGGGCAGTCCTGCGAAGCCCCGCTTCACGCGAGCGACGATCGCCCGCAGGCCCCGGGCCCGCAGCATGCCCAGCACCTCGGCCAGTCCCATCCGTTCGAGCATCTCATCTGAGATTGCGGCCACTTCCGCAACCGGTCGGCCATTGATTGCCTCGGCAAGGATGGCGACGAAGCCCTTCACGGTTGGGGCCTCGGGGGCGACTTCGGCCACGAGTCGCGCCGCGCCTCCCTCAACCTCCGTCCAGAGAAAGACGGGCGTCTGGCACTCGTGCACACGGCCGTTGTCGGCCGCCTTGCGGGCAGCGTGCTCCGGTGAGAGCGGCGGAAGCCCGTTGGCAAAGTCGACGAGCAGCTGCAGTTTCTCGCGGCTGTCGAGGTCGGTGAACTCCTCGATGATGCCATCGAGCCGATCGGTGACGCTGGTCATGACGGCAGCACCTGGGCAGACATCAGGCAGATGGGGCGACGCTGGCGGCGGCGGACGGCGCCGCTGCGGCACCACCCGGCTCTCCGCCCTTTGCGATCGGCACCCGCACGCAGTTGCCCCACTCCAGCCAGGAGCCGTCATAGTTTTTCACGTTGCCGAAGCCGAGTAGATACTTCAGCACAAACCAGGTAAGGCTCGAGCGTTCGCCGATGCGGCAGTAGGCGATCGTGGGCGACCGCCGCTTCATCTTCAGCTCTTTGATGTAGAGTTTTTCGAGTTCCTTGGCCGACTTGAACGTGCCATCCTCGTTGCAATTCATCGGCCAGGGCACGTTGTGGGCCCCGGGGATGTGGCCGCCCCGCACCGCGCCCTCATTGGGGTAGTCGGGCATGTGCATCCGTTCGCCGCGGTATTCCTCGGGGCTGCGGACGTCGAGCAGTTGCTTGCCCGCCTTCTGGTGCTTGAGCACCTCGTCGCGGAGGGCCCGGATCGAGCCATCCTGTTCGTTGGCCGTGTAATGGGCCCGCGGATAGTCGACGCGATCGGTCGACCAGGCCCGCCCATCAAGCTCCCATTTTTTGCGGCCGCCATCCATGATCCGGCACTTGTCGTGGCCGTAGAGTTTGAATACCCAGAAGGCATAGCAGGCCCACCAGTTGTTTTTGTCGCCATAGAAGACGACGGTCGTGTCGTTCGAAATACCCCGCTCGGCACAGAGTTTTTCGAAGGCCGCCTTGTCGATGTAATCGCGGCAGGTCGCATCCTGGAGGTCGGTCATCCAGTCGATTTCGACGGCCCCCTGGACGTGTCCCTGCACGTAGAGCGCCCGATCCTCGTCGGATTCCACGATCCTCACCTGCGAATCGCTCAGGTGTTCGGCCACCCAGTCGGTGGAAACGAGAACCTCGGGATGAACATACGCGGCCATGGGGCACCACTCCTGTATACTTCGGTGAGTCGCTGACAGCGGAATCGTAGACCAAGCAGGCACCTGCTGCAACGAGGTGCCGCCTCGTGCGACCCGGGCTCAGTTTCGGGTCGGTCACCTGTGTCGGCGGCCTGCGTGTTGGTTTGTGTGGTCGTGTTGGTGTTTCAGGTTCGGTCTTCAGGCACGGAGTGCAAACAGTCGCGATGGGTCCCGCCTTCATCTATCAGATCATCGATCTGAACAAAAAATTTGGCCAGCGCGAGCTGCTCAAGAACATCAACCTCGCCTTTTACCCTGGCGCGAAGATCGGTCTGCTCGGTCGCAACGGCGCCGGTAAGAGCACGCTCATGAAGATCATGGCGGGCATCGATCGGGAGTACGAGGGTGAGGCCCGGCTGGCCGAGGGCTACACGGCCGGCTACCTGGAGCAGGAGCCACAGCTCGATTCCGACAAGACGGTCTTTGAGAACGTGATGGACGGGGCCGAGGAGTCGCGGGCCGTGCTCCGTCGCTACGAGGAGATCAATGCGCGCTTTGCCGAGCCCCTCTCCGACACGGAAATGGAGAAGCTACTTGCCGAGCAGGCCCGCGTGCAGGACGAGATCGACGCCAAAAATCTCTGGGATCTCGATCGGCAGGTCGAGATCGCGATGGATGCGATGAATCTGCCGCCCGGTGAGTGGAGCGTGACCAATCTGTCGGGCGGCGAGCGGCGTCGCGTGGCCCTCTGTCGCCTCCTCCTCGAGAAGCCCGACCTGCTGCTCCTCGACGAGCCGACCAATCATCTCGACGCCGATAGCGTCCACTGGCTGGAGCGGCACCTCGCCGAGTACACCGGCACGGTCGTCGCCGTGACCCACGATCGCTACTTCCTCGACAATGTGGCCAAGTGGATCCTCGAAGTCGACCATGGTCGTGGTATCCCGTTTGAGGGCAACTACTCGTCATGGCTCGAGCAGAAGAAGGCCCGGCTAGCCCTTGAGGAAAAGCAGGCCTCCGCGCGCCAAAAGACGCTCGACAAGGAACTGGAATGGATTCGCATGTCGCCCAAGGCGCGGCAGGCGAAGAGTAAGGCTCGCGTGGCGGCTTATGAGAAGCTCGCCGCCGAGCAGGCGGCCACCCGCGATTCCGAGGTCGAGATCTTCATCCCGGCCAGCCGGCCGCTCGGTGACCTGGTGATCGAGGCTGAAAATATTCAGAAGGCGTTCGGCGACAAGCTGCTCTTCGAGAACCTGTCGTTTCGGCTGCCACCGGGTGGCATCGTGGGGATCATCGGCCCCAACGGCGCCGGCAAGACCACGCTCTTCCGCATGCTCGTGGGGCAGGAAAAGCCCGACACCGGCACGATCACGGTCGGCTCCACGGTCGATATCGGCTACGTCGACCAGAGCCGCGACGCCCTCGATCCGAACAAGACCGTGTTCGAGGAGATCTCGGGCGGCCATGACACGATCGAACTTGGGAAGCGGACTGTCAATGCCCGCAGCTATGTGGCCAAGTTCAACTTTATGGGGCCCGATCAGCAGAAGAAGGTAGGCACGCTCTCCGGTGGTGAGCGGAATCGCGTGCACCTGGCGAAGCTCCTGCGGAGTGGGTCCAACCTGCTGCTGCTTGACGAGCCGACCAACGATCTCGATGTCGACACGCTGCGGTCGCTCGAGGAAGGCATCACCAACTTCGCCGGCAGCGTGGTGGTGATCACCCACGACCGCTGGTTTCTCGACCGGCTGGCCACGCACATCATCGCCTTCGAGGGAGATGGATATGTGCACGTCTGCGAGGGCAACTTCGAAGTCTACGAAAACAGCCGCAAGGAACGGCTCGGTGCAGAGGCCGACGAGCCCCACCGCTTCCGCTACAAGAAGTTACAACGCTAGATCTCGCGTCAGATAGCCGGTTGCAATCCGAGAAACGGAGGCTCGGGGGTCGGCGAACGCTCGACGAGCGTGTGGCCGCCGCGGCCACAGCGAGGAGACTTTTGCCGCCCCCGAGCCGGTGCCCCTCGTACCTCGGTGCGACCTGGCAAACAACCATTCACACCATTGGGAGTTTGACGGCGGCGGCAGCGGCGCGGAGTTCCTTTGGGAGCGGGAAGTAGACCTCTTCTTCGCGGATCGTCCGCTCCTCCACCCGCGCGGCATACCTCGCTTTGAGCCACTCCACGCAGTCCTGCACCACGCTCTCCGGGGCGCTCGCCCCGGCCGTGATCAGCACCGTCTCCCCCCCGGTGAACCAGGCCGGGTCGATCTCATTGGCACCGTCGATGAGGTGCGCGGCGATGCCCCCGGCCCGGGCCAGTTCCGCCCGCCGCTGGCTGTTGGGGCGGGT
>JAYQOK010000139.1:0-9867 GCA_038144795.1 Candidatus Kuenenia sp. | reverse complement strand
TCACCACCGTCGCCCTAATCGATACTGACTGCGATCCCGACGTCGTCGATCTGCCGATCCCCGGCAACGACGATTCGATTCGCTCGATCGAACTGGTGGCGTCGCGGCTGGCTGATGCGATCCTCGAAGGCAAGTCGGACATTGCCGCTGAGGCGCAGGTGTCGGCTGAGGGGGCGGATGTCGGAACTGCCAAGAAGCCGGCGCCGCGGGCCCGTGGCAACGTGAAGCCGGCAGCCCCAAAGCCGCCGGCCGTCTCGTCCTGAGGCGAGAGGGGCCGCCTAGAGGGCCCGTTCGCCGCTGACCGTTTTCCGCGGCCGTGATCGGGCCGCGTCTGTTTCTTTTTTTGAAAAGTTTTGAGGAGCACCTGACATGGCCAAGATAACAGCCGCCGCAGTGATGGCACTTCGCGAGAAGACGGGCCTCCCGATGATGGAATGCAAGAAGGCCCTGGCCGAGTGTGGCGGCAACACCGACGAGGCGGTGGAGTGGCTCCGCAAGCAGGGCATCAAGACGCAGGCCCTGCGGGCCGACCGCGAGACCACAACCGGTCGCCTTGCGGTCTACACCGATCTGGCCAAGGGCGTGGCTACGATGATCGAACTAAAATGCGAAAGCGCTCCGGTGGCCAACAGCCCGGATTTTAAGGATTTCTGCAACGACATCGCCAAGACCTTGGCCCTTGGCCCAGGAGCAAAGACGGCCGACGAACTGCTCGCCCAGAAGAGCGCCGCCCATCCCGACAAGACGCTCGGTGAACTGAAAGACGATCTCTTCAACCGCATGCGGGAGGTCTTCGACCTGTCGCGAATCCTGCGGATCGACGCCCCGTGTGGCGGCTATGCCCATCACGACGGCTCCAAGGCGGCGCTCGTCGAGGTGGCCGGCAATGTGACTGGCCCCGAGGCGGCCGAGGCAGCCAAGGGGGTGGCGATGCATGTTGTCGCGCTGGCTCCGCAGGCAGTCTGCAAGGAAGAACTCGATCCAGCCGTGGTGGAGAAGGAGCGGGAAATCCTCAGCGAGGCGGCCCGCAAGGAAGGCAAGCCGGAAAATATCATTGCCAAGATGATCGAGGGCCGGCTCCGCAACTTCTTCAGCCAGTGCGTGCTGCTCGAGCAGCCGTTTGTGAAGGACGACAAGCAGTCGGTCGGGCAGTTTGCGAAATCGGCCGGGCTTGAGGTGAAGAAGATGGAGAATTGGAAGCTCGGGTAGCTTTACGCAGCGCGAGCTTGCTAGTCGCCGGCTCGGGGGTGGCAACTGGTGCCAGTCCGCCGACTGGGCGGCGGAAGCGGCTCGTCGCGGGGCGAGGATACGCCAACGCTCCTCGAGCGTTCGCCGACCCCCGAGCCTCCCGTTCTCGATTCGGCACTTCCTCACTTCCGTGAAGCCTGATGTAATGGAGAGGCGTTGCATGTCGGATGGAAGACCTTATCGACGTGTGCTGTTGAAGCTCTCGGGTGAGAGCTTTGCGCGGCCAGGGGAGCGGGGCATCTCGATGCAGGAGGTGCTGCACATCGCCCACGAGATGGCGGCAGCGGCGGGGCATGGAGTTCAGTTGGCCGTGGTGATCGGTGGCGGCAACATCCTCCGCGGTGCCTCGTTTACCGCCGGCAACGCCGGCGTGCAGGAGGCCACCGCCCACTACATGGGGATGCTTGCCACCACGATCAACGGTCTGGCCCTCCAGGATGCACTCGAGTCGCTCGGGGTGCAGACGCGGCTGATGACGGCAATCCGCATGGATGGCGTGGCCGAGCCCTACATCCGCCGCCGGGCCAAGCGGCATCTGGAGAAGGGGCGGATCGTGATCCTTGCCGCCGGCACCGGCAGCCCGTTTGTGACCACCGACACGGCGGCCGCCCAGCGGGCGCTCGAACTTGACGCCGACGTGCTCATGAAGGCTACGCGGGTCGATGGCGTCTATTCCGACGATCCCGAAAAAAATCCCCATGCGATGCTTTACCGTGACCTCACCTACCAGCAGGTGCGGGAGCAAAACCTCCGCGTCATGGATGCCACCGCCATTTCCCAGTGCATGGAGCATGCCATGCCAATTATCGTATTCAACTATCGGAAAGACGGCGCCATCGCGCGGTCTGTTGCTGGAGAGCGAATCGGCACGCGAATCGGTGTCAAACCGCTTGCCTGACGAGGAAGCTGACTGGCACAATCGTGATGCGGTCGACAGCGGACCGCTGACATAGAACTCTCGGGAGACTTTCAATGGCCGCCGACGACATCCTGCTTGATGCCGAGGAACGAATGGAGAAGGCGGTGGAGGTGTTTCGCCACGCGCTGACTGGAATCCGCACTGGCCGCGCCAACCCGGGCCTTGTCGATACGCTCAAAGTAGAGGTGTATGGCTCGGCGACACCGATCAAGTCGCTGGCGAGCGTGGGCGCCCCGGAGCCCAATCAGATTGTCGTGCGGCCCTTCGACCCAGGCACCATCAAAGATATCGAGAAGGCGATCCATGCCGCCGACCTGGGGCTCAATCCGCAAAGCGATGGCCGCCTCATCCGAATCACGATCCCCGCCCTCTCCACCGATGTCCGCAAGAAAATGACCGCCCGCATCAAGGAGCTCGCTGAAGAGGCGCGGGTGGCGATCCGCAATGTCCGTCGCGATGCCAACAAGGCAGCCGATTGCGAGAAGACAGAGGGGGCGATGACCGAGGATGACGTCGAGTCGGCCAAGGAAGACGTGCAGGAACTCACCAAAAAGTTCGAGACCCAGGTGGGCGACCTCGCCAAGGCGAAGGAAGTGGAAGTGATGGAGTAACGGCCCGAAGCACCAGTGGGCGGGGAGGCATCGTGCAGGCATCTGATGCGGCACCCGTCGTGGTCGACGGCGTGGTGAAGCGATACGGTCGACGGACGGTTCTCGATCAGGTATCGCTTACCGTGCCGCCCGGGATCACGGGGCTCGTGGGCCCCAACGGCGCCGGCAAGAGCACGCTTGTGCGGGCGATTCTCGGACTCGTGCGGCTGGTGGCCGGCAGCGTGCGGGTCTTTGGGCTTGATCCCGTCACCGATCCACGGCAGGTGCGGCAGTCAGTGGGCGTCGTGCCGGAGGATGAATCGACCGTGCCAGGCTTGGCAGCGGTAGAGATGGTGCGGTACGCAGCTCGGCTCTCCGGGCTCCCTGGCACTGAGGCTCTCCGCCGTGCCCACGAGGTGCTTGACTGGTGCGATGCCGGTCAGGAACGGTATCGCACCGTCGAGACGCTCTCAGTTGGCATGCGACAAAAAGTGGCTTTCGCGGCGGCGATCGTGCATGACCCGCAACTGGTAATTCTCGACGAGCCGACCAACGGGCTCGATCCGATCGAACGGCGGGCGATGCTTGGCCGGCTACAGACGCTGGCCCACCGGCACGGCAAGGCGGTGTTTGTGTCGACGCATGTCCTGCCCGATGTGGAGGCGATCTGTGATCATGTGATCGTGCTGTCCGGTGGCCGCGTGCGGCTAGCGGGGTCGATCGAAGCGCTCACGCGACCAGCGGCTGCGGAGACTCGGCTGGAGGGAGATGGGCCGCTGGAGCATCTTGCGACGCAGTTGCAGCAGGCCGGCATCGCGGCGCGGGTCGCCGATTCTCGGGGGATCGTGTTCCCGACGCCCCACGCGGCCGGCTTGGCCACGGTCTGGCAGGCGGCAGCGGCTGTCGGCGTATCGGTGTCGTCGCTGGCCGGGACTCACCGGCCGCTGGAAGAGGTATTCATGCAAGCCATTGCGGAATCTCAGGAGACTGGTGATGCCGCTGCATGATGTTGGCTACCGGGGCTGGCCGGGCCGTCGCCTGGCTGCAGGGCACGCTGTGGGCGTGATCATGACGACTGGCATCCGCCTGGCCTGGGCGAGCCGATGGCTCCGACGGGCCCTCCTTTTTGCATGGAGCCCCGCACTGCTGTTTGGGACCAGTTTTTTTGCCTTCGAGCAGGCAGTCGACGAAGGGCGACTTTCGTCGATGCGGGAAGGGGCTCGCGTGGGCCGCAACCTCGATGGGGTGGGAATGCTCGGCACCGTGCTCGCGGAGACGCTCGGTCGTAAGAATGGTCTCGACGCGCCCAAAACCGAAGCTGAGGAAATCGCCCAGACACGACGCCTCGTCTGGTCGCGGCTGCTGCTGGCCTTCGTGCGCGCGCCTCAAGCGGTGCTCTTGGCGGTGGTGGTGGGACTCATCGCGCCTGCGCTCATTTCCCGTGACCTGCGGGCGAAGGCCTGGCTCGTCTATTTCACGCGGCCTGTGAGCCGACTGGAGTACATTCTCGGAAAGGGACTCGTGCTCGCGGTGATCATCGCCGGGATCACGATGCTTCCCGGTGTCGTCCTGTGGCTGGTGGGCGTTCTTGTGAGCCCGAGCGTGTGGGTCGCGGTGGCCACATGGGATCTGCCGCTCAAGGTGATTGTTTCGAGCGTCGTGCTGATGGTGCCAACAGCCCTGCTTGCCCTTGCCTATTCATCCCTCACGGCTGAGAGCCGCATCGCCAGTTTTGCCTGGTTCGCGACGTGGGCTGCCTGCTGGATCGCACATTCGTCGTTAACTACGGCCGACATGATGGCTGCAGCGAATGATCCGACCGCGCAGATCGATCACGACACATCGCGAGGCCTCTGGGGTGACGTTGATGCCGTACTGGCCGGTGCTGACCAGCCCCCACCCCGAAAGGTTCGCTGGTTTGCCAAGGCTGCCGGGCTCGATCCGGCGATCGATCATTGGGCTTGGATCTCTCCCTATCATTCGCTGGGTGTGATGCAGGGGTGGGTTTTCGGCATCGAGCGACGCCCGCAGGCGATTCTGCCACCGCTGGTAGCGCTCATCACGCTCTCGCTGATCTCGATTGTGATCCTTTGGCAGCGGGTTGACGCCCCGGCACGGGCATAGCGGCAAACCCCATGATCCATATCACGCACCTCACCAAACTCTACGGATCGGTAATCGGGGTCAACGATGTGACAGTCGATCTCGGCGTTGGTGCGCATGGTCTGCTGGGCCCCAACGGTGCTGGGAAGACGACTTTTCTTGGGCTCATCACCGGCCAACTGCGGCCGACAATGGGGCAGGTTGAGGTATTTGGTGAGCCACCGTTTGCCAATCCACGGGTACTCAGAAGAATCGGCTACTGCCCGGCCGCGGATCTGGGCGAGCGACATGCCTCGTCGCAGGCCTGGGTGCGGTATCTCGTGAGACTCTCCGGATTCACGGGGAACGACGCCAATCGGCGGACGGAACGGGCTATCGAACAGGTGGGCTTGAACGCAGCATCGCGCCGGCCGATCGCCACGCTCTCCAAGGGCATGCGGCAGCGGGTCAAATTGGCGGCAGCGATCGCCCACGACCCCGATCTGCTCGTCTTGGATGAGCCCTTTATCGGCCTCGACCCGGTGGCCCGGCACGAATTGGTTCATCTTGTTCGCGGCTGGTCGCGGGATCGCAGCCTAATCGTGGCCAGCCACCTGCTCCACGAGGTGGAGGCCCTCGACGCCGGGCTGGCAGTGATTCTTGGCGGCCGGCTCGTAGCCAGTGGCACGGCAGCGGAGATCCGCGGCCTGATCGAATCTCTGCCGGCCGAGGTCCGCGTGCGGTGTTCGCCGCCCCACAGGTTCGCCGAGGTGGCTTGGCGGAGCGTTGGCGTCGAGGCGGTGCGGGTGGAGGCGAATGACACCGTGGTGGTGGCCACACGACAGCCGGCTGCGTTGGCCGCCATCGTTCAGCAGGCGGCAAGCGACGGCATGCCGATCACGGAGGTGATGCCGGCCGACCGCTCTCTGGAAGGAATCTTCGGCCGTCTTGTACAGCTGCATCGCGGGGTGGGGCCATGACACTCCGCCTCCTCTCGCTCATGCAGATGCCATCGCTGTCGGGGACTCTGGCCGTGGCCGGATTTCAGCTGCGGCGGCTCCTCACGCCGCCGCGGTTGGCAATGGCGGCTTTAGGTGCTGTGTTTCCCGCGGCCGTCATGCTGGCGGCCGGCCGCGCCTCCCGGGGGCGGCTCGATCCCGATCTCGCGGTGGTTCTGCTCTATGTGCTCATTCCGGAAGGAGTTTGTTTGCTCGGGCTTTTGGTGACGATGTCACCTGTTGTCTCGGATGAACTCGAGCGGGGTACTTGGGTTCATGTGACCGTACGGCCAGCCGGCCGGTCGTCACTTCTTCTGGGGACGTTTCTTGCATCCATCGTGTGGACGGGTGTCGTAGCCATCGTGGCCCTCGGTCTCGCGCTGATGGTGACGAGAGTCTGGCACCCAGAGGCCGTGCCCGTGGCTTTTTCGGGGCTCATCATTCTCTCCTGTGTCGGTCGAGCAGCCCTCTTTGCGCTGCCGGCCGTGATCATGCCGAAGCGGGCGCTCGTGACGAGCGTGGGCGTGGCGATCGTGGTCGAGTATCTTGCCGGGGTACTGCCGGCGGTGGTCAATCAGGCCACGGTGAGCCTGCGACTGCGGACCCTGCTTGTGGAGTGGATGGGATGGCGCCGGAACCTTCCGGTAGAGGTCCAATTGCTCGTCGACACACAGCCCGCTTGGATCCAAGTGGTCGCCGTCTTCGTTGTGGCCATAGTGATGCTGACCGCGGCACTTAGCATCCTTGAGCGACGACAATTTCCGCCAAGCGAAGAGGTCTGACATGATCGAGGTTGTCGATCTTGTGAAGGACTACCGCGCCGGTGATGGCAGCGTGGTTCGCGCCGTCGATGGGATTTCCTTGCATGTTGCTGCGGGAGAGACGGTGGGCCTGTTGGGGGCCAACGGCGCCGGAAAGACCACGACGCTGCGCGTGTTGGCGACGCTACTGAAGCCCACGTCGGGAACGGCCCGCGTCGCCGACTACGACGTGGTGGCAGACCCGGTGGGCGTGCGTCGGAATCTTGGGTATGTGTCGGCGACAACCGGCGTTCCCGACAGGCTCACGCCACGGGAGATTTTCACGTCATTCGGCCGTCTCCACGGTCTCGATCGTGATGCGACTACGGTCCGGGTAGAGCACCTTCTTGATGCGCTCGATCTCGCTTCGTGCGCTGATCGACCGGCGGGCCGGCTCTCCTCCGGGCAGCGGCAGCGAATATCACTGGGGCGCGCGCTCGTCCATGATCCTCCCGCGCTGGTCCTGGATGAGCCAACCAACGCGCTCGATGTGCTCGGAGCCCGCGATCTGCTCGCAATGGTCGGCCAACTTCGGGCCGAGGGACATGCGATCCTCATCTCCACCCATCGGCTTCACGAAATCGAACATCGGTGCGATCGGTTCGTGATTGTCCACATGGGCCGAATCGTGGCCACCGGCACCCGTGACGAGCTTGTGGCCGATGGGGCCGGCCTTGAAGATGCCTTTTTCGTGGCGGTGAGCCGGAGGGCCCTGTGATGGCTGAGGAGGGGCATCATGGGAGCGGCTGGTCTCGCTGGCAGGCCGCTGGCTGGGTGGCCCGTCGCGAGTTGATGGAATTTGTCCGTGACCGCCGGACCCTCGTGATCACGCTCCTGTTGCCGATGATCAGCTACCCGATTTTGGCGTTGGCCACCACGCTTGGCTTGAGGACGGGCGTTATGGAGGCGGAGGCCCGGCTGGCTCCGACGACGGTGATGGTGGTGGTGTCGGGGGCTGAGGCCCAGCCGTTCATCGAGCGGATCGAGGCCATGATTGCCGCCACCGATTCCAGCGGCCGGAAAGACTGGCCCGCTGAAACGGTATTCAAGGACATCCCCGGGACACTGGCTCAGGAAGCGATCGACAGCGGTGCCGCCGACCTGTGGCTCCACGCTGAACGCGGCTTGATCGCCGGACTTGATGCCGAGGGCACCATGTCGATCACCGTGCAGGCTTCGACTGTGCGCCCACCGACAGTTGCGGCCCGGAGGCAGTTTCTCGCCTTGATAGACAGCTTTTCAGAGGAAGTCCGGCGTCGACGCATCAAAGCGGCAGGACTGCCCGCCACCGTGCTGGAGCCAATCACCTTACGAGTGGTGGGCGACCAGCCACACGGGGAACTCCCCGTGGGTGAGATCATGAACACCGTCGCCGGCGGGGTGCTTGTGCTCCTGGCGGTGCTCACGATGACGGGGGCCTTCTATCCAGCGATCGATGCGATCGCCGGTGAGAAGGAGCGGGGCACGATTGAGACGCTTCTCATTGCCCCGTGCTCTGCCCATGAGATTGTGCTCGGCAAGTTTTTGGCCGTGTTTGTGATCACGCTGGCTACACTGGCAGCCAACGTCGCATCAATCGCCGCCACGAGTGCCGTATCGCTCAAGCTCCTGTCCGCCGGTGGATCGCCGTCGTTGGCCTTGGCAACGGCGGGCGGGATCACGATCACGCTCATCGTCTTCATCGGGCTTGCCGCAGTGGGGGCCGCGACGTGCCTGGCAGTCACGACCGCTGCCAAGAGCGGCAAAGAGGCACAAAATACGCTCACTCCCGTGATTTTGTTGGTGAGCGCACTTGCTGGGGCAGCGCTGCTGCCCGGCATGCAGTCCAATCGGCTGTTGCCCGCTGTGCCCTTCGTAGGGCATGTGCTCGTGTCGCACGCGGCTTTCATGGCGGCTGAGGCTGAGGAAGCAACGTCAATCGGTTGGCTGTTGTTGTTGTCGCTGAGTGGATCGGTGGCGGTCACGTGGCTTCTCCTCCGGATCACGGCCGTGATGTTGACCGATGAAGATATCCTGTTTCGTGGTCAGGATTCTGCCGCGTCTCCCCTTGCCCGCCCGAGTCCGCGTGCGCTGCCGACAATGGTGCAGGGAGCCATTCCACCAATCATGGGCCTCGCGGCGCTGTGGTATGCCCAGGCCTTCATGCCGAAGGAACTGTTTGTGGCGATCCCGGTGCAGCAGGTGGCCACGGTGCTCCTGCCGCTGGCCGTGCTGCTGTGGTGGCAGCGGGTCGATCTCCGGCAAACCTTTTCGCTTCGCTGGCCGGGGCGGGGCGATGCGGTGTCGGCCGGTATGGGTCTGGCTGGCGGTGGCCTGCTTGGCGGAGGTGTCTTCGTGATCGGTGCTGCCGCGCTCTTGACTTTTCGTGGCGACAGCCTCACCCCTGAGGCCAAGGCCCTGTCGGCGCGGCTGGTCGAGATGATCCTCGGGCAGTCGTGGTGGCTCTCCTGGCTCTTGATCGCGGTGCTGCCGGCGGTCTGTGAAGAACTGCTCTTTCGTGGCTGGGCGCTGGCCGCCTTTGCCGGCCGACGCCGTACAGTTGGCCGCGTGGCGCTGGCTGTGCTGGCCCAGGCCTTTCTCTTTGCCGTAGCCCACGTGTTGCCTGAGCGGATGCCGCAGACGTTTGTGCTGGGGGCGGTACTCGGCTGGGTGACGATCACCACAGGCAGCCTCCTGCCGGCGATCATCGGCCACCTTGTGCACAACAGCATGCCGCTGCTCGTACTCTTCGCGTCCGACTGCCCGCCCGACATGATCCTCGAGGCCGGCAGCGGCGGCCTGCCGGGGGTCGACGCCGCCAGCATCCCGGTCTGGGCCCTCCTGGCTGCGGCAGCAAGCGTGGTGGCCGGGGCGCTGCTGGTGCAGGCTGCGGCGCGGGTTCGTTGACGCACATCGGTCACGCCACTAGATTTTGCGGAGTTTTCTTCGAAAATCTCGCAGTCTGTCCCGAAAACGTTCCCCTCTCGATTCATAGGAAAGGTCTCGTTCGCCCATGGCCAAAACCCTCAAGAAGAAGTCTGCAGGCAAGAAGTCATCTCCGGGGGCCGGCAAGAAGGCGAAGACATGCCGGATGATCTACTACTTCGGCGCCAAGAAGTGCGACGGCGACGGCTCGATGAAGGAACTGCTCGGCGGCAAGGGGGCCAACCTCGCCCAGATGACGTCGATCGGCCTGCCGGTGCCCCCCGGCTTCACGATCACCACGCAGGTATGCATCGACTTATACTAGG
>JAYQOK010000138.1:0-9914 GCA_038144795.1 Candidatus Kuenenia sp. | reverse complement strand
GATCAGGCTCCATGCCGGGTCCGCTCCCCAAAACGGGTCTGCCGCAGAGCATCGGCCAACACCAGTCAAGAACGCCGCGAAAAGAGCGAGCGTGGCGAACCCGAAATATCGCATTGGATGACCTCGCGAAACGTCGAAACGAGGCGTCAGCATAACAATCCCCGCGGTTGGGCGGCGGCGATGAAATCTGCGCCGCCATCCACCCCTGCCCAGACATCCACCACCACCACCACCACACCAACAGGATTATGTTATTTATGTCCATGAATTCACCCGGCGACCTGAACAACGAGCCCGAGAACATCCGGCTGCTCCTTGCCCACTACTACGAGACCGAGCAGGCCCGACTTGAAGGGGCCAAAAACACGCTCCGCAATGAACTCCTGCCTGTGTTTCGCCAGCACCGGGTCGCCAACATCGAGGCGGCCTACTCAGGCTACGGCGACTCTGGAGTCATCGACGGCATCCAGTTTCGTGATGCAGCCGGAGAGCGTGTCGATAGGGCCAGTATCCCCTCAGGCCTGATCGAGCAACTGGAAAGCAGCCTCTACCCGTTCCTGCCTGCTGGCTTCGAAATCAATGACGGCGGCCAAGGCACGCTCACGATCGATGCCCCGACAGCCAAGGTCACGATCCAGCACCAAGAAAACTACACCGAGACCCGCGACAGCACCCGGGAGTTCACGCTCTGATGGCCCACCCCTATCACCATGCTATCTCGTCCGCCAAGAAATTCGGTGGTGAGCCCGGCGAATATCTGGACCTGCATGAGTGGTTCGACGCCAGCAAGCAGCACATGGCTGACTTTCGGCACCGGGCCCTCAGGCACCATTCAGCCGGGATTTTCATGCTCGAAGATATTTTTGGCGCAACAATCACGCTCGCAAACGGCAAGGTCGTCCCAGTGAGATTCATCGGCGAGCAGCACGTTCTGGAAGACCTCGGCCGGATTCCCACCGTGGCTGACTGGCTGGGACGCATTCAGCCCGAGAGTTGGATGCTCGGACAGGACCGGGGTGTCGGGACGTGAGCACCCAGATCAACGCAGCGGCTCGTTTTCCCACCTGCTCGAATCGCTCGCCGGCTGTGACGTGATGAAGTAGAGCGTCACGCCGCCCATCAACAGGCCGAACAGCAGGATCATGGCCAGCGCAACACCCATCATGCACCCAGCATTGCCGTCATCGGCCTTCAGGTGCGTCAGGTGCTGAAGAGTCAGGCCGGCCTGCGTGCCCGCGTCGGCCGCGTCCTCGACCCCCATCGCGCCGCCATGTGACTGGTACGCGTTCACCGAGTTGTCGAGCGCCAAGAGCAGTGCCCGAGCCCACCTGAACAGCACGATGGGGAGCACGACCGCGACTACCAGCGACACCACCAAGGCCCGTTCGTGTGAAGCCCCGAGCCCCATTACCATCAAGGCGTATAGCAGGATCGTGCAGATGGCCGTGACCCCGTAGTTGATGTATATCGACCCGAGATAGAAGCCGGGCTCACGCTTGTACGAGTACCCGCAGCGACCGCACTCAGGTGCCATCGCAAACAGCCCTTGAAAGAGTGGACCGATGCCACACGCCGGGCAACGCAACTGGGCAACCCGCACGATCGTCTCAAAACGTGAATCTGGCTGCCTGCGCTTCATCGCATGACTCGGATTGGCCCTGTCGCGTTTCTGCTCCGCCAATACCTGCGCATTCGGACACACACGGGCGGCTGAATACGAGCCCATTAGCGGCTCGTGCAACGTCTGATTCTTTTTGCCACAGTTTTTCGCGATGGTCTATCACCCGCATTCCAAACCCGAGATACAACACCCATGCCCCCGACCCACAACTCAGCAACAAAATCGGCAACGCCCCGAGAACCACCCGCACCTCTTTCCATCCCCACCCTCTCCACCCGCCTGCACGAACTCATTTCTGCCTGCTTCACTGGCATCTGGGTCCAAACACAGGAGCCCCACGAAGCCGCCCGGGAAATCACCGACCTGTGCCGGCAAGAGGGCTGGCGGCTGGGCATCTGGAACTGCGACGCGGGCATGCAGTTCCCCATCGAGCAGATCACGATGCCCGGCGTAACAGATGCCCAAGACCCGCTGGCGGCTGTTCGAGCGATGCCGCAGGTCGCCAATGGGTCCGGCACGACGATTATGTTGTTTGAAAACCTGCATAGATTCTTGGGCAGCGTCGAACTCATTCAGGCTGTCTCGCGGCAGGCGCTCTCGGGACGCAACAACCGGGCCTTTGTAGTTGTGCTAGCGCCGGTGACCCAGATACCGCCCGAACTCGACAAACTGTTCGTGTGCCTTGATCACGACCTGCCCGATCATGCCCAACTGGAAGAGATCGCCCGCGGAGTTGCCACACAGGACGGCGAACTTCCCAGTGGCGACGAACTGGGCCGTGTAATCGACGCCGCCAAGGGCCTGACCCGGAGCGAAGCCGAGAATGCCTACTCGCTGTCGCTGGTCAGGCACGGTACGCTGAAGGCCGAGACCCTGTGGGAGATCAAGGCCGGGCAACTCAAGAAGAGTGGCTTGGTCTCGATTCACAGGGGCACAGAGTCATTCCAACAACTCGGCGGCCTCGACAACCTGAAAGCCTTTTGCCTGCGGGCCATGCGGCGACAAAGCGAGGGCACGACCAACAACAGGCCCCGCGGCGTGTTGCTCTTGTCTCCTCCCGGCTGCGGCAAATCCCAGTTCGCAAAAGCCCTCGGCAACGAAACGGGCCGGCCGACTGTGGTGCTCGATGTCGGGAACCTGCTGGGCTCACTCGTTGGCCAGTCAGAGAGCAATGTCCGGGCAGCCCTCAAGTTGGCCGATGCGATGGCTCCGTGCGTGCTGTTCTGCGACGAGATCGAGAAGGCACTTGCCGGGGCGACGTCATCGGGCCAGACAGATTCAGGCGTGACGGCCCGCGTGTTCGGTTCGCTGCTCACGTGGCTCAACGACCATGAGAGCGACGTGTTCTTCGTCGGCACCTGCAACGACGCCTCGAAGTTGCCGCCCGAGTTCGCCCGTGCTGAACGCTTCGACGGCGTGTTCTTTGTGGACTTGCCCGGACGTGACCAGAAGGATGCGATCTGGGGTATCTACACGCGGCACTACAACCTCGACGCGAAGCAAGCCCGGCCGGATGACACCAACTGGACCGGCGCCGAGATCAAGTCGTGCTGCAGGCTGGCGTTGCTCTTGGACGTGCCGCTCGTTCAGGCCGCCCAGAATGTAGTCCCCGTGGCTGTCACTGCGGGGGACAAGATTGAGGGCCTGCGTCAGTGGGCTTCGGGTAGATGTTTGTCGGCTGATCGGGCGGGCGTGTATTCGCGAACGGAAGGGGCGAGTGGCGGTCGAGTGCGGAGGGTGGTGCGGGAGCCGGGGGTGAATTGATTGCTTCCCCCTGACACGGCTTACCTCACCCACACGTCGCCGCAGTCGGAAAATTGCATAGCGGCACACTCTTGGTAGGCTCGGCCAGAATCTCCGCGAGAGTCGATGCGGCGAACGCCTTCTCCATCTCGGCTAAGGCGTTGTCGAGACGCCGGTGAAGTGGGCAGAGCCGTTTTCCGTGAGCGGCCAACCCGAGAGGGCATGTCGTGATCCGCTCAATGGGATCGACAGCCTGTACGATTTCGAGAATGTGGAGTTTGTGGGGTGGGCGGGCAAGCGTGAAGCCGCCACCAGTTCCGCGACGGCTGGCCACCATCTTCTCGCGAACCAGTTGCTGCAGGACCTTGGACAGATACGCCACGGGAACATGAGTGGCGTCTGCGATCTGATCGACCGTCCGTGACTGTTCAGGCGTCGCGGCTAGGTAGGTGGCAGCCCGAAGGGCGTACTCGACGGTCTGCGAAAGCACGAAGTCTCCTTTCACCCCAAAAACGAAGCGTCAAGGGATGGCATCAGGATCGTAGCATCAAGCGGACATTGACGTCCACTTTAGGATCAGTATGCTCCGCAAAGTAATCGGACGTCAATGTCCGTTTACGGGACGCTGATACTGGCCGCCCGACCACCTCAAAAGCGGACGGCTGCCCCTGTCATGAAAGGCGGAGACCATGACGATTGCCCACATCGACGAGACGCGGCTGGAGACCGACACCGGCTACAGGTTCGGCTACCTCGCGGAGTTCATAGGGTTTGGTAAGGACGACATCGACGCGATCCATTCGGCGGCCCCGCACCTCGGGCCGCTTGTTCCGGCCTTGGTCGATGCCGTGTACGACAAACTCTTCTCGTACGACGCGACGAAGCGTCACTTTGTGCCGCGGCAGAGCGGTTACGACGGGCCGATCCCTGAGGGCTTGGACACGCTCACGCTTGAACACCCCATGATCGCGTTTCGGAAGCAGCATCTTGGCCGGTACCTGACGCGGCTCGTCACGGGCGAGTATGACTCCACGATGGTCAATTACCTCGACATGGTCGGCAAGATTCACACGCCGGAGGCAGGTAGTGCGGAACTGGACGTGCCGCTCGTGCAGATGAATGCCCTGCTGGGCTTCGTGGCGACCGCGGTGACGCAGACCATTCTGTCGTTCGGCTTGGATCGCCAAACAGAGTCACGGCTGCTGCTTGCGTTCGGCAAACTGCTCTGGATTCAGAACGACCTCATCACGCGACATTACCAGTTGGTCGCGTAGTGGAATCGCAAGGGCAGGCGGCAGGATACGGATTGCCGCCTGCCTCAGGCAGTGTATGGATGAAGACTTTTCTTGGCCGCATGAAGGGCCTCGTCGGTGAATCTTCCGGCGAGCATGTATTCAATCTGGGCGACTGAAATACTCGCCGCATAGTGCTGCCGCCAGATGGTCCCGGCCAGTTCTCGCAATGCGGCGATGTCCGGCTCTGTGATCGGCGTGAGCGTGACGTCAGGGGGCAGCATCTCGATCGGCAACGAGTCGATTACGGGGGGCCAGCGGGATCAACAGCAACCCGTGCCATCGACCCCGCACTTCTCCGGCGCCAGACAGGCCGTGTGCTTGGTGCCGAGGTAGAAGAGCAGCCCAGACGGCGTGACCTCCATACCACCAATCGGGTACTGGGAAATCACACCCTCCTCATACTCGACCTCCACCGGCAATTCCTCTGACTGCAGCAGCGGGCCCGCGATTTGCATGATCGAAGCCAGTTTCGTGGTTTCCAGCCGGTGATCTACGTCGTTTGCAACCCAGACTTGTAGCACGCATGCCGTCGTGGATCGGACCGTGCCGCCGCAGTCGATGAAGTCCTTCTGAACCTTACCGACCTCCGTGATGTGGTAGTGGGCGGGCACGAAGGACTTGTCCGGCAGCATCCAATGCATCTTTGCATCCGGGTTGCTGTCGAGCGCCCGGCAGAACTCTTTCACAGTCATCGCTTAATCCTCAGTTCTTAGTTTCGAGGGTGGAGAGAAGGCCTTTTACCTTTTGCTCGATCAGGTCGCGAACGCTCCTGAACTCGTCGGGAGTCATGTCCCGCGGGTCAGGTATTTTCCAGTCAACTCGATGACCGGCTCGAACAAGAGGGCATTCATCACCACAGCCCATTGTCACGGCTACGTCAAAATCGTGACCATTGTATTCATCCAGTCCTTTGGACGCGTGTGTCGTCAGGTCATAGCCCAACTCCTGCATGGCCTCGATGGCTTTCGGATTGATTCTCCCCGACGGCTTTGAGCCAGCACTCGCAGCCTCTACCCGGCCAGCGCTGTGCATGCGGGCAAACGCCTCTGCCATTTGGCTGCGGTTGGAATTCTCGACACAAACGAACAGGACAGTTTTCATGAACGACTCCATTGCTCTGGCCTATCAGTGTATCGCCCTATCAGGCTCATTGGCGTACCAAGCGGCCGCACAGCCCATTCTTCACAGGAACAAAACATGTCCACAGCAACCACAACTGAACCCATATCCGGCCATCACACCACGAGCCGGCCAACAACCCAGCCCACCAACACGAACACTCCGACGACCCACCTCGAACGCAACGCCGCCAACAGGCTCCGCACCACGATGGCCGCCGTTCGCCTCGCCTTCACGTGGCTGGGCGTCCGTAAGACCCTCGCCCCAGAGCAACGCACGACAGCCGCCCGGGCGTTTCAGGCTGACCGCGAACTGCTCTCGGCCAGCAAACTGATTCTGGATACGAAGAACCCCGTCTATCGATCAGTTGCCGCGGTCAGGTCCGAGGCGTCTTCATATTGGCGAACCGTGACGCTGCCATTCCCCGAGGCTGGCGTTCGCCTTCTTCCGCAGAACTCGCTCGGCATGTTCGCGAGCACGATGCAGACCTACAGAGAGCGACTTCAACAGGCAGCTCGGGAACTGGCTTCGCAATACGACCAGATTAAGTCGGAGGCCCAACGCAGACTCGGGTCTCTCTACAACCCGAACGATTACCCACGCACACTCGACGGACTGTTCGACATGGAGTGGGGTGTCGTGCCGATCGAGCCGCCGCAGTACCTCGTCGCCCTGAACCCCGAGGTGTTTCAACAAGAGCAGGCCCGGGTCCGTGAACGCTTCGAGAGTGCTGTCGAACTCGCAGAGCAGGCATTTGCCACAGAACTCCAACGGCTCACGGCTCATCTGGCGGAGAGACTCACGGGGCTTCACGACGGCCAGCCAAAAGTGTTTCGCGATTCGGCTGTCGAGAATCTCCGGGAATTCTTCGAGCGGTTTCGGCGGCTGAATATTCGCAGTAGTTCCGAGTTGGATGCCCTTGTGGAACAGGCCCAGCAGACGATCATGGGCGTCGAGCCGCAGACGCTGAGAGACTCCAACAGGCTTCGGCAGATGGTCGCCCGGGATTTTGAGCAGATTCAGGCCAGCGTCGGCGAACTGCTCGTGGATCGGCCCCGCAGGAACATTCTTCGGCGTGGCGGTGTTGGAGGTGCCGTATGAGTGAGCCGATGACGCTGGATTTGGTCGTCGGCACTGATGGCGGTGTGAAGTGCATCTACGACGAGGCACTGGACCTGCGGGAGATCGGGAAGTTGCAGATCAAGAGAGCCAGCCATGTCGAGCCAGATGCCGAGGGGTTCTGGTGGGCTGATATGGGGCCGTCTGGTGGGCCTGTTTTGGGGCCTTATGGCAGTAGGTCGGCAGCACTACAGGCAGAGCGGGAGTGGCTACTGATTAGCGCTACCCCACCGTCCGCCTGAATTGCTTCTGGTACTTGGCGGGCGTCATGCCGGTGAGGCCGCTGAAGATGTGCGTGAAATGGCTCTGCGACGAGAAGCCGAGGTCGAGGGCGACGTGAGCGAGCGACTGCGACTGGTCCTTGAGCGTTTCCAGCGATGCCCGAATGCGTCGCCTGCTGATGAAGCGATGGAGGCTCAGTCCCGTGGTGGCACGGAACTTTTTGGCAAAGTGGCTCGGCGACAGGCCAACGAGCATCGCCATGTCGCTCAACATGGGTTCGATCCGTAGGTGCTCGTCGATCACGTTCACCAAATGCCGCAGCACACGGGCCTCGAACACGCTGTCATCGTCGTGCCAGTCGGGCCTGCCACCGCCTGTGAGTTCCGTGATCCGAAGAATAAGCCGCCGGGCAACTTCCTCGTCTTGCCCATCGAATGCGGCATCCTGCGAATGGCCAATGGCACACAGCCGGGAGATACAGGCTTTGAGGATCAGATCGTTGGGAGTGAGGATACGGCGAGTCTCAACGGGCGGCTCACAGCCTTCCGTGGCGACGCAGTCATGAAAATGCCTCAGAGGCAAGAGGAGCACCTGCGACTCACAGTCTCTCGACATTTTTGTGAGAAACGTGTGGTGCTCATCATCGGCGGGGAGAAAATGCACCGCACCGGAACGTTCGCACCACTGTCGCTCCCGACCACGAGTAACCCAACGGACGTCGTGATGGCCCGACGCTGTCAGGCTTAACGTGTGGCAAACGCCGCGCATGTTGACGACGAGAGGACATGACGCGCTATCGCCTGTGACGCGAAAACGCAGCCACGATAGATGTGGATATCGCGAAAGCCTCGCCCCATCCATATAAAGCAGCCCCAAGTGAGCCGTGACTTTAACGCACGGCGGGGCAAAAAGTTTTTCCGCTCAAGACCTTCACTCTCAGTCGGCACCGTTGGGCGGGGTCAGATGCAAAGTCTGGCCGAAAATGCCGCGAAATCGCCGGGCCGTGATCGTGTGATGATAAAACGAAGCCCGGTGAAAGATTGGGCGGGCGGTCCTTTGTGTAATCCGCCCCAGCCGGGCGGGGAGCCCCGGCCTTTTTACAGGTGAGCAAGGACGCAGCCATGAAGAAGCCCATTTCTATACCGTCTTCGTCAACCGCCATCCTCGCGCTTGCGGAAATCAAGGCCGCCGTCGAAGCCTTTGATCGAGGTGACACCAATGCGTTCGACGCCTTGGACGCGATCATCGTGGCGGTTGAGGCCCATCAGGCGGCAATGGCCGATGACAAGCGGCGCGAGCCGGAGCATCGAGACGCAGCCTGAGTGACAGGTGCGGGCACGAACTTGGACGATGCCGCCGGACTACCAGAGTCCGAGCGGCTCGTCCAACTCCGCCCAGAAGGCGATCACGCGTCGGACGTCAGGGTCGTTGCCGTCCTTGAAAAACTGTTGCTGCTCGTCCGGGGTCAGGAATTCCTGCCAGCCGTCGATACCCTTGGCCTCGTACAAGGTCCTGAGGGCTTTGTCCAAGCCGTCTGTGTCGTCATCTGCCCGTGCGGCGGCTTCGTAGAGATCGTGCAAAAACCTGTGGAGTTCCCCGAGAAAAGAGCCAAAGTTCTCAGGATTTTGCAGAACCCGTTTACGCAGGTTGCGAAAGTCATCGAGCCGTTCGTCGCGTGGTGATGGCATGCGCAGGCCCTCGGATAACGGTCATCGGGGATCTGCGGGTGCTGTGCGGTTCAATCCATGCGACGACACAGCACAAAAAGAAGTCGCACGGAAAGACTACCAGAGGTCTGTGATCAGCCCCCGCATTTGGTTTATAGCGATCTGCTCTGTGTCGGCCACCCGCTAATTTCCTGCGACTGACCATTTCTTCACCCCGCCCGCCCCTCTGGCTGCCGGGCGTGTTTCCCTTCTCCCGGCTCGCTGCGTTGGCGGCCGGTGTTTGTGTTCGTGTGTTTCGCATTTCCCACTTTTCAGGAGTTCGAGAACCCATGAGTGATTTCGACCTGTTCGACGCCGTGGCCCAGAAGACCGGCGAGGATTCCCATGAGATCCGCCGCCGAGGCTTCATGCTGGAGGACTCGCATGACTCTGGTGCGGGCCTCGATCATGACCCCGACTGTCTCTTCGACCTGATCGACCTCCCTGAAACGGGCACGGTGGATTGGGACGAGGTGCTCACCGGGTCTGGCTATGGATGCCGTGAGCCCTTCTATACGAGCACGCTGAAGGCCCGCCGGAAGAAGAGCACGGCCGGCGTGAAAACCAGCAGCAGGAAGCAGTTGGTCCGGGCGGCGTGACCTGCTGCTGGCTCTGACCGGCCCAAGATTCCCGCGATCCCAACAAGTGACGGGCGTGGAGTGTTGTGGAGGTGCCCAAGCCTTCCTGCACCCACGCCCGTCGCTTTTATGTTGTCAAAACCCGGGCGTTTCATGGCGGCGGTGAAATCAACGCCGCCGTAAGCAGCCCCATCCACCAACCCAACAGGAACCCCACCCATGTTGAAACTCCATGCCGGCGTCTCGAAGAAAGTCGGCCTGCCAAACTTCTCCAGTGCCTCGGCCTCCTGCACCATCGAGGCCGAACTCGATTCCAGCCTGCTCAACGACACAGATGGCTTTCAGATCGTCGTGCAGCGGGCCTACCAGTCGTGTGAGCAGGCCGTCCAAGACCAGATCCCCCCGCTGGCACAAGACGGCGACCAGAGCGAACTCAGCCAGCCCCACGCCCAGCCTCACGAAGTCATCGAGGTCCGTACGGCAACGGCGATTAATGGTGCCCCAAAAACGA
>JAYQOK010000137.1:0-10290 GCA_038144795.1 Candidatus Kuenenia sp. | reverse complement strand
ATTCTGCCCTCTGCTCTCTCGATGCCAGCTTCGCTCTCGGCATCCATGCCTTCGCTCGCTGCCAACGCCGGCTCCGCGGCACGGGCAGCCCCTCACGGATCCACGAGAGCACTTTGAGCAGAATCAAGGTAGGACAGGCGTCGGGTGTCGAAGCGACGCGGCAACACTCCATCGCGGGCTGATTTTGCCACTCACCTGCGCCAGCTGCGGCTGGGGCGGTAGGTGCGGCTGCCGCTGGTGATCGCGCCTACGCCAGGGCCGCCGACTACAGCGCCGCCGACGGTCGAGCGTGAACTGCGATACGAACGGGAGGGTGTGTTGTAGTAAGGCCAGACTCGCTGGCCCCGCTGCTGGGCCTGCTCCCACCGCATCGAGCCGTAGTTGATCCCCGACAGATTGAACGAGCGATATGGGTTATTGGGACTGACCGCACTGGCGGCGGAACAGAACCCGGCCACCGCGGTAGCGGCGGCGATCATGACGGCGAAACGCAGTGAACGCATGGGGCACCTCCCTCGGAGAACAAAGCCAGTCTCAGAGAGTGTACGAAACGGGCAGGCAACTGGTTCGATGACAGAAAGGACGGCGAGGGCTGGAGGCCCGGTTGAGTTCCGGCCGGAGGCCGGCCAAGGAAATGCGGGCCATGGAAGGCCGCATTTCCGTGCAGAGAGCAGAAGCCTGACCTACTTTCCGCGGTGAGGGCGATAGCCAACCGATTTTCTCGGCCGACGTTGCTTCCGTGAGCCCGCGGCAGCGCGGCCTCCCACGCCGCCCGCGGCAGGTCGAGCTCTTTCGCCGCGGACAGTGGTAGGCCCGCCTCGGAGGTGGTCGCCCGAGGTCTGCTCGGTGAAGGCCCGCGTCGCCTCACGGCGTTTGTGGTCGAGGGCTACCTTCGGTGGCCGCTCCGGGATCAGGCAGTCGCAGCCAGAGCCGATCAGGTCTTGGCGGCCGGCCTGCTCGAGCGCCCGCCGCACCTCGAAGTAGTTTTCCGGCTTGAAGAACTGCAGCAGGGCCCGTTGCATCCGCCGGTCCTTCAGTCCTTTGACGATCTTCACCGGCTGCCTGGTCATCGGGTCGAGGCCCGTGTGATACATGCAGGCGGCGATGTCGAACGGGCTCGGAATGAAGTCCTGCACCTGGTCGGGCTTGTAGCTATTCCGCTTCAGGAACAGGGCGAGGTCGATCATCTCCTCGATCCCGCTGCCGGGATGGCTGGCGATGAAGTAGGGCACGGTGAACTGCTTCTTGCCCACCCGGAGGCTGGCGGCCTTGAAGGCCTTGTCGAACTCGACATAGTCGTCGGCTGATGGCTTCTTCATAAGGGTAAGCACCTCGGGATCGGTGTGCTCAGGAGCGACCTTGAGGTGGCCGCCCACATGGTGGGCCGCCAGTTCCTGCAGATACTCCGGATCGCGGCGGGCCAGATCCATTCGCACGCCACTGGCCACGAGCACCCGCTTTACGCCCTCCACCGTGCGGGCCTCCCGCATCACGTCCTTGAGCGGCCCATGATCGGTGCCGAGCAGCTTGCAGACGGTGGGATGCACGCACGAGAGCCGGCGGCATTTCGCCTCCACCTCCGGCCGCGTGCATTTCATCTGATACATGTTGGCCATCGGCCCGCCGATGTCCGATACGGTCCCCTTGAAGCCGGGCTGACTGGCCAGCAATTTGATCTCGGTGATGATCGAGTCTTTGCTGCGGCTCTGGATGATCCTGCCCTCGTGGGCGGTGATCGAGCAGAACGTGCAGCCGCCGAAGCAGCCACGCATGATCTGCACACTGTTTTCCACGACCTCGAAGGCGGGAATGCGGGCGGTGCCATATGACGGATGTGGCCGACGGGTGAAGGGCAGGGCGTAGACCTCGTCCATCTCGTCCTGCTCCAGTGGCAGAGCGGGAGGATTTACGACCACCGTCTCTCGGCCATGCCGCTGCACGAGCCGCCTCGCGTTGTGGGGATTCGTCTCAAGGTGGGAGATCCGCGTCATGTCGCAGAAGGCGAGCGGGTCGGCGGCGACCGCCTCGTAGGCGGGCAGTTCGATCGTGTTGGGCCAACAGGGGCCGGAGCCGGTCGGTGGCGGTTCGCTCGCGCCGAGTCGATAGGCCACGCCGCGGATGCTGCGAAGATCATGGACCGAGCCACCGCCAGCCAGGCCACGGGCAATCTCGAGCACCGTCCGCTCCCCCATGCCGAAGGCCACGAGGTCGGCCTTGGAGTCCATGAGGATTGAACGACGGACGGTGTCGCTCCAGTAGTCGTAGTGGGCGATCCGTCGCAGGCTCGCCTCGACGCCCCCCGCAACCACGGCCACGCCGGGGAAAGCCTCCCGCGATCGCTGGCAGTAGGCGAGCGTGGCCCGGTCGGGTCGCCGGCCGATCGCCCCGTCGGGCGAGTAGGCATCGTCGTTGCGAACCTTCCGATTAGCCGTGTAGTGGTTGATCATCGAGTCCATGTTGCCGGCCGATATGGCGAAGAAAAGCCGCGGGCGGCCAAACTGCCGCCACGGTTCGCACGACCGCCAGTCGGGCTGGGCGAGCACGGCAGCGCGAAACCCGGCCGCCTCGAGGAGCCGGGCGATGAGCCCGTTGGCAAAGCTCGGGTGGTCGACGTAGGCATCCCCCGTGACGAAGACAATATCGACCTCATCCCAGCCACGGGCATCCATCTCCGCGCGGCTCATCGGCAGCGGGGCTGGCAAACGGGGGCTGGTGAGGTGAAGCGACATGGATGACACGCAAAACCGAAGGGTTCTATAGAAGTGTACCTGCGGGAAACTGCACTGGCCCTCCAGTGGTATATTCAGGAAAGTCGGTACAAAGTCGGCCAAAGGAGCCCCCGAGTGTCCCCCTCCATCCCTCGAGTTGTGTGCCTGCTGGGCATTGCCGTTGGGGCTGGTTTGGCCAGCGCGGATGAGCCGGCGACAGCCGAGCAGATCACCGATTGGATCGAAACCCTCGGCTCCCCACAGTTTTTCCAGCGTGAGGCCGCCACCCGCAGCCTGATCGAGGCTGGCCCTGCCGTACTGAGCCCTTTACAAGATGCTATCAGCAGTGGTGATTTGGAGGTGAGCAGTCGGGCGATCGAGATCGCCAGGTCGATGCTTGGGAGTGACGACCAGAACGTAGCCGACGCGGCCGAGCAATTTCTTGACGCTGCAGCCACCGTCGACGATGCCTCAGTCGCCGAGCTTGCCGAGGCAACGCTCGACTTTCACGCCGTGGGCATGGCAGACGCGGCACTGGTCACGCTGCAGCAACTGGGAATGAAACTGACCCGCGGCATGCTGGCTACTGGTCAGCAGGGCATGCAAGCGACGTTTGATGTGGGCTGGAAAGGTTCCAGTGACGATATGCGGATGCTCTTGCGATTGCCGGGTGTCCTGATCGTGAGCGTGTACGGTGTGGCAATCGATAAGAAGGGACTGGAGGTAATTGGTCGGCTCCGGCGGGCTGGGCGAATTGAACTGTATGGCACTGGCCTCGACGAAACGCACGTTGCTCGCCTTGCGGAAAAACTACCCGACACCCACATCGAACTCCGCAAGGGGGGCAAGTTGGGCGTTGCTGGTAATCCGAATGTTGTGCCATGTCATATTACAATGGTGCAGCCCGGTTCAGCTGCTGACAAGGCTGGCCTACAGATAGGTGACATCGTCGTCAAAATCGCGGACAAGCCGATCAGGAATTTTGAGGAACTGACCACAGAGATCGGCAGACATGCCCCTGGTGAGAAACTCACCATCGAAATCGTGCGCGGCCTACCCGGTGATCCGGAGCAACAGATGACCCGCATCGTCGCGCTCGATGCCTGGTAACAGGACCACGAAATGAGGAGGTAAAATCTCCGCTGAGAAAGTTCAAGGCATGGCGGAAGAGCAGCGTGGTGAAGTGGTTGACGTGCGGTGGCATGCCTGTGCCGTGAGCCGTGAGGATCGGGAGCGGGCGGCGGGCCATCGAGGCTGCGTGCTCTGGTTCACTGGCCTTTCGGGCTGCGGCAAGAGTACGGTGGCCAATGCGGTCGATCGGTTGCTCTACGAACGGGGCTGTCGCACGTTTCTCTTGGATGGCGACAACGTTCGACACGGGCTCAACGCCGCTCCAGCGCTGCTGGAGGCTCGGCATGGAGCCGAGTTTGCCCAGCGGTTTGGGCTCGGCTTCGGTCCGCAGGATCGCGAGGAAAATATCCGCCGCATCGGGGCGGTGGCGGAGCTTTTCGTGCAGGCGGGGATCATCACCCTTACGGCATTCATCAGTCCTTATCGCCGCGACCGCGATGCCGTCCGGGCGATGCTGCCTGCCGGCGACTTTGTGGAGATCCACGTGCGGGCGCCACTCGAGGTCTGCGAGAGCCGTGATCCGAAGGGCCTCTACAAGAAGGCACGCGCCGGAGAGATCAAGGGCTTCACCGGCATCGACGATCCCTACGAGGAACCCCTCCATCCGGAGATCGTGCTCGATTCAGCCAGCCATCAGCCCGACGCGCTCGCCGCCAAGGTCATCGCTTGGCTCGAACGGGCTGGAAAAATCGGCCAGGGGTGAGCTTTACTTTCTTGGACCGACCAACTCGACGACGTTGCCGTCGGGATCGCGGACGCACGTGAGGAAGACGCCGGGGCCCAGGGATTCGGGGAGCGGAGCCGGGCTTCTGGCCAGTGGCTTTACGCCATGCTTCGTCAGCCGGGCCAAGGCGGCATCGGTGTCAGCCACCATAATTGTGAGGTAGCGGAAGCCGGTATGGGAGTGAATGAAGTCAGTGTCTCCGGTGCGGGGCGTCGTGCCTGCCACGCTCATCAGCTTGAGCTTGGTTGCCTCGGGGCCTTCACCGAGCACGAGCACACGGATCGAAAGCGGCTTGCCGTCGGTGAGGCCGGCATCGGTGGCGAGCGTTGCGGGCACATCGAAGCCGGGCAACTCGGCGAAACCGATCACATCGGTGTAGAAGGCGACTGACTTCTCGATATTGGTCACCACCATGCCGAGGTCAATCGTGGTGCGAGTGAAACCGCTCGGTTCGGCAGCCGGACACACGGGCGGGACACAAAGAGCGGCCATCAGGAGGGCCAGGGGAAACGCCGAGTGAGCAATGGACATGGAGATCCTCCGAAGGGAACACCCAACAGTATACCGGGCACCACCGCTCAAACCATTGTTCCTGTCACCACATAGTCGGACAGCCAAGAGCGATCGCGGAGTCTTTTAATCGAGGAAACCGGAGAGCTCTTCGCTGCGGGCCGGCGCCTGAAGCTTGCGGACGGCCTTTGCTTCGATCTGCCGGATTCGCTCGCGGGTCACCTTGAATATGTGGCCCACCTCTTCGAGCGTGTAGCTGTAGCCGTCGCCGAGGCCGTAGCGAAGCTTGATGATCTCCCGCTCGCGGTAGGAAAGGCTCTTCAACACCTTGGCGATCCGGTTACGAAGCATTTCCTGCGCGGCACCGACGGCCGGGTTTTCGGCACCGGTGTCGGGGAGCAGGTCGCCGAAGTGGCTGTCTTCACTGTTGCCGACCGGGCGATCGAGGCTGATCGGGTAGCGGCTCATTGCCGTCACGCGACGCGTCTCGTCGACCGGCGTGCCGGCCCGGGCGGCGATTTCTTCGATCGTCGGCTCGCGGCCGTATTCCTGGAGCAGTTGCCGGGCGACGTTGCGGACGCGGCTCATGGTCTCCACCATGTGCACCGGGATGCGGATCGTGCGGCTCTGGTCGGCCACCGCGCGGGTGATCGCCTGCCGAATCCACCAGGTGGCGTAGGTGCAGAACTTGAAGCCGCGGCGGTATTCAAACTTGTCCACCGCCCGCATCAACCCAGCGTTACCTTCCTGAATCAGATCCAGGAACGACAGGCCACGGTTGCGATACTTCTTGGCGATCGAGACCACGAGACGGAGGTTGCCCTCCGACAGGCCACGCTTTGCCTTCTGGTACTTCGAGAAGATCACGCGGATTTCGTCGACCCGCCGCTTCAGGCTGCGGGGCGTCTCCTGGCAGGCCTTGAGAATAGCGCGGTACTCATCGACCAACTGAGCACGGGCCGATGGTGGCTGCTTCGTCCGCTTGTGGGCGTCGATCTTCGTCTTGAGTTCCTTCAGCCGCGACACGAAGCCTTCAAGTGTCGGGATCATCGCCTCGATTCGCTGTGTCCGTAGGCCGAGCTCTTCGATGAGCCGCACGCAGCGGCGGCGCCGGCGGCCAAGCCGGGCCCACGCCTGCCGTCGCTCAGCCATCTTTCGCTTCTTCGACAGGGCGATGCGGTAGTCGGCCTTGTTCTGCTTGAGCAAGACATCGAGCGTCTTCAGGTTGTGAGGCAGTCGGCCAAGAATCTGATCCTTCTCCAGACGATCAGTCACCGACACCTGCACAGTCCGGTCAAACGGCAATTCGCCGCGATGCACCCGTGAGAGCACCTTGAAAGCCTGTTGGCAGATGTATTCGCACTCGAGAAGTTTGGCACGAAACTGCGCCCGCGTCGTCTCGATTCGTCGGGCGAGGTAGATCTCCTGGGCACGGGTGAGCAGAGGGATCTCACCCATCTGCGTGAGATACATGCGAACCGGATCGTCGGACCAATTTTCCACCTGTTCAGCGAGCACCTCTTCGGCATCTCCGCCGGCCTCAACCTCGGCATCTTCGGAAAGTTCTCCTTCAGGAACCAGCGGCGCATCGGAGTCGTCGTCGAGCAGTTCGGCATCAGCCTCTTCAGCGTTTACGACCTTCTCGGTCAGTTCCTCAACTTCCTGCGGATTAGAGACAACATCGTCCTCAAGTTCGTCCAGCAGCGAGTCGTACAAGGCAGAGCTCCTTCAAATTCCTACAAACATGAACAGGAAACATTCAGGCGGATGTCGGTCCGCGGGATGCCTCCAGGCACCGATGCATCATTCGTGGACTCGACAGTGTGATTCAAGGCGCAACCAAGTCCAGAGCCCCAAAAACCCCCCGGGAACGCCCCGCCTCCTGGAGGGAGGGGGCATCTGGGGGCGGTGGGAAAAGGGCAATTAACGAGTGAGAAAAGAGGGGCAGGATCAGGGCACACCACGGTTTTCGCGGGTTTACGATTATGTCGCTACGGTCGAGAGAAAGCCAACTTTTTTCCCGTGCCGAATGGACAAAATTCCGAAAAATGGAGGTCGGATGGTAAAAACTTCCGACGGATTTGTTTCTGCGGCCCCGCTCTTCGTATTCCGTGTACTCGATCGTCGGTGCTGCTGAGTCCTTTCCATGCAATCATTCCTTCTTCCCTGTGAATGTTCGCGTCCGATCGTGATCACCACCGGACAGGCAGGTGGCGTTGTGACGTGCCCGGCCTGCAGCCGCGAGGTGGCCGTGCCCAAACTCCGCGACTTCAGCCAGCTCGAGCCGGTCGAACGCGGACAGTCTGGCCCGCAATCCCGCTGGCGACTCGCCCATGCCTGCATGCTTGCTGGTGGCATCACGGCCGTGCTGGCATGGGTCGGAGCCGCCGCGTTGAGCGTGCCACCCCAAGCGATGATCACACCAGCAGTGATCCGCGCAAATGTTTCCACCGCGAGCGATAAGCAAATCTTCGAGGCTTGGAAGGTATTGTCGCAGTCGGGCGTGGCCCGTCCTCCGCTGCCGGAAGAAAAGTGGCTGCAGCAGCGATCTCACTTCTGGGAAGGCGTGTCGCGGGGGCTGCTTGTGCTCGGCGGCCTCGGTGCAGCGGTGGGGCTGGCTGGCCTGGCCATGTGGGCCACAGCCCGTAGGCAGCAGCAATGAAGGCGGCATTCATCAGGCAGACGGGTGGCCCACGGGAAATCGTGATCGGCGATTTGCCCGATCCGGTGCCCGGTCCGCGGGAAGTGCTTGTTGCCGTCAGAGCCTGCGCGATCAACCCGATTGATACCTATGTGCGGGCTGGCATCGTGGCGATGCCACTGCCGTTTCCATTCGTCGTCGGCTGCGATCTGGCTGGCGAGGTAGTGGCTGTGGGCAGCGATGTCGATCGGTTAAAGCCGGGTATGCGGGTGTGGGGCTCCAATCAGGGGCTGCTCGGCCGGCAGGGCACGTGTGCGGAATTGGCGGCCGTTGACGAGCGGTGGCTCTATCCGACTCCCGATGGGGTAAGTGATCGCGATGCTGCCGCGGCGGCGCTGGTCTCGATCACGGCCCACCTCGGCCTGGTGGAGCATGCGGGGCTCCGGCGGGGTGAGACGATCTTCGTCAACGGTGGCTCAGGAGGAGTTGGCACCGCGGTGGTGCAGATTGCCAAGGCGCTCGGTGGCCGCGTGATCGCCTCGGCCGGCACGCCACGGAAGCGAGAGATGGTGAAACGGCTCGGAGCCGATCTCGTGGTCGATTACCACGATACCGCCGCGATGCTCGCCGCCGTTCGCGAAGCAGCCCCGGAAGGTGTCGCTGTCTACTGGGAAACGATTCGTGAGCCGGCCTTCGATCAGGCGGTTGAAATGCTCGGCGATGGCGGACGCATGGTGATCATGGCGGGCCGCGATGCCCGGCCGTCGTTTCCGGTGGGGCCGTTTTATGTGAAGCAGTGCCGGCTGCTGGGCTTCGTGATGTTCAAGGCGTCGAGCCAGACGCAGGCCGCGGCAGCCATCGACATCAACCGCTGGCTGGCGGCGGGAGCCCTGCGAGTGCCGATCGACCGCGTGCTACCGCTCAATGCCACAGCCGAGGCCCATGCCATCCAGGAAGCCGCCACGATCCACCGCTCCACCAGCCTCGCCGGCAAACTCGTCATCGAACCCCAAGGCTGAATCAGCGGCCGAAGGACCAGGGCCAGCGGGCGGCCCGCGAGGGCGGCTTGGGTTGTTGCGGCCGTTGCTGCTGCTGGCTGCCCTGCTCTGGAGCAGCTCGTTCGCGGCGAATCTTTTGCAGCTCTTCGTCAACCGCCCCGATCGTGGCCCGCAGGTTGGGGAACAGGCCGTCGAAGGCCGATGGCGGTTGCTGCGGCTCGGTGTTGGGATGGGTTTCGAGCGTCGGCGCTTGGGCGACTCGGGGTACTGACTTTGAGCGAGCCGTCGCGGTTGGTTGGGCGGGTCGCTTGGCTGGCGTGCTCGGCTTGGCCGGGGCTGGACTCTGCTTCACGACGGCTGCCGGAGCCACCTTGGCTGGAGCAGTTTGGGTAGGAGCAGTTTGGGCAGGAGCGGTCTCAACTGGTGCCTGCGGCTCGACGGCAGCGTTCTGCAACGCTGGCGAGGTAAATGATGCCTCGGCTTGCACGGCAATCCGTTCCGGAACCACCAGGTATCGCTTGGGTGTTGCGGCCACCGGCTGGGCAGGCGTCTGCTCCGGCTGGGCGGGAGCATCGGCCGGGACTGCTCGCTCGCTTGGCTCGACCGGTGCCTCCGGCTGAGTGGCGGCAGTCGTCGCAGACGGTTCAACGCTCGTCACCGGGGCCGGCTCCTCCGTCGGCATCAAGGGAGGGATGTCGGCGGTCGTCACCACCTCATCGATCGACGGCGTGGAGATCGTGGGCTCGGGAACTGCTGTTTCCACCGGTGCAGCGACGGCTTCCATGGCGATGTCGGCCGGAGAGGCGCTCGGCTCGATGACTGTGGCGGTCTCATCCGCGGTAGGGTCTGTCGCCACCACATCGACTGGAGCGATGTCAACTGGAGCAACAGCAGGCTGTGCGACCGCTGGAGCCTGCTGGACAGGCTCCTCCGCGGCCGCCCACAGGTCGGCATCGGGCTGGGCAACCAGTGCCGGCTCAAACGTCCGCGGCGCGTACGTTTCTACGACCTGCTCCACCGTCGCTGCCGGAGTTGAACGGGCTTCGACCGTCATCAGTTGCACCGACAGCAGCGGCTGGCCTTCCCGCACCGGGTGCTTCACCAGCATCCCTTCGAAGCGATCATCGGCCCGCAGCGCCGTGGTCGGCAGCATCGCCTTTGGCCAGTCGCGCAGGGCGACGTCCCAGATCGTCACGGGCGATCCCTGGGCCAGGTCGCGGAGAGCGACGAAGATCGGCTCACACTCCACCTGCGGCTTGGCCTGCGCGAGATGAACATCAAGCGCGCGGTTGATGCCCACGGCCGCGACGGCGCCGGCCACGAAGGCCGCGGCGAAGACCGTGAGGGCCTTGGGGCGTTGGGGACGTGGGGTGGCAGATGTTTTTGGCATGGCAAGACTCCCGAGCAGTGTCGGTTAAATCGGCACAATCACGCGCCGCAGAGCACGCCAATCCGAGGACGCATGACCGGTTTGCCAAAACCCCGCAGTTTGACGCCCGCTGGTTACGCGGCGAGGGGGTTGCCCGGCCCCAAAGCCCGGCCGTGCAACCACCCCCCCCACCCCCCCCGCGGGGGCGG
>JAYQOK010000136.1:5729-10326 GCA_038144795.1 Candidatus Kuenenia sp. | reverse complement strand
GCCCTTGCCGTACCGGTGACGGGTATCCTCCGCCGGCTCCCCTTCCCCACCTACACGACAGCATTCGTGATCGTCACCTGGGGCATGCTGATTCTCGCGGGCGATCTCGGCGACCGCCCGCCGGCAACGGCCGCCGCTGAAACGGTGCCGCGGCCTGGCTTGACGGGGCTTGCGGAAGAAGTGCTGGCCGGCCTGGCCGAGGTGATGTTTTCGGCCAAGGCAGCCAGCGGCGTCTGCTTCCTCGCCGGCATCGCCTGGAGCGGGTGGCGGCAGTCTCTCGTGGCCGTTGGCGGAGCCCTCTTGGGCACGTTTCTGGCGATCTACCATGGTGACCCGGCCGGCCAGCTCGCGCTGGGCGTCTACGGCTACAACGCGGCCCTGGCAGCGATGGCGGCCTATCTGGCCTGGCCGTCACTGGTATCGGCTGCCTTGGCAGCGAGTGTGAGCGTTCCGCTCACCGAGTTTTTTCCGAGTAATTTTGGCGTACCAGCATTGACGGCCCCCTTTATCATGGCAGCGTGGATCGTGGTGCTGCTGCTGCGGCTGGACCGGTTCCTCTCCCCGAACAAGGATCATGAGCGATGCACCTGACGCCCCGCGAGATGGAAAAAGTGATGGTCTATGCCCTGGCGGAGGTAGCGCTCAAACGCAAGGCGAAAGGCATCAAGCTCAACCACCCCGAGGCGATGTCAATCATCTGCGCCACCGCGATGGATGGAGCCCGCGAGGGCAAGACGGTCGAGGAGGTGATGAAGATTGCCTCTGACGTGCTCACCAAGGCCGACGTGATGGAAGGCGTCGCCGACATGATCCCGTTTGTGCAACTTGAGGCGGTGTTTACTGACGGCAGCCGGCTCGTCACCGTCCACCAGCCGATCCGCTAGCGTCACAAACTTTTTGCACCCTCTCCGAGGAGCGTTTCTATGGCCAAAAAATCCTCCGCGTCCTGGCAGCGACACAAGCACGCGGCGCCGCACGCCGAGGGCCTCCACGACGTGGCCGTGGGCGGCGTGATCCTCGCCGCGGGCGACATCGAGATGAACGTCGGCCGGCCCACCGTGACGCTCAAGGTTCGGAACACCGGCGACCGCCCGGTACAGGTCGGCTCCCACTACCACTTCTTCGAGGTTAACCGCGAACTGGCCTTCGACCGGGCCGCCGCCTTCGGGATGCGTCTCGACATTCCGGCCACAACCGCCATCCGCTTCGAGCCGGGCGATGAGAAGCAGGTGACACTCGTGCCACTGGCCGGCAAGCGCTACGCCCACGGCTTCGCCAACCTCGTGGACGGCTGGGTCGGCACCGGCCCCACCCCCGACTACCGCCCCAACTTCACCGTCGCCGTCAAGAAAGCCGCCGAACTCGGCTTCAAGTCGCTCCCACCGGAAACAAAATGATAAGGGATCTCACGATCAATGAGCCTGGGGTCGGGGGAAGTCGAGGCGAGTTGGCGTATCCTCGCCTCCGAAGCCGAGGCTTTCACCGCCCCCGACGGATGTGCTCAACACCCTCCACAACTTTTTAGAGATTGCCCTCATGTCGAAAATTTCTCGCAAGCAGTATGTCGATCTCTTCGGGCCCACGGTTGGTGACAAGATCCGGCTCGGTGATACCGACCTCGTGATCGAAATCGAGCAGGATCTCCGCGTGTATGGCGATGAGGCCGTGTATGGCGGCGGCAAGACGCTGCGGGACGGCATGGGAAGTGACAGCCAACTGACCAGCCACGGCGGCGCGCTCGACCTCGTCATCACCAATGCCACGATCGTCGACCCGACGATCGGCGTGGTGAAGGCCGACGTGGGCGTGAAAGATGGCAAGATTGTCGGCATTGGGAAGGCGGGCAACCCGAGTACGATGGAGGGCGTATCGCCTGGCCTCGCCGTCGGCCCCGCCACCGATGCGATCTCCGCCGAGCACCTGATCCTCACGCCGGCCGGGATGGACGCCCACGTGCACTACATCTGTCCGCAGCAGGTGTATGCCGCCCTCTCCAATGGCATCACAACATTCTGGGGCGGCGGCGTCGGGCCGACCGACGGCACCAATGGCACGACGATCACCTCCGGGCCGTGGAACCTGGAGATGATGTTCAAGGCGATCGAGGGGCTGCCGATCAACTTTGGCCTGCTCGGCAAGGGCAACTCTTCCGGGGCGGCCCCGATGGTCGAGCAGGTGCTGGCCGGGGCGGCCGGCTTCAAGATCCATGAAGACTGGGGCTCGACGCCGGCGGCGATCCGCGCCTGCCTGTCGGTGGCCGACGACTATGACGTGCAGGTGAGCATCCACACCGACACGCTCAACGAGAGCGGCTTCGTGGAGGACACGCTGGCCGCGATCGACGGCCGCACGATCCATACGTTTCACTCCGAGGGAGCCGGCGGCGGCCATGCCCCCGACATCATCAAGGTGACCGGCGAGCCGAACGTGCTCCCGAGCTCGACCAATCCGACACTGCCCTACGGGGTGAACAGCGTGGCCGAACTGTTCGACATGATAATGGTCTGCCACAACCTGAATCCCCGGATTCCCTCCGACGTGGCCTTCGCGGAGAGCCGCGTGCGGGCTGAGACGATCGCTGCCGAGGGGGTGCTTCATGACATGGGGCTGATCTCGATCATCTCCAGTGACTCGCAGGCGATGGGCCGCGTCGGTGAGAGCTTTCTGCGGGCCATCCAGACGGCCGACCACATGAAGAAGGTTCGCGGGGCCTTGCCGCAGGATGCTCCGGGCAATGACAACTTCCGCGTGCTGCGGTTTGTGGCGAAGGTGACGATCAACCCGGCCGTCACGCAGGGCATTGCCCATGTGCTCGGCTCGATCTCCCCGGGCAAGATGGCCGACCTCGTGCTTTGGGAGCCGGCCTTTTTCGGAGCGAAGCCGAAGCTCGTAATCAAGGGGGGCATGATCAACTGGGCAACTATGGGCGATCCCAACGCCTCACTCCCCACGCCACAGCCGATGATGTACCGGCCGATGTTCGGGGCGTTTGGCGCGGCCATGCCCGACACCTGCATTACGTTCATCTCGCAGGCGGCCCACGATCGCGGCCTCGGCGAACGGCTCGGGCTACGGCGGCAGGTGATGCCCGTCCGTGGCACCCGCACGCTCACCAAGCGGGATATGGTCCGCAACAACACCCTCGCGAAGATCGAGGTCGATCCGCAGACGTTCGCGGTGAAGGTCGATGGCAAGCATGCCACGGCGCCGCCTGCCAAGTCGCTGGCGCTCAACCAACTCTATTTCTTCAGTTAGCGTCTGTTTGCTTTTGTTCTTCTCAGTTTTTCAGAGAGCAACTCATGTTTGCCGAAATCGGTGTCCCGCAGGTGGCGGCCCTCTGCGCGACGGCCTTTTCGGTCGGGGTGATCCACACGATCCTTGGGCCTGACCATTACATCCCCTTCATCGCCATGGCGCGGGCTGGTGGCTGGTCGACACCGCGGACGCTGGGCGTGACGGCCGCCTGCGGCCTTGGGCATGTGGCCGGCTCGGTGGTGATCGGCCTGGTGGGCCTCGCCCTCGGCATCGCCGTGATGCAACTGGAGGGGCTCGAGGCCCTGCGTGGTGACACGGCCGCCTGGCTTCTGATCGGCTTTGGCCTCGCCTATTTTACCTGGGGCATGATGCGGGCCTTTCGCTCTGCAGGCGGCGGGCATTCGCACGTCCATGTGCATGCCGATGGCACCGTGCATGCCCACGAGCACACCCACGAGGCCGACCACATGCATGTGCACCCGGCTGCTGATGAGGTGGCCGGCCAGAGCGAGGCTGGGCAGGCGGCTCCGGCAGCCAGCGTGTGGGTGCCTTGGGCGCTGTTCCTCCTGTTTATGTTTGGGCCGTGCGAGCCGCTGATCCCGTTGCTCATGTACCCGGCCGCGAAGGCGAGCCCGTGGGCCGTGGCCCTGGTGGTGGCGGCTTTCACGATTGCCACCATCGGCACGATGCTGGCGACGGTGCTCGTGGTCCGCTCAGGAGTGGCGGTGGTGCGACTGCCGCAGCTCGATCGGTTCAGCCACGCCTTTGCCGGGTTGGCCGTGCTGGTTTGTGGCATGCTGGTGAAGTTTGGACTGTAGCGTGCCTGAGCCCACGCTCGTCGGTGGATCAGTCAACCGACGCCTTGGGCATCGGAAAGTTGGCATTGTCGTGGGTCTCTTTGTTAAGCACCTGCACGGCCCGTTGAATGACGTCGCTGTGATCACGAGCCAGATCCGTTGTTTCGTTCGGATCTTTCGCGACATCGTAGACCTCCCAGCGGGAGGGGGAACGTCGAAGCAATCCGCGTCGCACCGCCTTCATATCGCCGAGTCGCACAGCCATCTGGCCTCCATATTCAGGAAACACCCATAGCAGAGGTGAGGGTCGGTCTTCGACGGTACCCGTGTCGGCGAGGAGCCCCCACAGACTCACGCCATCAAGCCCCTCAGGGGTCGATGTACCAGCGGCTTCACAGACCGTGGGAAAGATGTCGGGAAACCAGGCAGGAACTTCACTTACCCGACCCGCGGGAATCCTTCCGGGAAACCGCATGATGCAAGGCACCCGCAATCCACCTTCGTAGACACTCCCCTTATACCCGCGAAGCCCTGCGGTGCTGTTG
>JAYQOK010000136.1:3999-5719 GCA_038144795.1 Candidatus Kuenenia sp. | reverse complement strand
GGCGCGCTGAGCTTGGGCGGGGCGCTGAGCGCGACGCTGAGCAATGGTCAGGGTGCGGTGCTGTTGAAGAAGGTGGCATCAACGCCACCAATGTGAAAGTGAGGATCGGCCCGTCCTTCATGCGTGGTCCCGTTGTCACTCGTGAAGATCACGAGGGTGCGATCTGTGACCCCCGCTTTGTCGAGAGCAACCATCACTCGGCCGACATGGTCGTCGAGTTCCGCGATCATCGCGGCGTAGCCCGCACGAGGCCGCGGGTGGGGCAGGTAACCGTTTCCCCCGCGGTACATCGTGTCATCCCAAGACTGTGGAAATCGGTTCACCGTTTCGATCGGTGGGTGCATGGCCACATGTGGCTCAGTGAAGGGAAGAAATAGAAAAAACGGTTCATTGGCATGTGCTGCGATGAAGGCTTCGGCCTCGGCAACGATCGGTCTGGATGCGTAGGTTTCCGCGATCCAGTCTGCCATGCGAACATCTCCTTCTGGCTGCTTGGCGTGGCCGGGGACCGGGTGGCGATTGATGATGATCTCGTCACGATTCTTCCACAGCGTGGGGGGGAAAAAACTATGAGCCACGGCCTGACAGTTGTATCCAAAGAAGAGGTCGAATCCCTTACGGTTCGGCTCTCCGGAACTGCCAACTGGCCCAAGACCCCACTTGCCCATGGCTCCAGTCGCATAGCCAGCCTGCTGAAGCAGTTGCGGAAACACGCGTGCGTCGTTGCTGAGCGGGTGCTGACCCTCCTTAAATTCCGGAAAGCTTCTGCTGGCCTGCCGATTTCCACGGATCTCGGCATGCCCAAGGTGGAGCCCTGTGAGAAGCACGCAGCGAGAAGGCGCACACACGGGGGCGCCTGCGTAAAACTGAGTGAATCTGAGTCCCTCGGCGGCGAGTTGGTCGATGTGTGGCGTGGGGATTTTCTTCTGGCCGTAACAACCCGCTTCGCCCCATCCCAGGTCGTCGGCCACGATCAAAACAATATTGGGGGGTGGTGACGCCACCGCGATCTGATCAGGGCCGTACAACTCTGCAATGCAGATCACGGCAAAAAATATCAGGCTCCTCATGGTGGCTCCGTGGGATAGACGCAGGCGACCATAGACTCCGCGTGCGTCTTGTGCACACGAAGTCATCCGCCGATAACTGTATACCATCGAGGTTCTGTTCGGAAGAAACCGACAATCCCTTTGGACGCGGCATATGCGGCTTCTGAGTTGGAATATCCACAAGGGCATCGGTGGTCGCGACCGCCGCTATTCTTTATCCCGGATCATCGACACGATCGAGTCGGAGAATCCCGACCTGATCTGCCTTCAGGAGGTTGATCGCCTCGTCCATCGCAGTCACTTTGACGACCAGCCACGGCTGCTCGCCCGCTACTTTCGCTGCCACTCGGTCTTTCAATCAAACGTCCCGGTCGGCGAAGGAGCGTATGGAAATCTGGTGCTCTCCCGCTGGCCGGTTGTAAGTCGACATCGCATCTCACTTCGTAAAGGGAGCCGCAAACCGCGCGGAGCCCAACTGCTCGTGGTCGATTCACCGGAGGGATCATTGCACCTGGTTCATGCCCACCTCGGGCTGGCGGAGCAGGAACGGCATTGGCAGGTGGAGCGGATCGTAAACCATCCCCTTTTCCGGTCAGCTGACAATTTGCCGACCCTCATGGTAGGAGACTTCAACGACTGGCGAGACACCCTCTGGCGCGAACGGCTGGTGC
>JAYQOK010000136.1:0-3989 GCA_038144795.1 Candidatus Kuenenia sp. | reverse complement strand
GGCTGGTGCCGCACGGCTTTCAGCAGTTCACCCATCCGGTGAGCCGATTTCGCACGTTCCCGGCGTGGATGGCGGTGGGGGCACTCGACAAGGCGTTTGCCCGTGGACCGATTGAACTGCGCCAAGCGCGCGTGGTGAAGACAAGCCTCTCAAAAGTGGCGAGTGATCACTTGCCTGTCGTTATTGACTTTCACGTACTGTAGCGCGGCGATCTCCATCCTGCCCGCGCTCTGCTCGCCGGCGGCCGGGTCTGCAGCCCGTGTTTCCCCAAGCTGATCGAGGTGCCTGGTTTCACAAGGTAGAGAGTGCCTGATGGGCCGCGGTAATCGTCGCCTCGATGTCGGCATCGGTATGGGCGGTTGAAAAAAACAATGCCTCATACTGGCTGCATGGCAAGTAGACACCACGGTCGATCATTGCCCAGAAAAACCGTCCGTAACGGGCGGTATCAGACTGCGAGGCGGTCTGCCATCCGGTGACCGGCATCGGTCCCGGTCCCCGCTGGAAGAACATAGTCATCATGCTTCCAACCCGCGCGATCCAAACCGGGAATCCGAGCGCTGCGGCTGCCGCACGGAAGCCTGCCTCCAGCCGGGCGCCATGTCGCTCGAGTTGGGCATAGGGTGCCTGATCGCGGAGTTCCTCGAGTGTGGCGGTGCCGGCTGCCACCGCCAATGGATTGCCCGAGAGCGTGCCGGCCTGAAACACCTTGCCCGCTGGCAGCACATGATTCATCACATCAGCTCGCCCTCCGTAGGCTGCCAGCGGTAGGCCTCCACCGACGATCTTGCCGAGCGTGGTGAGGTCGGGCGTGATGCCGAGCAGTTCTTGTGCGCCCCCAAGGGCAAGCCGGAAGCCGGTCATCACCTCATCGAACACGAGCAACGCTCCGTGCTGCGCCGTCAGGCGGCGGGCCGTTTCCAGAAACGCGCGGGACGGCACGACAAGCCCCATGTTGCCAACGACCGGCTCTAAGAGCACCGCCGCGATTGCGTCACCACGGGTAGCGAAGAGCTCTTCCAACAACTGCGGCTCGTTGTATTCAAGAACAACCGTATCCTGCGCAGTACCCTTGGTAATGCCGGGCGAATCAGGCACGCCGAGCGTGGCTGCTGATGAGCCGGCGGCCACAAGCAGGCTGTCGACGTGGCCATGGTAATTGCCCGCAAATTTCACGATTACCTCGCGGCCGGTGAAGCCACGGGCCAGCCGGACTGCACTCATCGCCGCCTCTGTGCCGCTGCTCACCAGCCGTACCTTCTCGATGCTCGGCACGGCATCGACGATGATCTCGGCCAGTTGGCTCTCGGCCTCGGTCGGGGCGCCGTAACTGGTGCCGGTGGCCAGTGCCCGCTCGATCGCCGTCACCACTCGTGGATGACGATGGCCGAGGATCATCGGCCCCCAGGAGCCGATGTAGTCGAGGTAGGTATGGCCATCAATATCGGTGAGCCGTTGGCCCTGAGCGCTGGTAAAGAAGATTGGTTCGCCGCCGACTCCACCGAAGGCCCGCGCCGGCGAGTTCACACCACCTGGAATGAGAGCCTTGGCCCGAGCGAAGGCGGCATGGCTCTTGGGGCGAGTTGCTGAGGCGGCAGGTGCGTTCATCATCATGGTTTCCCTTGCGGTGCGTCGAGTTGCCTGGCCCGCTGCTCGGCGCTGGCAAGCTGTCTTACCTGCTCAATCTTTACTGTGATCAACGCCTTCCAGAGTTCGAGGTTGCCTTGCAGGTCATCGTCAGCGGCGTGAAGTCCAACGGGTGTGGTCAGGGTTTTTGGCTCGGTGTCGAGTATCGCCTTGAGCCGCGTGAGTTGCTCGTGGGGATCGTCAGACTCCAAAGCTTCACGATAGTCGCGTTCAATTCGCAGGTAGGGCGGCTTGTTTCGTCGCTTTCTCAGAGCCGACCGCTTTTCAAGGCGATCGACAAGGATGCGCTGCTTCAGGGCAGCGACTTCTTCGGCCCCTGGGTCACCGGCAAACCGACGGAGAAATTCGTCAATCTCCCGCTCCGCATTTTTCAGGCCATCAAGTCGCTCTGTCGCCGCCGCGACGGTCTCGTCAATCCGACTGCGGAGAGCATCGGCTGTCAGCGGACGCAGCACAAGATATCCACCCGCGAGCAATACGGCCGTGAGGCCGGCCACTGAGGTGGTCTGCATCCACAGTTCACGATGATGGGCCCGTTTTTCTCGGGCCGCGGCAATCACTTTCTCCCGCTCTACGGAGACATGGTGGCTGCGACGGATGGGGGCGACGTGCGTGTTCATCACATCAATATCGGTCGACTGTTTTGTGCCTCCGTCCCGCTTCGTTGGATGAGCTGGCTGTGGTGGTGTGGTCGCTCCCTGCGTTGGGGCCATGAGGCGGGCGTCAGAGGAGACAGCGGGCTGACTGGTCGTCACATCGAGCGTGGCATCTTGCGGTGAAATAACGCGAGCTGTGAGGCCGGCGCGAGACGAGGCGTCAATCACCAGTGGCTTGGCCGCAGCCGCCTCCATGGTGACCGTACCCTCGATCGAGTCGAGGAGCCGACCGAGTGCCAGAACACTTGCCGGTCGCTCAGCCGGATTCTTGGCCAGCATCCGCTGAATCAGTTGGTCGAGAGACTCGGGGAGATCCGGTAGCACTGTCGTAAGCCGTGGGGGTGACATCGACTGTTGCATCCGCATCACCTCGGTGTAGTGCCCGGCACGAAAAGGCGGTTTACCCGTGAGCATGGCGAACATGACGAGGCCGAGCGAGTAGATGTCGGCCCGGGCGTCTACCGGTTTGCCAGCGGCCTGCTCAGGGGCCATGTATTCTGCCGTACCCACCACGTTGCCCGCCGCAGTGTGGCCCGCAGCACCAAAGAATTTTGCAATGCCAAAGTCAGCTAACTTGATGTCGGCAAGCGTGCCGTTGTCTGGTACGAGCAGGTTGGCGGGCTTGAGGTCACGGTGGATCACCCCGCTGTCATGGGCAAGTTTGAGTGCTCGGGCCACCGCCGAGGCAACGGCAACCGTTTCCCGCCATGTGAATCGGCGGCCGTTTCGGAGAAGTTTGTCGAGAGCCTGGCCCCGCACGAGTTCCATCGCGAAATAGGGCTGTCCGTCGTCCTCACCATAGGCCAGCAACTGCACTACCCCCGGGTGCTGGAGACTCTTGAGTGTGGCGATCTCAGTTTCGAACCGGCTCCGCACGCCGGGATCGTCCGTCAGGTGCGCGGCCAACACCTTGATGGCCACGGCCTTGCCACTCCGTGGCTCCACGGCCTCGTAGACGGCTCCCATGCCGCCGTGGCCGAGTCTGGAAACGATCTGGTAGGGACCCACCTGCTGCGGATGCATGTCTGCAGTGTATCCTCTCGGGATGTCGACTACCCAGAACACGATCCTGCTGCCGCGGTCTACGAATCAGGCCCGTGGTCTAGCCCGCTACTGCCGCGACTTTCTTACGACCCCACGGCCCATCGGCGCGGCCACGCTCGCGCGGCTCGAAGCTTTTCACCTCGACAGTGTGGGCTGCGGCGTGTCAGCTCTTGCCGCAAAAGCCAACGCTCCAACGGTACTGCGGCGAGAGGCTCTGGCTACGCGGCCGACGACAGCCTCGCGCGGGGGTATCTGCTTTGGTTCACGACAGCCCTGCGCCACCGAGAAGGCGGTGGCCGCCAACGCGTCAGCAGTGCGGGAGTGGGATTCCAATGGCACCAACTTTGGTTATGACGCTGCGAAGGGGCGGACTGCCGGTGAGTTTGGGCACAACGACTATTACCCGGTTGCCATTGCCGCGGCCCGTGAGGCGGGCCTTGATGGAGATGCCACGCTGCGCCTCATGCTCCTCATTGATGAGATTCGCGGGCGGCTCGCTGAGGTCTTCGCGCTGCGGAAATACGCGATCGACCACGTGCACCACGGCACCGTTGCCTGTGCGGCGGCCTACGCTGCGGCTCTCGGCGGCAGTGACGATCAAATCGAGTCGGCAATCGGTATGGCCGGAGCCCACTATGTGCC
>JAYQOK010000135.1:0-10441 GCA_038144795.1 Candidatus Kuenenia sp. | reverse complement strand
CGCGACAGCAAGCGCCATCCATGGCCCCCGCAGGCTTCCGCAGGCGGAGGGAAAGCCAAGGTTTCCCTCGCCTGCGACGCACGGCCTCCAGCCGTGCAGTCGCCCAAGCCGGAGCAGGCCCGAAAGGGATGCGACGACGCGACAGCAAGCGCCATCCATGGCCCCCGCAGGCTTCCGCAGGCGGAGGGAAAGCCAAGGTTTCCCTCGCCTGCGATGGCTCGCCCACGCTCCCGTCCCTATTTTCCCCTCGTGGTAGACTCCTGCTTCTAAGCGTGTTCACGGAGTTTCCACACGATGTTTCGCTGGCTACAAGGGATCAGGCCGGGATCGCGGCCTGCGATCAATGCCTCGACGTGGAAGATCGTCGAACGGATTGATGCCCTCGCCGACGAGATGGAAGCCCTCGATGATGTCGCCCTCAAGCGACTCGGTCGCTCGCTCTCCTACCGAGCCAAAGCCGGGGAGCCGGCCGACAGCCTGATCATCGACGCCTTCGCCGCCACTCGCGAAGCTGGCCGCCGACGCCTCGGCATGCGGCACTACGACGTGCAGTTGCTCGCTGGCGTGGCTCTCGTCCACGGCGCGATCGTCGAAATGCAAACCGGCGAAGGCAAGACACTTGTCGCCACACTGCCGCTGGTGCTGTATGCGCTCGCCGGCAAGGGTGCCCACCTCGCCACCGTCAATGATTATCTCGCCCGCCGCGATGCCGAGTGGATGACGCCGATCTACGAAGCGCTCGGCATGAAGGTGGGCATCATCGAGGCCCAGATGGATTTCGACTCGCGTCGCCAAGCCTATGCCCGTGACGTCACCTACGGCACTGCGAAGGAATTTGGCTTCGACTTCCTCAAAGACCGGCTAATGAACCGCGAAATCATCGAAGGCCGTGGCGACCTTGGGGCCATGCTCATCGGCCGCGATGGCGGCGGTGGCCCGAAACTCATGCAACGCCCCTACTGGTTCGCGCTTGTTGACGAGGCCGACAACGTGCTCATCGACGAGGCCCGCACGCCGCTGATCATTGCTTCACCCCCGGGCGAAGCCCAAGCTGCTGAGCAGGCGCTATTTCGGTTTGCTGCTGGGGCGGCGGAGCGACTAGAGGCGTTAGAAGACTTCGAGTCCGACGTGCAGAAGCAGACCTGCGAACTGCTCGGGCGGGGTCGGAGCCGCGTGCGGGCGTTCGACCGACCGCTCGAACTCGAGGCCACTAGCCTGCTGGCGATCTACGACGCCGTCGAGCGGGCCCTCAAGGCCAAGACGTTTTTCAACCGCGACCGGCAGTATGTGGTGCGGGAAGACAAGATTGTAATCATTGACGAGTTCACTGGCCGCGCCGCCGAAGGCCGCAGCTGGCGTGACGGGCTCCATCAAGCCGTCGAGGCGAAGGAAGCGGTGGAGATCACGGTGCCTTCCGGCCATGCCGCACGGATCACGATCCAGGACCTCTTCGCCCGGTGGCCCCACCTCGCGGGCATGACCGGCACGATCGCCACCAGCGCCGGGGAGATCTCCCGCACCTACGAGGTGGCGGTAGCGATGGTGCCAACCAACCGGCCGGCAATCCGCCAGCGGCTCGCGCCCGTGGTCTGCGACGATTATCGGAGCAAGATCAAACTGATCGTGGAGGAGATCAAGGAACTTCACGCTCTCGGTCGCCCCGTGCTGATCGGCACGCGGTCGATCGACAAGTCTGAGGATATCTCGGCGCTGCTCACTGCCGCCGGTCTGCAGCACACGGTTCTCAACGCCCGGCAGATCGCGCAGGAAGCCGACATCGTGGCCCAGGCCGGACAGCGGGGCCAGATCACGGTATCGACCAACATGGCCGGCCGCGGCACCGACATCAAGCTCGGCGCAGGAGTGAATGACCTCGGCGGGCTGCACGTAATTTGCACGGAGCTCCACGACTCGGCGCGGATCGACCGGCAACTCGTCGGCCGCTGTGGCCGTCAGGGCGACCCGGGCACTTGGCGCCAGTATGTCGCGCTCGACGACGAAATTCTGATTGCCGGCTACGGCCCCAAGCGGGCCAAGCAGATCGCGGCCCGGCTTCGTGGTCACTTGAATCGCAGCCCCGAAAGGCTGCTCGCTGTCTTCAAGCGGGCGCAGCAGCGGGTCGAGGCCCGGCATCGCCGCCAGCGGAGGGTGCTTGAATATGTGGAACGACAGCGGGCCGAAGCCCACATCCAGATGAGTCAGGATCCGTATCTGGACGCCGCGAGCTAGCTTCACGGCTGCAGGGCCATCCATGGCCCCTGCAGCCTTGCGTAGGCGGAGGGAAAGCCAAGGTTTCCCTCGCCTGCGACGCACGGCCTCCAGCCGTGCAGTCGCCCAAGCCGGAGCAGGCCCGAAAGGGATGCGACGACGGAAAAACGCCCCCCGCAACGCGTTCGATGTTGACGCTGCCAGCGGTCTGTGTGAGCCTGTCGTCATGAATATTGCATGGAATGCGATGCTGATGGCGGCTGCTCTTAGCGGAAGTGCCATAGCCTTGTTTGCGCAGGAACCTGCCAAGCCGCCGGCCACCCCCGCTGCCGATGGCACGATCTCTGTTGTGGTGCCTGGCGAACCTGCAACTGCGGCCCCGCCAGCCGGCGTGCCCACGGTGGCCTCGCAACCGCCTGCAGCCCCACCGCAGCCGCTGCCGGTTGGCCCAGCCGCCGCCCTCCTCTCCGCAGCGCTCGAACCAGTTGAACCCAAACTCGTCGGAGACCAAACACTTTATACGCGGCCGCTACCGCTGCTGGAGGCGCTCGAGCGGTCGGGTGATCGCAGTCGCCGCCTCTGGATCGCGCAGGCTTACTGGAAAGTTTCGTCAGGCTTCGCCAGTGTCCGCTTCGCCACCGAGGCCGTCGATCGCCTCGAACTGATCGCTCCCGGTGGCGACCCACACGACCGCGCCGTGCTCGACGTCGCCATTGCTGATGCCAACGCCGACCTCGCCGAAGCACGGGCCCAACTCGTAGCCACCCAGCAGGAACTCGTCGATCTCGTCCGCCTGCCGGTCACGGAGCCCGCTCCCTGGCCGGTCGATCGGCCGCTGGCCACGCCCTACCAAACCCACTTCGCCACGATCTTCGCCAATCGACCAACGACCGGCCGCATCCGGGCCATCGATCGCATGCTACCGAGCAAGCACGAGGCGATTGAAGCCCGGGCCGCCGCGGTCAATGCTGCCCGCATCGCCCTCGACATGGCCGAGGCCGACCACGCCAAGGCAAAGCGGCCCATCGAATCGGTCGCGGCCGCCCAGGCGGCTCTCGCCGCGCAGCAACGGGAATTTCTCACGGCCACGCTGGCCTACAACCTCGATATCGCCGAATACGCGATGGCGGTGGCCGATCCATCGGTGCCCGAAGACCGCTTTGTCTCGATGCTCATCGGCACGCCCATTCAATGGCGTGGCGGAGCCGTGGTCACGCCGGCCAGTGGGACGGCGGCCGAAGAACCACCATCACCGTGACCTGCTGACGGAGTTTTGCAGCCGTGGCATGATACGGAGGCCATGATCGCGTCTACCGCCCCGCCGCCGCCCCGCCCCGCCCCGCTGGGCATCGGATCGCTCATCGTCGATCCGCCAGTGCTCCAGGCCCCCATGGCGGGCTACACCAACTACGCCTATCGGCAGGTAGTGCGGGAGTTTGGGGGCGCGGGCCTCTTGGCCACTGAGATGATCGCCGCCCGCAGCGCCATGTGGCTGGAAACTAACCGCGGCGAACACCCCGATCGGCTTTGGGGCGTCCGCGACGAACCGCGACCGCTGGCGGTGCAGATGTGGGACAATGACCCCGAAAACCTGGCTCGGGTCGGCCGCCGACTCGCCAAGGATTTTCAGGTCAGCGTCATCGACCTCAATTTTGGCTGCCCGGTGCGGCAAGTGACCGAAAAAGCCCATAGCGGCTCGTGGTTGCTCCGCGATCCCGACCGCGTCGGCACCATCGTCCGCCGGGTCGTCGAGGCCTGCGACGGTACCCCGGTCACTGCCAAAATCCGGCTCGGCTGCGGCGAAACATGCCACACGGCGATTGAGGTCGCGCAGCGGATCGAAGAAGCTGGGGCGGCCTGCCTCACGGTTCACGGTCGCGTCGCCGCTCAGTTTTTCAAAGGCCATGCAGATTGGGAGGCGATCACAGCGGTGAAGCGGAGCGTGTCGCGGCTCCCGATCGTCGGCAATGGCGATATCGATTCGGCCGCGACCGCTGTCGCCAGGCTTAGGGAGTCGGGAGTCGATGGCGTGATGATCGCCCGCGAGGCCCTCGCCAAGCCTTGGATCTTCGCCCAGTGCGCCGCCCTGCTCCGTGGCGAACAGCCGCCCCCCGATCCCACGCTCGCTGAACAACGAGAAATCGTGCTCCACCACTATGACCTCGTCTGTCGCCGCTTCGGCATCGAACGCGGCACCCTCCTGATGCGAAAATTCGCCTGCTCCTACGCCCAGGGCATCTCCGGTGCCCGGGACTTCCGCGGCCGCGTCTCCCGGGTGACCACCCGCGACGACTTCCTCGCAGCCGTACGATCCGCCTTCCCGCAATAAGAACCTATTTTTCGCTAGGTTGCTTGTCGAAAATCCATATCGGGCCTACACTTCTGATATGTCTGCCGAACCTCACCCATCATCGCTGCCTTCCGATGCACCGCTCTTGGAAATGCTGAGGGTGGAGGGGCGGGCTGGAATCAGCGATCTGGAGGCGGGCCTCGGGGTCACGGCCACGGCCGTTCGCCAGCGTCTCGAGCGGCTGATGAAGGCCGGCCTCGTGGAGCGGTCAACGGTCACACGAGGACGCGGTCGGCCTTCGCACGTCTATTCACTGACCGACAAGGGGCGTCGCGTCGGTGGCGACAATTTTCAGGATCTGGCGCTGGTGCTGTGGCGGGAAGTGCGGACGATGAGCGATCCGGCCGCCCGTCGTGGCCTTCTGGCCCGCATTGGAACGGCACTCGCAGACCAGTATCGCAGCAGTGTCTCCGGTAGCTCGCCGCGAGAGCGGCTGGAGCACGCGGCAGCCATCATGCGGGAGCGGCAGATTTCCTGCGGCGTATCAGCCACGGAAGGCGATCTGCCCGTGCTCGTCTCGTACACATGCCCCTATCCGGAACTGGCCGAACAAGACCGCGGCATCTGTGCTGCCGAAAGGCTGATGCTGCAGGAACTGGTGGGCATCCCGGTGCAGCTCTCGGAATGCCGCCTCGACGGCGGATCATGTTGCAAATTCACCGCCGCTGGCGAACCAGTTGAGATTGGGTCCACCCAGCGTGCTGGGGCTTGAATTGATGGACGTTGCAGCATCGAATGCGTTGCGGTTGAAACGGTATCGTTGAATCAGGTTTATCCCCCTCCCGAAACATCTCACGAAATGGAGCTCCGGTATGACACAGCCTTGGATTGAAGGACGGTTTGAGGAAAACCTCGTCCTCACCACCGTCGAGCAGGCGATCAACTGGGCTCGGCAGTCGAGCATTTGGCCGATGACCTTTGGCCTAGCCTGCTGTGCCATCGAGATGATGGCCGCAGGGGCCAGCCGGTTTGACATGGACCGCTTCGGCGCCGGCGCCTTTCGGGCCACGCCCCGCCAGGCCGACCTGATGATCGTCGCCGGCACGGTGACGTACAAAATGGCCAGCCGCGTCCGTCGTCTCTACAACCTGATGCCCGATCCGAAGTACGTGATCGCCATGGGCGCCTGCACTACGGGCGGTGGGCCATACTTCAAGTGGGGCTATCACGTCGTCAAGGGCGTCGATCTCGTTGTGCCCGTCGATGTCTACGTGCCCGGCTGCCCGCCGCGTCCGGAAAGCCTGCTCGAAGGCCTGATGCGGATTCAGGACAAGATCGCCGGCCAGCGGATCGCCAAGCGGAAGGACGGCGTCGGCAAAATCGACGATGAACTCCCCGTACCGCACCACTCCGGCTACGTCGTCTCCGCCGTCGGTGACGGTGAGCTTGTATTCGATCACCAGAAGGTTCAGGCCTAAACGAGGCCATCTCCAGAAGAAGGACACTCCGCCATGACTGCTCCCGCCGCTGAACGACTCGTGATCAAAGGGCTCCATGTGGCCGTCGAGGGCCAAGAGATTCTTAAGGGGGTCGATCTCTCGATCGGTTGCGGCGAGGTTCATGCCCTCATGGGCCCCAACGGCTCCGGCAAGAGCACGCTCGGCTACGCCATCATGGGGCACCCTTCCTACGAGATCACAGCCGGGTCGATCGAACTGGTGAAGTCGGATGGCACCCGGATCGATGTGCTGGCAATGGAGCCCGACGAGCGGGCTCGGGCCGGTATTTTCCTGGCGTTCCAGCGGCCGATGGCAATCCCGGGCGTTCGCGTGGCCGATTTCCTCCGCCACTGCGTCACCAACGTCCGCAATCCCGATCGCAAGGAAGGCGAAGAACTGATGCCGATGCGGGAATTCCGCAACGAGCTGAAGGCCAAGATGGCCGAGCTTTCCATGGATCCGGATTTCGCCCGGAGGTATGTCAATGACGGCTTTTCCGGCGGCGAGATGAAGCGGGCTGAAATCCTTCAACTTGCCATGCTGAAGCCGACGTTTGCCATCCTCGACGAGACCGACAGCGGCCTCGATGCCGATGCTGTGCGGCTGGCAAGCGAGAGCATCGCCCGGATTGGCAGCGGAGGCGCTCAGGGCAGCTCGGAGATGGGCATCCTCATCATCACCCACCACGAGCAACTCCTTGAGCACAACGTCCCGCTCAAGACCCACGTCATGCTCGGCGGCAGGATCGTGGAATCGGGTGGTCCAGAGTTGGCCGCCGAACTCCACAAGAAGGGCTATGAGCGGATTCGCGCCGCCTACCCCGAAGCGGCCGCCGCCGAGAAGGCGATGGAAGACACCCGCGCGGATTTGGCCGCGACCTGACAAGATCGACCCACCTCAGGAGGACATCATGGCCACCGGACTGGAAGAGACCAACGAACTCGGCATCGGCGAGATCAATAAGTACGACTTCCGCACGGAATCCACCGCGGTCTTCAAGGCCCGCAAAGGTCTCGATGCCGCGATCGTCGCCCAGATCTCGGAGATGAAAAACGAGCCGACCTGGATGCGCGACTTTCGGCTGAAGTCGCTCGAGATCTTCGAGAGCAAGGCGATGCCCGAATGGGGTGGCCGCCTCGGCATTAATTTCCAGGACATTTTTTACTACCTCAAACCGACCGACAAGCAGGGGAAGACTTGGGACGAAGTCCCCGAGTCGATCAAGGAGACGTTCGATCGCCTCGGCATCCCGGAGGCCGAGCGGAAGTTTCTCGCCGGCGTCAAGGCGCAGTTTGAGAGCGAGGTGGTGTATGGATCGCTTCAGGAGGATCTCGCCCAAAAGGGCGTCATCTTCACCGACACCGACACCGCCGTTCGTGAGCATTCAGACTTGCTGCGGGAGTATTTCGGCACGGTCATTCCTCCCACCGACAACAAGTTTGCCGCTCTCAATTCGGCCGTTTGGTCGGGTGGCTCATTTATCTATGTGCCCAAGGGGGTGAGCATCGAGTTTCCGCTACAGGCCTATTTCCGCATCAACGCGGAGAGCATGGGGCAGTTCGAGCGGACGCTGATCATCGTCGACGAGGGTGCTCATGTGCATTATGTCGAGGGCTGTACCGCGCCGATGTACTCCACCGAGAGCCTCCACTCGGCGGTCGTCGAAATCGTCGTCAAGAAGCATGGCCGCTGCCGTTACACCACGATCCAGAACTGGGCCAACAATATCTACAACCTCGTCACCAAGCGGGCCATGGCCTACGAAGGGGCCCTGATGGAGTGGATCGACGGCAACCTCGGCAGCCAGCTCACGATGAAGTATCCGGCGGTGTATCTGATGGAGCCGGGCGCCCGTGGTGAAATCCTCTCGATCGCCTTCGCGTCGGCCGGCCAGCATCAGGATGCCGGCGCGAAGATTGTTCATGCCGCCCCGCATACCAGCGGCCGCATCGTATCCAAGAGCATCTCAAAGAATGGCGGCCGGGCCAGCTACCGGGGTCTGGTGAAGGTGGAGCCCGGAGCCACGAAGAGCAAATCGAGCGTGGTGTGTGACGCCCTCATTCTCGACGACAAGAGCCGTAGCGACACCTATCCCTACATCGAGATCGAGGAGCAAGATGTCTCGATCGGTCACGAGGCGAGCGTGTCGAAGATCGGTGAGGAGCAGCTCTTCTATCTGATGAGCCGCGGTCTTACCGAAGCCGAAGCGAGCACGATGATCGTGGGTGGCTTTATCGAGCCGCTCGTCAAAGAGCTCCCGATGGAATATGCCGTCGAGATGAACAAGTTGATCCAGTTGCAGATGGAGGGCTCGGTGGGCTGATTCGCCTGCGGCACCGAAACGATGACCACTGCCACTGCTCCCCTTGTCCCCACCGGCGGCTTCGACCACGACGCCTTCGAAAACCTCCTCGCCTCCCAGTCGCTTCCTGAGTGGGCAATCCCGAACCGGCGGGCCGCGTTTGCCGCGGCAGAGCAGCTCCTCATCCCCGACCGTCGCATCGAAAACTGGATGCGGACCGACCTGCGGCTGTTCAAGCCGGCGGCCTGGGGGCTGCGTCCGGCGACGGCCGCTGCCGCTGTCTCCGCTGGTCTGCTTGCCGACGCGATCATGACGTCGCCCGAAGGCGGCCTGGCCGGGCGGCTTGTGTCGCTCGATGGGCATGTTGTCGCTGAGGAGCTCGATCCAACCGTTGCCGCAAAAGGAGTGCTCTTCGGATCAGCCGAGCGGCTGCTCGCGGAGCATGGCGACGTCTTTGAAAAGCACTGGTTTTCGGCCATCGATTCGGCAAGTGACTGGTTTGCCGCCATCCACGGTGCCTTTCACCGCGCCAGCGCCGTGGTCTATGTGCCCCCCGGCGTGCGGATCGCCGAGCCGCTGTCGGTGATGGCGGCGATCAGCGACGGAGGCGTTGATACCTCCCACGTGCTCGTGGTGGTCGGCGAAGGCGCCGCAGCCACCATTCTCACCGAAACATCGGGGGGCGGCGGGACTGGCACTGCGGGCGGCTTCCACTGCGGCGGCACCGAGATCATCGTCGGTCGTGGCGGTTTTCTGCGGATGGTCAACCTCCAGAATTGGAACACGGGCGTCTGGCATTTTGCTCGGCAGAAGGCAGTCGTCCACGAATCCGGCCGTCTCCAGTGGACGCTCGGAGCCCTCGGTAGCCGGCTCTCGCAGGTGGCCCAAGATGTGGCCCTCGTCGGCCACCATGCCGATGCCCAGGTGAATGGCGTGATGTTTACCGAGGGCCGCCAGCATCTGGTCTACAACACCCTCCAGCACCACGAGGCCCCCTCGTGCAAGAGTGACCTCCTCTACAAGGGGGCGCTTCAGGGTCGGTCGCGACTCGTCTGGCGGGGCATGATCAAGGTCGACAAAGCTGCCCAAAAAACAGATGGCTACCAGCGGAATGACACGCTGATGCTCTCCAAAGAATCCCGAGCCGACTCGATACCCGGCCTGGAGATCGAGGCCGATGATGTTCGGTGCACGCATGGCGCCACTAGCGGCCGGGTCGACCGCGAGCAGATCTTCTACGCCCAGTCGCGAGGCCTGACAGCCGACGAAGCCGCGCGGCTCGTAGTCGCCGGTTTCTTCCAGCAGATTTTCGATCGCATCACGATTCCGCCGGTTCGTGAGGCGCTCGCCCAGGCCGTCGGCAGCCGCATTCGCCGCATTTCGTAGGAATCATTCTTGCCCATGGCCGAATTTGTTCGTGTTGCCGCAACCAGTGAAATCCCCGATCCGGGGATGACACTCGTCGAGGTTGATGGCGAAATGATCGCCCTCTTCCATGCCGACAGACATTTTTACGCCATTGACGATGTGTGTACGCACGACGGCGGCCCGCTGGCCGACGGCGAATTGCGAAACCACACCATCGTCTGCCCCCGCCACGGGGCCAAGTTTGACATCCGCACCGGAGCGGCCCTCACCATGCCTGCCGTGCGGCCCACGCGGGCCCACGATGTGAAAGTCGAAGATGGTGGCGTTTGGGTACGGTTGCGGAGCGATGTCTCTTCGGCCGGGCCCGCCGCCCATACCACGGCCTCGCCAGCGGTGAGCCCTGCCGTTCCGGCGGCGCCGGCGGCGGCCGCTGCCGCCAGCCCGCCGCAGCCATCGTCGACCGCCACGCCACCCGGCATGCTCTGCGAAGACTCGATTCGCGAGATGCTCAAGGAGGTGAAGGATCCGGAGTTGTTCGTCAATATCGTCGACCTCGGCCTTGTGTATGGAGTCACGCTCGAGCCGGGCAACGGCTGCGATAAGCAGAAGATTGGGATCGATATGACGATGACGAGCCCAGCCTGCCCCGCCGGCCCGCAGCTGATCGGCGACACCAAACGGGTGCTCGGGGCGCATCCCGATGTGGAGGCGGTGGAGGTGCGGATCGTCATGGATCCACCGTGGACGCCCGACAAGATGACCGAGGCGGCACGA
>JAYQOK010000134.1:4186-10481 GCA_038144795.1 Candidatus Kuenenia sp. | reverse complement strand
CGCCAGCCGGGTGCCGCATGCGCGGAGAAGTCATCGTCGAGAAGGAAGGGCGCGAAATGAGGGCCACCACATTTCGCGTCCCCGGCGACCCGATCCCGCAGCCACGCCCACGAGTTTCGACACGGGGCGGATTCGCGAAAGCCTATGTACCGGCGAAGCACCCTGTCCACGAGTTCCGCGCCCGAGTCGCCCACGCCGCTCGTGCCGCGGGGCTCACTACTGCAGGCGACCCAGTGTCCGTCGAGATCGTCGCGATGTTCGGCCGGCCACGATCCCACTATCGCAAGGCCGGTGTTAAGCCGACTGCTCCCGCACTGCCCCGGCCCGACTGCGACAACCTCGCCAAGGCCGTACTTGATGCGATTCAGGCTGTGATCGGTGACGACACACGAGTTGCCCGGCTGACGATCGAAAAGGCGTGGGGCAGCGAGGGCAGCACGACGGTGACCATCGCGGCAGGGATGAGTGATCGAGGACAAGCACCAGAAAAGTAAGCGTTTGCGGGAGGCACTCGTGGAGATGTTTAAGGTGGAGCAGCAGGAGCCGGGGAACACAAGATGACAGATGATTTACAGCAAAAACCGAGGCGGGGCCTTGGCTCTCCGTTTTGCCTCCATATCGAGCCGCTCTTGTTGACTCGAAAGCAGGCAGCCGAGATGCTCGGACTTAAGGAAGGCACGCTCAGAACGTGGGCCAGTCTCGGCCGCGGGCCCCAGTACAGGAAACTCCACAATGGCCCGCGAGCAGGCGTGCGATATTCGGTCGAGGAACTCCGTCTATACGCCAAGGACCCGGCGGCTTACGAAAAAAGACGCGGCGGCCTGTAGCCGGCGACCTTTGCAGATGTGGGGCGATGGGATGGGATCGCTTTGCGGCTGAAGTTTGGGCGCCCCGTGGGCCACAAGTAGGAACTGGCCAACTTTTGGCCTACTTGCTGCCCCGCCATGAACGCTGGGGTTGACCACCCGCCGCATATTCAGGCGGAGATCGCTGATCGCAAGCGGCTTTGCCTTGTTTTGTGTGCCGATTGGCCTGCTATACTAGGGCGAGGAAAGCGGTACATGTTTCCGGGGCAATGTAGGCCTAATGTAGGCCAGTTTTGGTTTTCGGAAGCAAAAACCTCGTTTTTACGCTGTTTGGAGGGTAAGCGAATGGCTAGCGGCCACACTGGAAATGTGGTGCCGGGAAACCGGTTGCGGGTTCGACTCCCGTGCCCTCCGCTTCTTCTTGCGCATCACCTCGTGTAATCCTGCGCATGGCGGTGCTTCTCGACATTCGAAACGCATCAAAGCGATTCGGCGATCAGGTGCTCCTCGATGACGCCTCCGCCACGATTACCGACGATGGCAAGACCGGGTTCATCGGCCGGAATGGTGCCGGCAAAAGTACGCTCCTGCGGGTCATTCTCGGTGAGGAAGATCTCGACGCCGGTGAGGTGATCCGCCACCCACGGCTCCGACTCGGCTATCTCCGCCAGCACGATCCGTTCCTCCCCGGCGAGACCACGCTCGACTTCCTGCTCCGCGACTCGGGCCAGCCCGACTGGAAGTGTGGCGAGGTGGCAGGCCAGTTTGAAATCAAGGGCGACAAGCTGTCGGGCCCCGTTGGCAAACTCTCCGGCGGCTGGCAGACCCGCGTCAAACTCGCCGCGCTGCTTCTCCATGAGCCCACGCTCCTCCTGCTGGACGAGCCCACCAACTTCCTCGACCTCCGCACGCAGATCCTGCTGGAACACTTTCTGCGAAGCTACAAGGAGGCCTGCCTCATCGTCTCGCACGACCGCGCCTTCCTGCGGGCCACCTGCGACCGCACGCTCGACCTCTCGCTCGGCAAGCTTACCGCATATCCCGGGCCGATCGATGCCTTCCTTGAACACCAACGGGAGCAGCGGCTGCACCTGGAGCGGACCAATGCCGCCGTGCTCACCAAGAAGCGGCAGCTCGAAGACTTCATCGCCCGCAACCGGGCCCGTGCCTCGACCGCGTCGCGGGCCAAGTCGAAGAGCAAGCAGCTCGAGAAACTGGAACTAGAGGAGATCGCCGTCGATGCCCCCACCGCCGCGATTCGTTGCCCGGCCGTCTCCCGTCGCAACGGGGCTGCCGTCCGCTGCCGTGACCTCGCCATCGGCTATCCGGCCAATGGCTCCCAGCCCGCCGTGACCGTCGCTGCCGATGTCGACGTCGAAATCGTGCATGGTACCCGGGCTGCGATCGTGGGTGACAACGGCCAGGGTAAGACGACCTTCCTGCGAACACTCGTCGGCTCACTCAGTGCCGTTGCCGGGAGCGTGAAGTGGGGCAATGGCTGTGAACTCGGCATCTATGCCCAGCACGTCTACACGAACCTGCCGGAGACTGATACCGTACTAATGTATCTGGAACGGGCCGCGCGGATCGGCACCAAGCAGCAGCAGATCCTCGATCTGGCTGGCGCCATGCTCTTTCGCGGCCGGGCTGTCGAGAAGAAGGTGAAGGTGCTCTCCGGTGGCGAGCGGGCCCGGCTCTGCCTGGCTGGCCTTCTGCTCGGCGGGGCCAACGTGCTTGTGCTCGACGAACCGGGCAATCACCTCGACGTGGAGACGGTCGATGCCCTCGCCGCGGCGCTTGTCGACTATGAAGGCACCGTGATCTTCACCAGCCACGATCGCTCGTTTGTGGAGACGGTGGCGACGACTGTGATCGAAGTTCAAGACGGCCGCGTGGTCGCATCACTCGGCAGCTACGCCCAATACCTCGCTGCGGTTGAGAAGGAGATCGACGATCACGAGTTGGCAGACGGCCGAAAAAAGCTGGCCGCCGACACGAAGCCCAAAGCCACCGCGAAGCCGCGACCGAATGGCCGCGATGATCGCGACGCCCGGAAGGAAATTGCTAATCTCGAAAAAGCAATCAGCCGCCTCGACACGGAGAAGAATCGCCACCAAGCCGCGCTCCTCGTGGCGACCGACCCTGCCGAGGCCGTGCAGCACCACGCCGCGATGACGGAGGTGGCAGAAAAACTTGCTGCCGCCGAGGAGCGCTGGCTGGAGTTGCAAGAGCAGGTAGCAAACTGATGCCGACGACATCTTTGACATGCTCCATCGGTGAGGGGTTGCCCGTGCCATAGATCCGGCGTTGGCAGCGAGCGCAGGCACGGAGGCCGAGAGCGATGCTGGCATCGAGTGAGCGAAGGGCACGATGCCCTTCGCGAACGTCCGGCGACGTGGCACGGGCAACCTCGGCCCCGCAGCGGGTACACTCTGATCCATCTTTTGCAGGCCAAAGCCCACTCCACTGCAGGTCAGCGCCACTTCGGAGACGATTCGTATGGACTCAATCAGCCGCCACGAACAACTCTTGCGAGTGTTTCATCTCATCGACATCCTCTTCAGCGCCCGCGGCCCGCTCTCGATTGCCGAGCTCAAGGAAGAGCTCCAGCGGCGGAGCGTGATCGACGACATGTCCGACAAAAACCTGCGGCGTGACATCGACTTCCTGGCAAAGTTCGGCTACGCGGTGAAGCAGACCAAGAAACGAAGCCCTCGCGGCAGCCTCTGCCAGGCCTTCGCGATCGAGGTCGGCAAGGGGGCGGCCGAGCTTCGTGGCCCTGCCATCTCGCTGCCCGAGCTCTTCTCGCTCGCCGTGGCCCGCGATTTCCTCGCTCCGCTGGCGGGCACGTTTTACTGGCGGGGCATTGCCCAGCTCATGGCCCGGCTCGAGAAGATGGTGACACCTGCCTTGATGGCGTATGTGGAGCAGCACAAGGAGGGCCTTGTCGTGCACCCCAAGCCCGCGCGGGTCAAGTACGCCGCCCTCACGCTCAACGCCGTGAATCGGGCGATTCGTAATCACCTCGAGCTTGCCATCCGTTACACAAATCTGGCGACCGGGAAGGCGAAGCCCTACACGATCTGTCCGGAGGCGCTCGTGCTCTACGACGGCAGCCTCTACATCGCCGCGACGCGGGCCGACAAGGGGGCAGACGATGCGGTACGGTTCTTCAAACTCGATCGTGTGGCAAGTGCCAAGCCGACGTCGAAGTCGTTTACGCAGCGGAGCGAGTCGGTCGAGTCGCTCCTGGCCGATAGCATCACGATCTTCCGGTCGAGCGATCCGCCGCAGCGGTATCGGCTACGGATCGCGCCCGAGCGGGCGACATGGGCCCAGGAAAAGCCGTTTCATCCAAGGCAGCAGGCTCGCCTCGAGGCGGACGGCAGCCTGCTGCTCACGATCGAACGGGCCTGGGACGACGAGATGATTCCGCAGCTTTTGGCTCTCGGCGAGCATGTGGAGGTGCTCGAGCCCGACTCGGCACGGGAGCGATTGCTGGAAAGTGCGCAGCGGATTGCGGCACAATACGTGTGCCGGCATCTGAAGGAATTCGATACGATCTACGCCGGCAGCTGACTCATCGGAGATGCCTTGCTGATGCGGTGGTTTTGGATCGATCGATTTACGGAGTTTGTGCGTGGCCAGAAGGCGACGGCCGTGAAGAGTGTGACGCTCGCGGAGGAGCACCTTCACGATCATTTTCCCGGCGTGGCAATCATGCCGACCACGCTGATCATCGAGGGCATGGCCCAGACCGGTGGCATCCTGGCAGCCGATGCGATCGACTACAAAAAGCAGGTGGTGCTGGCGAAGGTGTCGGCGGCCGACTTCGCCTTCGATGTGGTGCCGGGCGACACGATCGAGTATCGCGCGCAGCTCACCCAGAGCATGGCCGGCGGAACGCTCGTGAAGGTGACGACGCACGTCGGTGGCCGTGACCACGGCGAGGCGGAGCTGTTTTTCGCGCATCTCGAGACCGGCAAGGTGGTGCCCCGGCTCTTCAAGACCGACGAGATGCACTCCTGGCTCGACAACCTGCGGATCTACGACGTTGCCATCAACCCCGATGGCACCCCCGTCGAGCGCGGCTCGGGTGACTGAGCGACCGCGATGAGTATGCCGATGGCGTCTTGCCTTGCCGATCTCGTTGCTGCTGCGCCCAAGGCGGAGCTCCATGTCCACATCGAGGGCACACTCGAGCCGGAACTCGCCTTTGCCATTGGCTGCCGCAACGGGGTCGCCCTGCCCTTCGGGTCACCGGAAGCGATGCGGCGGGCATATGCGTTTACCGACCTGCAAAGCTTTCTTGACATCTACTATGCGGCGGCGGCGGTGCTTTGCACTGAGGAAGACTTTCACGACATGGCCTGGGCCTATCTCCAGCGGGCCAAGGTCGACAATATCGTGCGGGCCGAGATCTTCTTTGATCCGCAGACGCACACCTCCCGTGGCGTTTCGTTCGAAACGGTGATCCGCGGTCTCTCGCGGGCGATCGACCGGGCACGGGCCGAACTCGGCGTGTCGGCGGCGTTGATCATGTGCTTCCTGCGGCACCTCACGGAGCGGGAGGCCTTCGAGACGCTCGAGCGGGCCGAGCCGTGGCTCGATCGCTTTATCGGGATCGGCCTCGATTCCGCTGAACGAGGCAATCCGCCCGAGAAGTTTCGCGATGTCTTTGCCCACTGCCGCAGCCTCGGGCTGCATGCGGTGGCGCATGCCGGCGAGGAGGGGCCGCCCACATCGATTACCGGCGCTCTCAACGCACTGGGAGTTGAGCGGATCGACCATGGCGTGCGGTGTCTGGAAGACGAATCGCTCGTGCGGCGGCTCGTGCGGGAGCAGATTCCGCTCACGGTCTGCCCGCTCTCAAATGTGCGGCTGCGGGTCGTGGATACGCTCGCCCAGCATCCCCTGCCCCGGCTGCTGGCCGCCGGCGTGCGGGCTACCGTCAACTCCGACGACCCGGCCTATTTCGGGGGCTATGTGAATACCAACTACCGTGACTGCCTGGCAGCCCTGCCGCTCACGAAGGACGATGCCCACACGCTCCTGCGGAACAGTTTTCTCGCAAGCTTTCTGCCAGCGGCAGAAAAAGCCCGGCACGTCTCCACGGTCGATGCGATGTTTGCGGGCGACGAGCGCTGACCGGGCTCATCCGCGGAGCGTTTCGAAAATCCGGCGGCAGCGGGCGGCGACCGGTTCATGGTTGCGGAGATCCTCGATCAGAAGCGGGATGCCATCGGCCCGGCAGGTCGGGATCTGCCAGTTGGGATACTCGCGAAACGTGCCCGGCTGGTTCTGGGCCCGCGTGTCACCCACCAGATCGGGCACGGCGACCGCCAGCAGCGTGCACGGGCTCTGAGCGATCAGCCGATAGAGCGCCTCGACGACCTCCTTTCGGAAGTCGGTGGCGGGGCCCCCCGACGCGGCGCGCCGCCCCCCCCCCCCCCCCCGCGAGTCCACGGCCCCCCCCCCCCCCCCCGGCG
>JAYQOK010000134.1:0-4176 GCA_038144795.1 Candidatus Kuenenia sp. | reverse complement strand
CGTGCACGGGCGCGTCGCGATCACCCGAAACAGCGCCTCGCCCACCTCCTTGCGGAAGTCGGTGGCCCGGCCCACCGACGGGTCGAGCAGCCCCCGCTCACGGAGCAGATTTTCCCAGGCCACGAGCCACCGCCAGTGGTTGTCCCACTCCTGCTCGACGTCTGACGTGAGCAGGCCCAGCTCCTGCCGCAGGCGGACATGTTCGCCGCCGATGTAGCCGGCGGTGGGCGGCAGGTCATGCACCGTGACCGTGGCGAGGCAGTTTTGTCGCCACCGCTCTGGCGGCAGAGGGTGGCCATGTTCCCCCTCAAACCACAAGACCGATGTGCCAGCGATGCCGCGGTCTTCGAGGTAGGTCCGCGACCAGCCGTCGAAGGTGCCCAGATCCTCGCCGACCACAAACGCCCCGGCCCGCTGGGCCTCGAGCGCGAGGATGCCGACGAGCGCCTCATGATCGTAGCGGACAAACGTGCCCTGCGCGGCCGGCGTGTCACGCGGAATCCACCACAGGCGAAAGAGGCCGAGGGCATGATCGACGCGAATGCCACCGGAATGGCGAAGGATCGTCCGCAGCATGTCGCGGTAGGGAATATAGGCGGCCGCCTCGAGCATGTCGGGCCGCCACGGCGGCTGCGACCAGTCCTGCCCGAGCTGGTTGTACATGTCGGGCGGCGCGCCGACGGAGATATTGTGGGCGAGCACATCCTGGAGCGCCCACGCATCGGCTCCCTCGGGATGCACGCCGACGGCCAGATCGTGAACGACGCCCGCCGGCATGCCCACGGTCCGGGCGGCCGCCTGTACCCGGGCTAACTGGTCGTCGAGCAGCCACTGAAGCTTCGTGAAAAATTCCACCCGGTCGGCAAACCGTGAACGAAACTCAGCCACCATCGGCCCGTCGGGATGCCGCACGCCTTCCGGCCAGTCGCAGGTGTGGATGCCCCAGGCCTCCGCAAAGGCACACCAGGTTGCAAACAACTCAAGCCCCTGCCCCTCCCGCTGCCGGTAGGCCGCGCACGCCGCCTGCCGGTCGGCCGAGAGCGGGGCCGCCAGCAGGATCTGGAGAGAATCCTTCTTCGCCTGCCACACGGCATCGCGGTCAAGCAGATCAGTTGTTGTATCAAGCTGCTGCAGTGGGGCGGCCAGCGACTCGATTCGCTGCCGATCAGCATCGGCGAGCGACGCATATTCCGGAATGTCTTCAATATGGAGATAGATCGGATTAAAAAAACGCCGCGTGGCCGGCAGGTAGGGCGACGGCGCCATGGGCGGCGACACCTCCGCCGCATGCATCGGATTGACGAGCACAAACCCAGCCCCCTGTTCGCCGGCCCAACTGGCGAGTGCCGCCAGATCGTGGAGATCACCCAGCCCCCATGATGCCCGTGATCGTGTGGCATAAAGCTGGGCCATGAGCCCCCAGGTGCGGCCGTGTTGCATCGCTGTCGGCAGCGTGAGCCGATTGGGCGTGACCACGAGCGGGCAGGCGGTCTCTGTGGGGCGGCCCTCACGATCGGTGAGTGTGGCACGGATCGTATTCCAGCCGAGGGGCAGATCTGTCGGAACGTCGCACACGAGTTCACGGATGACCCGGCCATCGACCTCCCGCCTGGCATGGTCGTGCGGAGCGTGATGGAGTGGATGCCGCCCTCCCTGCTCGAGGTCGATCCAGACCGCGACGGCTGATCCTTCCGCCACATGCAGGGAAACCTGTCGGGCATGGCCCTGCCGCGCGACCACCACCGGCGGCAGGACGTGCCGCCACGGTCCATTCGTGATCCGGTCCCACGCAGCGGCCCGACCAGTCTCGGTCGTGGCATCGACATGCAGCGCGGCAAGCACCCGTGTGAGCGTGTCTTCCGCCACCACCACATGCTGGCCCTGCTGAGTGTAGTATTCAGTGGCGACTCCAAACGCGTGGGCCAACTCGGCGATCTCGGCGGCAGGCACCGGTAAGGCTTCTGGCTCGGTCGTCACGCAGGGCTCCTCGTTGTCTGGTCACTCGGCTCAGCTGGTCGCGTTGCGACAGCAGTGTAGGAGCGGCACCCACAAAACGCGACGGGCCCTCTGAAATCTTGCCACCGGCCTTCAAGGCCGTCTGACGGCCTGTCATACTTTGTGGGGTTTACGTGTCGCATGGAGGAATCGCAGATGATGCAGCGTCGGATGATCTCTTGTGTAGGATTCGTTCTCCTGGTTCCAGCCGTGGCCTTGGCGCAGTCGAGCGGCAAAAAGTCGGCGGCCGCAACCCGCACGCTCGACGTGACTGCCCAAAAACTCGAGGCCGAATTTTTGAAGGGTGTGGCCGATCTGGCGTCGTCCTACGAAGAGGCTGGCGACAAGGAGAAGGCCAAGGCCATGCTCCAGGCGATCCTCAAGCTGCGGCCCGACGCCGAGACGGTGAAGGAGAAGCTCCAGGAACTTGAGGAGTCGGTCTTTACCGACCAGCAGGAGATGCTCGACCTCGATATGTCGAAGGGCTGGGTCTCGACCGGCATGGTTGTGGAAAAGGGAAAGAAGCTGCGGCTGGAGTCGGCCGGATCCTACAAACTGATCGTCAACGACAGCCTCGGGCCCGACGGCTATCAGAGCGAATCCGACGAGGTGTTTTTTGACGGAGCGCCGATGGGGGCCCTCATCGGCATGGTCATTCCGCCGGGCACGGTCGCAAGTCACACGAAAGGCAAAGGGCCCCAGCCCTTCATGGTGGGCGAGAAGAAGGAACTGGGGCCGCAGGTGACCGGTCTGCTCGTGCTGCGGGTCAACGCCCCGCCCGGCGCGAAATGCGTGGGCCGCCTCAAGGTGCGGCTCAGCGGCAACTTCACCGAACTCGCTCGCTAGAAGGATAGCCCGGTCAATGGCACTTCCGCTGATTTTTCAATCAAAAAGGCCTTTCGTGTGGCTTTTAGTGGACTGCCCTTCATTGCTGATGGGGCTGGTTTGTCATACAGTCAAAACTCCGTGTAGGGCTTCTCTTTACGCATTTTGAGGCCACCTCATGTTCTGCTTTTTCCGCAACTGTCTAGTCTGCCTGAGTGTCTTCGTAGGCCTTGGCTGTGGCCTGCATGACTTTGGGCTGATTTTTGCTGCGGAGATCGGAAGGGCCAGTCGCGACGGTCTGGAGGTGATTTCGACCCTCACGCCGACCGCCAAGCAGCAGCAAGACCAGCAGCGGCCCGAATATCACCAGCCGACAGAAGTCACTGGGGCCGCCGCCGCTACTCAGTTGCCGCTTGATCCCCAAGCAGGTGAGACGTTGGTCTTTCTTGGCAACGGCCTCGCTGAACGGATGGAGCATCACAACTTCTTTGAGACGCTGCTCTGCAGGGCTTTTCCGAAGCAGGAGATCACATTCCGTAACCTGGGGTTCCCTGGGCACACTCCCGGCTTTCGGCCCGAGGCCGGCAACGAGAACCCCTGGGCCTTTCCAGGTGCCGAGCGTTTCCATCCCGAGATCAAAGGTCACTTTGGTATCGGCCATTACCCGGAGCCTGATGAATGGCTGACGATTGTCGAAGCCAGCACCATCGTTGCCTTCTTCGGCTTCAACGAGTCATTCGCTGGCCTCGAAGGAGTCGAGAATTTTCGCGACGAACTTGATGCCTTTGTTCAGCATACGCTGTCGCGGTGTTATGTTCGTGGGGCGACGGCACCGCCACGGCTTGTGTTGGCCACGCCGATTGCCATGGAGCAACGAGCCGGCTTTGCCTTGCCCGACGCTGGCGTCCGTAATCAGATCCTCGCCGCCTATGCCGCGGCGGTTGAGACTGTAGCCAAGCGTCATCAGGTTGGATTTGTCGATCTGTTTACGCCCACGAAGGCATGGTTCGCTGAGGAAGGTGAACCATTGACGATCAATGGCGTTCACCTTTCTGCTGCTGGCTACCGCCGACTTGCGCCGGTCTTGCTTGAGCAGCTTTTTGGCAGACAGCTTTCCGTCGAAGCCGATTCGCCACTGCAGCAGGCCATCGCCGACAAAGCCTGGTTCTGGCGGAATGACTACCGCATGCTCAATGGTGTTCATGCCTACGGCCGACGTTGGGCGCCCTACGGCAACTTCAACTACCCGGAAGAGATTGAGAAGATCCGCCAGATGACGGTCCTGCGGGACCGAAGTATTTGGGACATCGCCCAGGGTAAGAAGGCCACGTTGGCGGTAGATGATTCTCGCAGCCG
>JAYQOK010000133.1:555-10623 GCA_038144795.1 Candidatus Kuenenia sp. | reverse complement strand
CCCGGTGCAGATCTGACCAACGCCGATCTGACGAACCTAGACCTCACGAATGCGAACCTGACCGGTGTGCGATCGGGTGGAATTACGGGAACGCCGTCCGCATTGCCATCAGGTTGGCAAATTTTTAATGGCTCTCTGATCGGCCCCGGTGTAGATCTGACCAACGCCGATCTGACCAACTTCGACCTCACGACTGTGAATCTGACGGGCGTGCGATCTGGTGGGATTATTGGAACACCGTCTGGCATACCTGCAGGTTGGCAACTCATCAGCGGCTATCTGATCGGCCCCGGTGCAGATCTGACGAACGCCGATCTGACCAACATGGACCTCGAGTATGCGACCCTGACAGGTGTGCGATCGGGTGGAATTACGGGAACGCCGTCCGCATTGCCATCAGGTTGGCAAATTTTTAATTATTGGGGGTGGGACCGGCCAACCGGCTATCTCATTGGTCCTGGAGCAGATCTGTCCGGCGAGAATCTTTCTGGATTTTTATTTGAGTACCCTTACCTATTAAACGATGTAAACCTGACGAATGCCGATCTCACGAATACAGATCTCACAAATACGCGCCTCGGCAGTGCGACCCTGACAGGTGTTCGATCTGGCGGAATTGCGGGAACGCCGTCTTCCTTGCCAACAGACTGGCAGCTCATCACCGGCTATCTGTTCGGCCCGGGTGCCGAGATCACGAATGCAGATCTGACCAACGCAGATCTGAAAAACGTGAACCTCACGACTGTGAATCTGACGGGCGTGCGATCTGGAGGAATTACGGGGACGCCTGTTCTACCTCCAGATTGGCAACTCATCGTCGGATTTCTGATCGGACCCAGTGCAGATCTGTCCGGCAACGACCTTTCTGGAAGAGACCTAACCGGCACGAACCTCTCTGGTGCTGACCTTTCCAATGCGAACCTATCCAGCGTTCGTTCTGGTGGAATTATTGGAACACCGTCTGCCCTACCTGCAGGCTGGCAACTCATCAATGGATACCTTGTTGGTCCGGGTGCCAACCTAGCCAATGCGAACCTGGCCGGTGCAGATCTGACGAACGCGGACCTCACGAATGCAATCCTGACAGGTGTTCGTTCTGGTGGAATTACTGGAACACCATCTGCCCTGCCTTCCGGTTGGCAACTCGTCAGCGGCTATCTGATCGGCCCCGGTGCGAATCTAACCAGTGCAGACCTCAGGAGTGCAATCCTGACAGGAGTGCGATCTGGTGGAATTATCGGAGAGCCTGCGATGCCTGCAGATTGGCAAGTCATCGGCGGCTACTTGATCGGCCCCGGTGCAAATCTACTTGCTGCAAATCTTTCCGGAATGAACCTTTCCAGTACGAATCTGTCTGGAGTAGTCTCCGGTTGGATTACAGGAACGCCTGTCTTGCCTACGGGTTGGCAACTCATCAGCGGCTATCTGATCGGTCCCGGTGCGAACCTAGCCGGTGCACTTCTCTCAACTGCAAATCTGTCTAGTGCGGACCTGACCAGTGCGAATCTGACCGGTGCGCTTCTCCCAGGTGCAGATCTGTCCGGTGCGAACCTGACCAATGCGAACCTGACCAATGCAAATCTGACAAACGCGGACGTCTCAGGTGCTTCCCTTTCCGGCACGGACCTGTCCGGAGCGAACCTGTCTGGAGTAGCATCTGGTGCGATTACGGGAACGCCTGTTTTGCCCACAGGTTGTCGACTCATCAGCGGCTATCTGATCGGTCGGTATGTGAACTTAACCGGTGCGAACCTGGCTGATGCTGACCTTTCCAATGCGGACCTCTACGGTGTTCAGTCTGGTGGAATTACTGGAGCACCGTCTGCCCTGCCTGCAGGTTGGCAACTCATCAACGGATACCTTGTTGGTCCGGGTGCCAAACTAGCAAATGCGAACCTGACCGGTGCAGATCTGACGAACGCGGACCTCACAAATGCGACCTTGAGAGGTGTTCGCTCTGGTGGAATCACTGGAGAGCCTTTGCTGCCTCCAGGTTGGCGACTCATAAACGGCTACCTGATCGGTCGGTATGCGAACCTAGCCGATGCGAATCTTTCTGGCGCTGACCTTTCCAATGCGGACCTCTACGGTGTTCTTTCTGGCGGAATTACTGGCGTACTATCAGGCCTGCCAACCAATTGGCAACTCATCAACGGGTACCTTATCGGTCGAGGTGCCAACCTTACCGATGCGAGCCTGTCCGACGCCGACCTCTCCAGTACAGACCTGTACGGAGCCAACCTCTCTGATGCGAACCTAAGCAACGCGAACCTAACAGGTGCGAATCTCAATTACGCATCCCTAATCGGTGCAAACCTGACCGGTGCGATCTTGTCAGGTGCAACGTTGTTCTATACGAATCTGTCGAATGCTGATCTTTCTAATGCGAGCCTGTCTGGGGTGATATCTGTTGGAATCACAGGAACGCCTTTGAGTTTGCCTTCAGGTTGGATTCTCGCCGGAGGCATCCTGTTTGAACTTTAGCTCTTTGAGGGTGCCAGATTCCAAGAAGGATAGGCCGGTCAATGACACGTTTCGCAACGTTCTTCGGGGCTAACGGACTGCTCATGAGCAACGAGAGCGGTCATTTCGGGCGGCTCGGGCCCGTTGCCGCGAGCGGGCTCGAGCGGTGGTGGCTCGAGCGGCTCGCCAAGATGCGTGAGGATTTTCCGGATCGGCCCGGGCTCCGTGATGAATGCGATCAGCCGGATGTCGCCGCCGCAGTTCGGGCACGCAAGTGGAAACTCCTCCCCGACCCTCGCCACCAGTTTGGCCCACGCAATCCGTGACGCGTCGTGGGAGCGGGGCTTTTGATTCGCGTTGCAGCAGCCTTCCGTGCCGTGACCTTCGGTCCCATTCCCGCCGTTCGTGGCCTCCCGTTGCCTGCCGGCTGTCTCGGCTGGCGAGGACGTGCTCCGGGATTTAGATAATTCCGCCGAATTTGGGCCGGCGCGGCTCAGCAAAATTCAAACCATTCACCGGCAACCGGTTATGTGCGGTTTTGGGATTTTTGCCATTTCGCTCGGCGATCCTACAGAACAAATTTTTCTTCCGCTGCTCGGCGGTCCGCCGTGGCGAGGGCCTCGTGAAAAGGACCCGTGCAACCAGCGGGTCCTTCGCCGGGGCGGTGTAGCGGGCGGACCCAAGCGAGCGGCCGAGAATCCGGAAACACTTTCTTTCCGCAGCCGGCCGGCGGCTGCTCGAGCGATTTTTGAAAACCCGACAGAAATTCGCGCTGAGGGGTCGTGGGGCTATCTCTGGCCGCTGTCGTTTTGGCAGGCCCCACCTCCGCTAGCTGCTAAGGCTTGACCTTGCGATAAATCTTGCCCTCCTTGGTTGTGACCACACAAAGACCCTCACTCAAATTTGGTCTGACTTGCAGGGGCGTTATCAGTTGTCACTGGAGTCCTCCTCGAAATCTTCATCAAAGCTGGGCTCTTGTTCTTCGAGTGTGAGCTGACGGTTCAGCCATTGCTCGCGAGCAATGGGGTCCTCAGCAATACGTCGCTCAATTGCTTCCGTTTCGCGGAACTCCTGTGCCTCAGCTGCCATCGTCCATGTTGCCTCTAATCCAAGTCCTTCGACCTCTGAGCGAACATGAGTCAAATCACAGCGGAAGAACTCTTTGCGATGGTTCGCCTTGTTCATCCTGTTGAGTGCAAAATGATTGTGCAGTGTGTGTTCTAAGGCTGGAGCATCCTCAGACTCGATTAACGCATGAACATCAAAGCCAAATGGCACTGAGGCATCGCTAAGCTCTCTTACACGCTCTCTTGGTTCAAGACGGCGAGTGAGGCCGATTTTATATACATGCTCACCGAAGGAACCAAGATTACTGATGATGTAGACTGTGCCCCTTTTTGTTTGCTGAGCCATCGACAAAGCACGTTGTCCCTGCTCCTCTGCTACCCGAAGTTTTTCTTCCATCTCAGCCAATTGTGCCTGCAACGCAGACTTCTCAGCGACTGACGCCTTGAGCAATCGCTGCTCAATTTCGGCCTTTGCTTTCTCAACCAACTGTCGTTCCCGTTCTGCAGTTTTTACAGCCTTCTCGATTTCACGCTTCACCCGCTGTTCTTCACGCATCTCCTGGCGAAGTCGACGCTGCTCTTCTTGCTGGTTCTTCTTGACATCGTGAGCGAGCGCTGCCCATTTGACTTCCTCTAGCCTTGCCTGCAGATATCCCTCAGTGATGCGGGCGGCTCGGAATGCTTCGCCATTCAGATTGACAAGTTCACAAGCGTCTCGAACCTTCTGTAGAACCGTACCGACGTTTGTCGATTTCACGGTTGTTAGGATAGAGTCCACCTTTCCGTTAAAGGCATCTACCACGAAGCGGATTGCCGTTTCCTTCCGATTCTTCTCGACGTAGTCGCACTCAGCTGCTGTCCCGGTGGCAACCATTTGCCTTGTGCGTGATCGAGCAACCTTTAGTTCTCGCCCCGCCTCGCGGTACGCCGTCTCGTCTGCGAGTTCATCAATTAAGCTGTAAATAGGCACAATGTACTCGTTGCCATAGCCTTCTATGCGGTTTTTGAGGGCCGCTAACACCGCCTGATATCGAGCAGTGTTCTTCATGATCTCTGAGGCCTTTTCAGATCGTCTCTTTGCCTCTGCCTCTGCGTCCTCCAGTATTGTGGAAGCTCGCTTATTCGCGATTTCAATGATCGCGAGCCCCTCTCGCCGAAGGCTCTCTTGTTCAGTTTTCCCAGCTGAGACAATCTTTGCGGCCTCCATCTCTGCGGCTTGTTTTGTCTGTTCCGCAGCTTCTGCGATCTGATTTGCTTCCGCGATGGTTGCTTCTGCTTTAGCGAGCAGTTGTTTTCTTGTCGTGTCGGCCTTCGCATCGAGTTGTGCTCTAGTTGCCTCGGCCTCAGCAGCGGCTCGCTGGATCTCTACCTCAACGTCAGTGATGCGTTGGTATCGGGATAGGCGGGCACGCATCTCGGTTAGGGCAGATTCAGCCTTTTGTTTCAGTAGGCCATACCGCTTCTCGAATTCCTTTTTGAGTGTTTCAGAGTTCTCCTGACAGCCTGCAAGTTTCACTAAGATCCTCAGATACAAAAACACCGTCACTGCAAAAGCAGCTGCACAAAGCAAGGCAGTCACAAACCAAAACGTGGCCATAATGCACGACAATCGCGGTAAAATGAATTGAACGGAAAATGGAAACCTAAAAAGAGAACAAGACCTAAGCGTTTAGAACATTATGTTGCGATTCATCCGTCTATTTGTTGGCGGCATGTTCTTTCGCATGGGACTGCTCCAATCCGGCACTAATTAACTTTTGGCCAGAGAAGACGGATGCGATCGTTAAGCGAGGGTGCTCAAATCAAAGGCTCTCTGTAGCCGGCTCGAAGACAGTGGCTCGGCGACCCAAGCAACAGCACGATTGGTCAGAGTCATGACTGCTTCCTGCCAAAATGCCGTGCGTGGTATTCAGCGTATTGTGATTCGACTGAATGGACATCGGGCCGTCTGAGAGGTGTGCCGAGAGGTTGCACCGTCTTAGAGGAATCGATCCAAATCATCCCCTTATCGAAAAGGACATGGTGATTCGGACATAAGCAAAGCACATTTCCTGAAATGTCCGGGCCGTCGTGCGGCGATCCGAGCGGTTGAACGTGGGCAGCCTCTGCATAGAAACCCGTTGGCACTATTAGCTGGATGTCACAGACTTGGCAGCGGTAGTCATGCGCAGCCTTAATCGTCGTGGACAGTGCGGTATCTCGAACGATACGAAGCGTATTGGCCACGACTCTCGCCGGCTTGCTACCACTAATGATGACGGGTGGTGAATACGAGGCTGTGTTGCCCCGCCCATCCGGTACGAAGACAGCTGCCTCTCCGAGAATAGCACGAAGCCGAAATCGCCAAATGCGAAATCCGTCTTTTCCAACGTCATGCCAGTAATCTTCTACCCGGTACAAGCCGTCGTAACGGTAGCCAGATTCGGTACCATATGGGTCCTCAGCCTTTGGCCCGCGACAGACTCTGACAGGGAGTCGTTGAACTCAGGAATCGGCCGTGCGCAAAAAACCTCCTTTTTGGTTTAAATCCGTGACGATTTCGAGCGCCTCGATCGCCGGCGGCACCTGCAATGGAGGCTAGACTTACGTAGCCCGAGCTGCTCAAAGTGTTCGAGCCTTGCTTTTGGATCGCCTCTGCTTTTGCGCGGATGAGTGACCTGCCCCCCTTAAGCGAGTCCACTCCGGGAGCGAGAATCCTCCTGGGCGACCCCACCCCGGCTTTGCAATTTCGGCCCCGCGTGCAGAAAGCGGAACGACCGTGTTTTTCTGGTTGGGCGGTTCCTCGGCACCCCCGCCTATCCCGTCGTCCCCAAAAAATCCCGATCCAATTTGCGGCCGCGCTCGCGGCGGGAAACCGGGTGGTTTGTCTGGCTGATCGACGGCATGATTCGCACTCCTACCCCGTCGTCCCGGCGGCTCCCCTACCCCCGTAGCAAAACGTGCGGGCGCGTGGATGGTGGGAAACGACCTGGTTTCTGCGGCTGGACGCCCCGCGAAACGACCGCCATAGGGGTCCCGATCGCCGGCCGGCGGCGCAGTTGAAATCAGTCCTGCGGTAGCGCCGAGGTAGCGCCGAGCGATTTCCCCCAGATTGGCTCGGTTCGGGGCCCGCTCAAAAAACCCTATTTTTCAAGGACAAAACAAAGTCGGGGCGACATGATTCGAACATGCGACCTCCTGGTCCCAAACCAGGCGCTCTAGCCAGGCTGAGCTACGCCCCGAACGTTCCAGATTGTACAGCCCCATCCGATCAGCGGCCATGGCCGTGCCAAATTTGGCCTGGTTATTCCGTGATGTGGTCGAGCAGTCGCTGGAACTCATCGAGGCTGCCAAACGGAATCACGATCCGGCCGGCACCCTTGCTGTTGGCATGCACGACCACCTTCGTGCCGAGCGCCCGCCTGAGTTGGTTTTCTACCGCCACGATCTGGCTCGAACGCCGGGTGGCCGGCCGCCCCGGTTTCCGCGGCCCCTTCACGGCCGCCTCGGCCCCATCAACCCGCACGATTGGCTCGCCCTCGCCGGCATCCTCTCCTTCGTCTGCCCGCAAGATCTCCTGGATCTCGGCCTCGATCGCCCGCACCGACAGGCCCTCGCTTACGATCCTGGTGGCCAGCCGCTCTTGCTCATGTTCGTCGCCCAACGGCAACAGCGCCCGCGCGTGGCCCATCGAGATCGCGCCGTCACGAAGCCGCTTCTGCACCGCCTCGGGGAGTTCGAGCAGCCGGATCAGGTTGGCCACCGTCGAGCGGTCGATCGAGAGCCGCTTGGCGAGCTCTTCCTGGGTGCAATTCCAGGTGGCGAGATACTGCTTGAAGCTGGTGGCCTTTTCGAGGGCGTCGAGGTCGCGCCGCTGCAGGTTTTCGACAATCGCGATTTCCGACATCTGACGGTCGTCGACATCGAGCACGCGAACAAGCACCTTGCCCCAGCCGAGCCTTCGGGCGGCAGCCAGCCGTCGCTGGCCGGCGATCAGTTCATACCGCTCCCCCTTCGCCCGCACCACGATCGGCTGCACGAGCCCATGCTCGCGGAGGCTGTTTGCCAGCTCAGCCAGGTCGGCATCATGCACCTGGCTCCGTGGCTGATACGGATTGGCGTCGATCAGACCCTCGAGGATCTCGTTGGCAGGGAGCGACGCGGCGGCCTGTTCGATCTCCTCCGGCTTGTGAAGGATGAGGCGGGCGGCGGCCGACATGCCGGCCGAGCCGACGGGAGCGGAGGCGACGGCAGCCGAGCCGTGCGAAGCGGGGGCGGGCGTGGCCTCCATGCCAGCCCGACCGAGCAGTGCTTCTAGTCCCCGACCCAGGCGTCGTTCCCTACTCACAGTCGCGTACCTCCATGCATAGTTCCGTGTAGGCCCGCGCTCCTCGTGAACGCGGTGCGTAGTCGAGCACACTCATCGCATGACTGGGCGCCTCGGAGACGGCCACGTCACGGGGGATCACCGTCTCGAAGACGATCTCCCCAAAAAAATCCCGGACCTCATGTTCTACTTCGGCGGTCAGTTCGAGCCCGGCGTCGTGCATCGTCAGCACGATGCCCCCAAACGACAGCCGCCCCGGCCGCTCGTGCATCACGTCGCGGATCACCTCGATCATTTGCGTGAGCCCCTCGAGCGCGAAGTATTCGCACTGGATCGGCATGATCACTTCCGTGCTGCCGGCAAGGGCCGAGCGGGTGAGGTCGCCGATCGAGGGGGGGCAGTCGATGAGGCAATAGTCCCAGGCGTTGAGGCCGCCGGCCAGGTGCTGCTCGAGCACCATCGAGCCACTGCGGGCCTGCTCGGCGATCTGCTCCACGTCGCGGACGCTCCGGCTCCCCGGGAGGAGCGACAGGTTTGTAATCGTGGTGGCCATCACGGAGTCGGCAATCGGCGCCTCCGACACCAACGGATGAACGGCCGCCGGGGTGATGCCGAAGCCGGTCGTGGCATTGCACTGCGGATCGAGATCGAGAAGGAGCGTACGCATGCCACCGTGGGCCAGTCCCGCCGCGAGGTTCGACGCGGTCGTGGTCTTGCCGACGCCTCCCTTCTGGTTTGCCACACACAAAATCCGACCCACGCGCACAACCCTTTCGATCGGTCACGTGCGCATGACACGTGCTTTCGGTGTATCGGCACGAATCGGACCGGCGCACGACGGTTCCACGCGAAACCGCCAGCCTTGCGCAGCCGCGCCAGCTTGCCTGTTCCACGTGGAACTACCCGAGCGGGTTGAAGACGAGGCCGCTGGCGAGCTTCGGGTAGAAGTAGGTGCTCTTGGCCGGCATCCGTTCGCCGGTCTCGCTCACCTTCTTAATGTCCTCGACTGTCGCCGGCATGACCAGGGCGGCCAGCGGATACCTGCCGGTGCCCAGCCCATCCACGACCTCGCGGACCAGATGGACGTAGCTGGGATTCGGGACCTGCTTGCCGCCGAGCAGGTCGCCGATGATCAGACGGTGGAGGATTGACACACCCAGCTCCCGCCAGGACGGGCTGTGTTCGGCCGCTATTTGATCCATGCGGGCCTTGCCCTCAGGCGTGATGCGGACAAGCGTCCACGCCTGGTCGCCGGCCGTGTATAGGCCGATCGTGCCCTGCTGGTCGTCGAGTTCGATCTCGGCCCAGACCTGCTCGGCCGCCTCTGGCCCTTTCCACATCGTCCGCGTCTTGAAGCAGTCGCCCAGCTTGGCGGCCAGATCGGCGGCCGTCGCCACGGCCGGCTCCGTGAAGAGCCGGTGCGTGGGTAGGACAAGCAGCCCCGGGTCGGTGAAGCCGACGAGCATCATGAGCACGAAGTTGGCCGGATGGTCGGCCGGTAGCGGCTCACCGCCATGCGACTTTGCCCACGCCTCGGCCACCTCGTCGCGGTAATTGCAGGCCGTCTCATACCGGTGATGACCGTCGGCGATAAAGACCGGCTTGGGCCCCATGAGGCCGGCGACCTTGGCCGCCACCGCCTCGTCGGTCACCGCCCACATCATCCCCTTCACGCTCAAATGGTCGGTGGCCTCCACCGGCGGCTGCCCGGCCACCGCCTTTTCGAGCAACTCCTGCACTTCGTTTGCGGGGTCGGGATAGAGCCCAAACACCTGGCTCAGGTTGGCCTGGCAGGCCCGCGTCAGCAGCAGCCGGTCTTGCTTCGGCCCCGACATCGTCTCCTCGTGGGGATGAATATTGCCGGTGCCAAACCGCTCCACCCGCACCCTGGCCATGAAGCCACGGCGGACATGCTTCTGCCCTTCGACCTCGAACTCCTGGTGGTAGACATATAGGGCCGCCGCCGGCTCCTGCATGATCACCCCCTCATCCCGCCACTGCTTCAAAAATTTGGCGGCCCGCGTGTATTTATTGGACTGCTCCGTGTCGCCCAGCTCCTCGCGGTTGAGTTCCAGCCGGATCACATTGGCCGGGTGCTGCTCGTAGAGCTTCGTTTGGAGGGTGGCATCGATCACGTCATAAGGCGGGGCGATCACCTGCGACAGGTTGCCGACGTGCTTGGGGTCATAGCGGAGGCCGCGGAACGGAGCGACGGAAGGCATGGTGGTCCTT
>JAYQOK010000133.1:0-545 GCA_038144795.1 Candidatus Kuenenia sp. | reverse complement strand
GGCTGATGGTATGTCTGAGGTCAGGATCGTAGCACACGGGAGCCCGTTTGTGACGCTACACGCATTGCCGCCGGAACGGCAGAAGTCTTGTCGCGGAGGAACTTCCTCGCTTGCGCGTCCAAGACGGGTTCCTTCCGCCTGAGGCTCGAAAGTTCCTAACGCTCCTCGAGCTTCCGCCTATTCGGGAGTGCAGCATCAAGAGTATCTGCGTCTCCCTGTCAGAACCTGACGCGTCGATACTGGACGACGGAGCGGTTCACTGCCGGCTCCCCAATGCGGCATCTCTCCCCTGCGAGGGATCTTACGTTTCGCCTGACTTCTGCCCTTCCGGCGTCAATGCGTGTGGCTTGAAAGCTGCGACATGCACCCGTGTTCCATGTGAAACGCAACCCGCAACACCAGGCTCGCCTGGAGGTGCGAGCGTTGGAGAGGATGGAAACCTTGGCTTTCCGTACCCCATCTTCGCGGCCGCCCCCGCCAAAAAGGCCAGCGCCTGGGGCGCGGCATCGAGCTCCATCCGCCCGGCGGCGAAGCGCACGACGGAA
>JAYQOK010000132.1:0-10698 GCA_038144795.1 Candidatus Kuenenia sp. | reverse complement strand
TCGAAGACCTCCAACTGCGTCTGCCATACCCGTACGCGGTTGTGGAGCAGCGGGTCGCTCGCCCGTTCACCGAGGCCGGGTGCGCCGGAGATGAGCACTACGGGGCTCTTCTCGGCGTAGGCTCCGGCGATCGAGTTGGCAAGGCTGAGGCCACCCACGCTGTAGGTGACACACACGGCCCCCATGCCATGCACGCGGGCGTAGCCGTCGGCGGCAAAGCCGGCACAGTCTTCGCGGGTGCAATTAACGAGATCGAGGGCGCTCTTCTCCAGCATCGAATAGAACGAGAGGACGTAATCGCCAGGGAGGCCGAAGACATGCCGGATGCCGTAGTCGGCCAGACGGCGGATCAGATACTGGCCGATCGAGAGGCTGGTGACGCTTTCCTCGCGGGCCATATCGGGTTGCCCGTTGGGGGGCACGGCGAGGCCGTTGTCGAGACTCGAACCGAGAACGATCGACATTGTGGTGCCTCCCGGGGTGGTATCGCCCCTGTGCGATTACCGCGAGGAATTATTCACGCGGCGACGCCGGGCAGCCAACAGCGCGGCCCAGAAGCCGAGAAACGCGGCCACGCAGGCGAGGACAACCAGTGGTCGGCGGGCATCGTGGTTGAGCGTCCACGCGCCGATGGCATGGGCGATCCCCCAGACCACGATCCCGACCATGATCCAGCGGATGATCTTGTCGGCACCGGGTGGCGGGGTGGATGGCATGCCGAAAGAATACGCAGCCAAACGGCGCAAAAAAGGCCCCCGGAACGGTCCAGTTCCCAGGGGGGCGGAGAAACTGAACCGTTTCCGGGAGCGATTGGACGGAAACGAGTTGTTCGATTGTCACCTGGGGCCCTGCTCGAAGCGGCGGCTGCATCCGTGCTGCCGCGTCGCTTCGAGTGGGGTTTAAGTCAAACCCCTCAGCCTTCAGGCGAGGCGGACAGTAGGGATCGGTTTTTGGCCGGTCAAGGCCTCTTGTCGCCACGGGAAAGCAAGGAAACCCGTCCCTGGCTCTTGCCCAGTTCTCCAGCACAGGGACGTTCCAGGTGAGGTGGGTGGGTGGCGAAACTTGGTGAAACGGTATGCTTTCGCCGACACGAGTCACCGAACGAGACAAGGAATTCCAGCATGCATGCGACGCCATCGATCACCAACACGATTCAACCTGCCGTTCAGCCGGTTCCCGGAGCGGGCATGCCGCCGACTGGGGAGGCCTGGGAGACCGCCTTCAACGCCGCCCTTCGCTACGGTGAATTTCTTGATCGTTTTGCCACGGCTGAACAGCGGGCGCGTTGGGATGCTTTCCATGCTCGCGTGTCACTCACGCCGGAGCAGAAGACGTTGCTCGGAGGTTTTGTGCGGCGAATGCCGGTGATGGTTTTAGCTGGGGCCTGGTGCGGCGACTGTGTCAATCAATGCCCGATCTTCGACCACTTCGCTACGGCTTCACCGGTGGTCGACGTGCGGTTTCTCGACCGCGACGCCCATCCTGACATCGCGGTCCATTTGCAGGTGTGTGGAGGGCAACGGGTGCCCACGGTGGCGTTTTTCAGTGAAGACTGGCATCCGGTGCTTTTCTATGGAGACAAGACACTCGCCGCCTACCGCGCGGCTGCTTCCTCACAGTTGGGCTCGAGCTGCGCGACCGGAGTCGTGCCCCCGGCCGATACATTGATTGCGGCCGTCACGTCTGACTGGCTTGACCAGTTTGAGCGCGTGCAACTGATCCTGCGGCTCTCAGGCCGGCTGCGACAGCTTCATGGTGACTAGAGCGGATCCAGCCTACGTGTATCGCCGGCTCAAGAGCGGCAAAAGTCACCGCTTCACGGTCGCTCAGATTGTCGCGGGGCGAGGATACGCACCGCGTCCTTGAGCGTTCGCCGACCCTCTCGCCTCCCTTTCTCAGGTTGCCCCATCGTCGGATGTGCTCGAGGGCCGGTTGATCTTTGGGATGCCGTCGCGTCACCACTGCGCAGATAGTCACCAGTCGCATTGATCGATGGTACCAATCACGAGCGTCGGCTCCGGCAGTGGTCGACCGATCTCAGCTATCCGTTGCCCGAAGCCGGGCCCAGTCAGGCTCGTCAAATCGATGTAGCCGGCCCGCCGGCGATACAGCCCCGGATGTACTCGCGCCTCCCAGCTTGAAGCTTCGGGATAGAACTGACATGCGTTCGTCTCCACGCCAGCGAAGGTACCGGCATGGGCTGCCAGCCGTGCGTGGGGAATCATGGCCAGCATCGGATTCGTGAGATCCTGCACCATCACATGCAGGCCGTGATGCTTAGCCCAGCACAGCGACAGAAGGGCCCCGGATTGCGTCTTGCAGGTCTTGAGTGCCACACCATTCCAGCCCAGTTCATGGCCCCGTTTCACGAACGTCCAGTCATGGCAGCTTTCGTCGAGGAGGAGTCGTGTCCGTGAGGACAGCGAACTGACATCGATCGGGTTTGCTGTGAGGTCATACGGAAAAGGCTGCTCAACGTAGCTGAGTTGGCGGGCGAGGAGGGGATCGCGGCTGGCGATGGCATCGAGGGCTGCGTGCACGTATCCCACATCGGTGACCGTGCAGTTGAAGTCGGCGCAGTAATGACGAACGCCTCCGACATGGCCGATGGCAGCCACACGCAACAGCCGGTCGATGTCCCATTCGAGGTCATCGCCGCGGAGCTTCACCTTGAGGGCATCAAGGCCATCGCGTGCGATCCAGTCCGCGAGCAAGACCGGATGACCGTCCGTCGGCACGTTTTCCGGAGCATCGGCACTCGTTAAGGGATCAAGCCCGCCGACCAGATGCCAGGCTCGCAGTTGCCGCGTTGGGGAGGCTTCGAGAAAATCACCCGGATAGAGGCCGCGAAAGGTGGCCATGTGAGCAGGCTCGGCAAAGAGGTCTGCCAGATCACATGTCAGAAAGTCAGCCGTGTAGCTGCGGTAGGTGTCGATGTTGTTGGCCACGCCAAACGCATCGTGAAGCGCCACGTCAAGAGGGCTGAGGCAGATCAGCGAGGCCAGTTCCGGGAGCGATTCCGGTTGATTCGGCACTGCGACGCCACCAGCCAACGCGGAAAGTGCCTCACGCCGAAATGCAAGCCCGATTTCCAGGGGATGGCCTGAGAGGCCAGAGTCGAGCAGGCGGCGGCTACAGTCGAGCGTCAGGTGTACCATCGCTGCCAATCGTGGTGAGAGTGGGGAAGACGACGGCCAGCCCCACTGCACAGCCAGTGGCGTTTCACCCCATCCGATTGCTCGGCGGCCGGCCGCTGTTTCGACAGCGACCGCCACGCGGGCGACCGTAACGGAATCAACAATCTGATTCCCGAATTTCAGCGGGAGTCGGGTCTTCACGTCCAGAAGGAAGACGGCCACGCCAGTGACCCGAATGTCGGTGGAACGCTTCATGCGGGCATCCCTCCGGTTGTATCGGCCAGACGAGCCGCCGGTGCGAAAGTAATTCTGCAACCCGATAAACCTGAATGACGACGGTATCGAACTGGAACATCCGCTTCGTGCATCGGTCCCACGTCACCAGTACGCCCGGCAGGATTCGAACCTGCTGGCTGATTATCTGCCGTCGCAATCCCTGCGGGCCTCGCTCCGCCGCTGGATCATCAATTCAAATACGCCCGGCAGGACTCGAACCTGCAACCCTCGGTTCCGAAGACCGATGCTCTATCCAATTGAGCTACGGACGCGACTCGGTATAGATCGTAGCGATTTTAGGGCCGACATGCGCGGGGGGTGACAAGCACCGGTCGGGCAGCACTGGGAAATTCGGATATTCTAGAGGAGGCAAGGAATTTTCCCCGCAGAAATCCCATGGCTGAAATTACCCTCCGCGTGCTTCATGGTGCCGACCGCGGCAAGATCTACGACAGAATCGCCACGCCCGTGACCATCGGCCGTGAAGAAGGCAACACGATTCAGTTGAATGATGAGCGGATCAGCCGCTACCACCTCAAGCTCCAGTACGACAATGACAAGATCGTGCTTACGGATCTCGAGAGTACGAACGGCACGAAAGTGAACGGCGAAGAGATCCAGGTACGGATCGTCCGCGATGGTGATATCATCGCTCTCGGCCGATCGGTTCTGCTCATTGGCTCTCACTCTGACATCGAGCGCCGCATTGCTGAAATAGCCTGCCGCCTGCCGCCTGCCGACGCGGAGCGGGCTCGTGCGATGCGGGATCGCCTGGAGCGGATCAGCAGCGATGATCGCGATCGGGATTCTGAAGTCATTGAGGAACTCGGTGAGGCGCGGATGCCGCTGTTGCCTGCCGGGCCGCCGCCGCTCCCGTCACCCCTTGGGCCATCGCAGGCCGCCGAACTCGCGGAACTCCTTGACTATGTGCAGGGGGTGCTCCGCGATGCCACCGAGTCGGCAATGAAGCGGCCCGGTGGCGAATCGGTGGAGATCGACTTTGCCCCGTGGCAGGCGGTCCTTGACCTTCAGGCCACGCTGGCGGAGTTGCTGCGAAAGGTGAGTGAACCGCGCGACGGCATGCGTTAAACTGTCGGCCTTCCTTCGCGAGGCCCACGGATGAGCACGCTTCCCTTCGCCCACCTCCACTGCCACAGTCACTACAGCCTGCTCGACGGTGCAAGCACCATCGATCGGCTTGTTGAGCGTACGGTCGATTTGGGCATGAGCGCCCTTGCCATCACTGATCATGGCAATCTCCACGGCGCTCTCGAGTTTTACTCCGCTGCGAAGAAAGCCGGCATCAATCCGGTCATCGGCTACGAAGCCTACATCGCTCCCGGCAGTCGCTTTCAGAAGGATGCCGGTAATCAGAAGGATTCGAGTTTTCACCTCACACTGCTGGCTCAGGATCGTGTTGGCTTTGCTAATCTCCTGCAGCTGGCGACGAAGGCCTACCTGGAGGGGTTTTATTTCAAACCGCGGATCGACCGCGAGATCCTCGCGGCTCACAGTGAGGGGATCATTTGCCTCTCCGGCTGCCTGTCGAGTGAGTTCAGCCGGTCACTGATCGGTAGTTCCCGCGAGCAGCAGGAGTCGTTGGATCGGTCCCGTGACATCGTGGGCTGGTTTCGGAAGACGTTTGACGATCGCTACTTCATCGAGATTCAAGACAACGGCCTCGACCTGCAGCGGCAGATCACCGATGTGGCCCTTGAACTCTCGCAGGAGATGGGCGTGCCACCGGTGGCCACCTGTGATTGCCACTATGTCAACCGTGAAGACGCCGAGGCCCAAGACATCCTGCTGTGCGTGAACACCGGCCGGTTTCGCAACGACGCCAGCCGCATGAAGATGGACTCGAGCGAGTTCTACCTCAAGAGCCCGGCTGAGATGCATGCTGCTTTCAGCGGCCTTGACCGCACCACGATCAGTGCAGCCGTGGCCCGCAGTCAAGAGATTGCCGACACAGTGGCGATCGACCTCGATCTTGGCAAACGGCATTTCCCTGGGTTCGACGTGCCGGCGGGACAAACCGCAGCTGATGAACTACGACGGCTGTGCCTGGAAGGCCTGCGAGAGCGGTATCGCACCGAGCCGAAGCGGTGGGTGGATGGCGTGATCGGGAGTGAGTTGCATACCGACGTCATGGATCGGCTCGATCGAGAACTCGGTGTGATCAACACGCTCGGGTTTGCCAGCTACTTTCTCATCGTCTGGGATTTTGTCCGGCATGCCCGCGAGCAGGGCATTCCGGCGGCGGCGAGAGGCTCGGGCGTGGGCGCCCTGGTCGCATATGCGCTCTATCTCTCCCATGTCTGCCCGCTCGAATACGACCTGCTCTTTGAGCGGTTTCTCGACGTTAACCGACTGGAAGCGCCTGACATCGATATCGACTTCTGCAAGGAGCGGCGGGGGGAGGTGATCGACTATGTGAAGCAGAAGTATGGCGAGGCTAACGTTGCCCAGATCGGTACGTTTGGCACGTTGGCCGCCCGAGCCGCGATTCGCGACGTTGGCCGCGCCCTTGGCCTGCCGGTGCCACGGGTCGATCAGATCGTTGCACTCGTGCCCGACCAACTGGGGATCTCACTGGAAGAGGCGACGGCGCCGGGATCGCAGTTGGCCGCCGCCTGCGAGAGTGATCCTGAAGTGAGCGAGTTGGTCGATCTGGCTGGCCGCATCGAGGGCCTCGCCCGGAATGTTGGTACGCATGCCGCAGCCGTGGTGATTGCCGATCGGCCGCTCGTGGAATACGTGCCGCTGCAGAGGGTGACGGGGAAAGAGGAAGTGATCACGCAGTGGGCGATGGGCGACGTCGAGCGGGCGGGGCTCATGAAGATGGACTTCCTTGGCCTGCGGTATCTCACCGTCGTCGCCAAGACGCTCGACATCATCTTCAGCACGCGGCAACAGCGTTTGGATCCGTTCGCCTTTCCGCTCGACGACAAAGAGACGTTTGCCACGCTCTGCCGTGGCGAGACAAAGGGAATCTTCCAACTCGAAAGCGGTGGCATCCGTGACCTGCTGCAGCGGATGAAGCCTGACCACTTCCTCGATATCGTGGCCGTCAACGCTCTCTACAGGCCAGGCCCGCTCGAAGGCGGCATGGTCGATGAATACGTCAACGTGAAGCACGGCCGCAAGCGGGCCGAGTTTCTCCATCCGGTGATGGAAGACGTGCTCGCCGAGACCCACGGCGTGATGGTCTACCAAGAGCAGGTGATGCGAATTCTTGAGCGGCTCGGCGGTATCGAGCTTTCCAAGGCATACACGTGCATCAAGGCAATCAGCAAGAAGAAGCTCGAAACCATCGCCGCTTTTCGGGAGCAATTCATGGCCGGGGCTCAGGCCCAGGGGCTGTCGAAGTCGGAGGCGGCCGACATGTTCAGCCTGATCGAGAAGTTTGCCGGCTATGGTTTCAATAAGAGCCACTCCACTGCCTACGCGTTACTTGCCTTCCAGACGGCCTACCTCAAGACACATCACCCGACCGAGTTTATGGCCGCGCTCTTATCGGGCGATATTCCCGGCCGGAACTTTAAAAAGAAGGATGCGCTTGTTGAGCACATTGAGGATTGCAAGCGGATGGGGATCGAGGTGGCGGCGCCCGATGTGAACGCCTCCGGCGTCGACTTCACCGTCGCCGATGGCCGGATTCTTTTCGGCCTCTCCGCCATCAAGGGCTGTGGTGAGCAGGCCGCGACATTGATCGTGGCGGAGCGGGTAGCGGCTGGACCGTTTCGTGATCTCTATGATCTGTGTGGCCGTGTCGATCCGTCGTTGGTCAACAAGACCGCGATGGAAAGCCTCGCGAAGGCCGGTGCGCTTGATTCACTCGCCGGGCCACAGGGGCATCGAGGGGCGATCTTGGCCGGCATTGAGCGAGCGATGTCAGTCGGCGCTGCCCGGGTAGCCGATCGGAAAAGCGGCCAGAAAAACCTCTTCGACGCCTTCGAAACTGTGCCGGAAGTGATGGAACAACAGCCGTCGAGTGTGTTGCCAGATGTGCCATCGCTTTCCGACCTCGACATGCGGTCAAAGGAAAAGGAGGTGCTCGGCTACTACGTCCATAGCCATCCGCTGGCGGAGTATGCCGATCTCCTCGAGACAATCTGTACACATGGCGCAGCGGGGCTGGCTGCTGTGCCGGCGAAGGGTTCGGTCGTGATCGGTGGGCTCATTGCAGCGTTGAAGCTCTCCAATACAAAGCAGGCGCGGTCGGGGTCCAACCACACCCGCTACGCGATGTTTGATCTCGAAGATATTGATGGTTTGGTCCGCACGATCTGTTGGCCTGAGGAATATGCTCGGCTGGGCGACTGGATCCAGCCTGACGCAGTCGTGGTGGTGAGGGGATCGATCGATCGACGAACCGGTAGTGACGAAACCAATCTCGTTGTCAATGATCTCGTGCCGATTGCGGAAGCATGGAGCCATCCGGTGAAGAGCCTGACGGTAAAATTGCTTGATTCCCGTCACGATACGACCACGCTCGATCAGTTGGCCGACCTCTTTCGGCGGCATGCTGGGGCAACGCCGGTGCGGCTTGTACTGGAATTGGCCGATGGCCGTCGCGTATTGATGGAGGTCGACGGGAACAAGGTGGGCTGGTCGCGGGCCTTGCATGCCGATTTGGTGGAGTTATTGGGCCCTGGTTGTCTGCGAGTTGCACTCGCCGGCATGGGCAAACGGAAGAACAGGGAAGGAGAGTCCGTCCGCCGGTCTGCCTACGCGTCATAGTCGGCATCGCGGGTGATTGACCCGCATAATCGTCACTTTCCATACGTCGTTGAGTCACGGGCCCATTCAGGTCGATATCCCGACTGCGGGAAAACGGGCTGGCGGGATGAATTTTGCCATGAAGACGATGTTTCACACGAACACTCTACGAGCCATCACTGCGGCCATAGCGGTCGCCGTTGTTTGTGGTGTCCTCTCGGGCGGTATCGCGCATGCGCAATTCGGTGGCGGTGGGCAGGGCGGCGGAGGAATGGGTGGCGGTGGGCAAGGTGGTGGAGGACTGGGCGGCGGCGGGCAAGGCGGCGGCGGGCAAGGCGGCGGCGGGCAAGGCGGCGGCGGGCAAGGCGGCGGCGGTGGTGGACAGGCCGTCGGCGGCATTGCGATCGACGCCCAGGGTGTTCTGCGAACACTCATCGTGGCCGACCCGTTGCTCGCAGGTCGGCGCCGTGAAGCGGTAATCGGCCTCGACGGTGATCTCCGGAGTCGTGTCCCAGTCAGACACGTCGCTCTGTCACGACTTGAGCGAGAGGTCGCAGCCGCGGCTGCCGGCCATGGTATCCCCGATGAAATGCAAAAGCTCGCCGGCCTCACGAAGGTGCAATATGTGTTTGTGTATCCGGGCACTGATACCGAGCCGGGTGAGATCGTGATTGCCGGGCCGGCCGAGCCATGGATGATGGACGTTACCGGACGCACTGTGGGCGTGGAGACGGGAGCCCCAACGTTGTTGCTCGAAGATCTGGCAGCCGCAATACGGTGTTTTGCTCCGGGGCAGCCGTCGCACCACGCCATTGGCTGCTCGATTGATCCGACGCGAGAAGGTCTTGCAGCCTTGCAGGACTTCATGCGTCGGGTGGGACGTGTCAATCCGAGGAGCGATGTGATCGGGCTGGTAAGCGGTATGCAGCAGGCGCTGGGTATGCAAACGGTGCGGGTCAACGGTGTCTCACCAGCAACCCACTTCGCACAGGTGATGGTTGAAGCCGATTATCGTATGAAATTGATTGGAATCGGGCTGGAGCCGCCGCCGGTGAAGATGAGTACCTGGGTGCAACTGGCAAGTTCACAGTCGGTGGCCGCCAACGCGCTGCAGCGGTGGTATTTCGTGCCCGACTACCAGTGCGTGCGAGTGAGTGAAGACGATCTGGCGATTGAACTGGTGGGTCAGGGCGTGAAACTAGTTGGGGCAGATGAGGTTGTCCTTTCCGACGGCCGGCGGATGTCGGCTGACCGCGCCAATCAAGCGAGTAAACTATTTACCACCGCCTTCACAAAAAAATACCCCGAGATCGCCGCTCGGAGCCCGGTCTATGCACAGTTGCGGTCGCTGATCGACCTCACGGTGCTGGCGGCATGGCTTCAGGAGTTTGATGGTTATGGGAAGGCGGGCTGGGGTGCAGAAATGCTGCGCGACGAGGCTGTCTTTCCGATCGAGACGCTGCAACCGATCACTCAGGTGGAGACAGCGATCAATGCTGTCTGGCGTGGGCCACGTCTGATCACACCCATCGGCGGTGGTGTGACGATCCAGGCTGCGACGGCGGTTGAGCCGCCAAACCTGCTGATGGATGAAAAAGGCGACGTGGCGAAGGCCCACGCTGCCGTGAAACTGCCCGCAGATCGCTGGTGGTGGTAAGCATACGCTGGACTGAGGTCCCCCCTACTTCTCCACTGGCACGACGAGCACACTGGCGTGGGCGTGCGTAAGCACGGCCTCTGAGGTGCTGCCCAGCAGCCAGCGGGTGAGCGGATCCGTGGGGGTGCGACCGGTGATGATCATGTCGATGCCGTCCTGCTTGGCTCGCTCGAGAATCTTGTCGCCTGGATTGCCCTCAGCCACAATCGGGGCGTGGCCGCGAAACACCTTGGGCAAGTGCTGCTGAAAGGCGGCGAGTTGGTCGCCGAGCGACGCCACTTCATCGTTGTGTTCTTGCTTCCAGGCAGCGGCGATGGCCGCGGTGTCCGGATCCCGCACGCGATTTTCAAGCCAAGAGGGTAATGGCCCGGCCAGCATTGATTCGGTTACGCCGATCACATTGGCATCGGTTTCGATGGGCCAGTGGAGGCTGCCGGCTGTCTTCGTGAGGGCCATGGCGCTTGCTGGATGATGGCAGGCCAGCACCTTGAGGCCTGCGCCATCCGTTGGCGGCGTGCGGACGACGAGCACCGGTAGGTGGGCGCCATGTACCACCGCTCGCGACACGCTGCCGAGCAGGAGCCGTTCGATTGAGCCGTGGCCGCGGGCGCCGACAACGATGAGATTGGCCTTCCAGCCCGAGCCTGACTCAAGAATGCCGACAGCGGCCAGTTTTGAGGAGCAGATCAGTTCTGGCTCCTGAGCGAGCCCGCTCGGCAGCAGACCGCACGCTTCCTCGAAGAGGGCCGCAGCGGCACCGTCGATAATCTTGCGGCTCTTGCCGAAGAGCCGGCGTTCCAACTCCATCGGCGAAAAGTAGATTGCCACCTGGTCGCGGGCAGGATCAATGAGCCGTGCGGCGAGCCGCACGGCGTCGAGTGAGGCCTGGGATCCGTCAACACCAAT
>JAYQOK010000131.1:0-10973 GCA_038144795.1 Candidatus Kuenenia sp. | reverse complement strand
ACGCCCCCGGGCCGCGCGCTGGCCTCCACGATCGTGACCTCGCACAGCCCACTGGCACAACGCAGGAGTTCCTCGGCGGCGGCCAGTCCGGCGAGCCCCCCCCCAACCACGATCACCCGCTTGTTTGAGTCACTCGGTTGCTGCATTGGCGTTGTCGCCCCAGTAGCGGAAAGCCTGCCTGATGCGTGTTGCCACCTGAAAATCTGGGCAAGCCACAGGGCTCGGAGAATTGGGCTGAATTTGGTCTGGATCAGGCCGCCGAGGAAGCGTAGTGTCCCGCTCCATCTCGGGGTAGGCCGCATGCGACTGCCGCCGATATTCGCAGATGCAAGGAGAACCTGTCGTGGCCATGCAGCGGTATTTCAATGTCGTAATGGTTGGCACCATTCTGCAGGGAGCCGTGATCGGAGCCGGCCTCATCGGATGCTCACGGGCTCCGGTCGCCAAGGATTCACGGGCGGTCTCGGGGGCTTCGCAGCCGTTGCGTCAGCCCCGCTGGCTGGAGTCCTATCGCGATCGTACTGCTACCCACCCGCAGCCGGTTATTGAACCTCCAGCATCGGAGGCTGCGCCCGTCGCCCCCGCAGCGCCGGCAGCGTTGGCGGCTGATCCGGAGGCTGTGCCGGTCGAGACAAGCGGCTCTCCATCGGCTGTTGAGTTGGCAATTCCTGACACGCCTCCCGCGTCGGCCGAAGGCAAGCCGGGCCGCGCACTGGTCCGCTCCCGCGATACGTCCACCGTCGATGCCCATGCCCTGCTGACGGCCGGCTGGACGGATCTCGTGCCAGGCGAATCGGCTGGCCCCAAGCCCAATGAAACGGCTGCCACGGCACCGGCCGAGTCTCAGGAAAACCTCGGCCCGGAAGCGAGCGTTCTACAGACAGAGAAGGAACCGGATACTGAAACCGAGCCAACGAGTGATCCCGTCGCGATCGATGCCGCGTCTGAATCGGCACCCCTTGAAGTCACAGCAAGCCCTGAGCCCAAGCCAGACCAAGCCACGCCGAACGTCTCGAAGTATCCAGATCAAGGACAGCCAACCGAGTCAACGGATGCTGCCGCGTTAAGTGAGTCAACGGCGCCAGCCGCAGAGACCACGACGCCGGAGCAACTCGTCAAGACCGAGCCACAGGCTGCGCGGCAGCGGGAGCAGGCCCCGATCGCGTCATGGGCCGAGCAGGCTGAAATCACGCCAGCGGTGCCCCAGCCAGAGGCTCAGCAAACAAATGCGTCGGAAGCTAAGGATGACCCACCCGCCATGCTTGTGGCCGCGGAGCCTGGCCCCGCTCAGCAGTCGGAGACAGGCCTCCACAGTGAACCAAAATCGCAGTCTGAGCCGATGGCAACGAAGCCTCAGGCCAGCGCCGCCGACACAGCAGCTGCTGCTCCCGTAAAGAATGACACGCCTGAGCCGCCGGCCACAGGTCCGCCCGCTGAGCTACAGCCACCGGAGGCTACCGACACCACCGCCACCGATGCGGCAGCAGCGGCACCGGCGCTGGCCGAACCTCCGCTCGTTGCTCCGGTAGCCGAGTCGCCCGACCACACGCCCACGCTCGCGATCGATCCGGCCAGCTTCCGCGGCGTCTTCCCGGGCAAGACCACTCGGGACGAAGTGGAGTCGTCATGGGGCAAGGGTGAATCCTTTGCCCGTGACGACGGTACGACCGGCCTCTTTTGGAAGGTTGAACCTTTCGAACGGGTTGAGGTGATTCTCGACGGTGAGGCCGTGGGTTCAATCTTGATCAAACTCGCAGAGCCCACCAGTGTTCGTGAACTCGCCACGCAGTTGGAGATCACCGATATCCGTACCGTCTCTGTACTCGACGAGCAGGGTATCTCGATCGGTGAGGTCTACCCTGAGCGGGGTGTAATCTTCAGTCTTCAGCCGGGTACTCAAACAGCTCAGGCAGTGATCCTTGAGCCCCTCGATCCCGAGTCATTCGTACTCCGCGCTGAGCGAGAACTCGAGATCAACACCGCCTTCGCAACAGCCGACTTGCAATACGCGATCGAGATTGATCCCCAGCATCTCCGAGCGCTGCGGCTCCTTCTGGCACTGCGGTGCGAGCAGGGCAAGTGGCATGAGGCCCTTGCGCTCGCCCAGCGGGCTGAGGCTGTTGATCCCGACGACATCTGGACACGGCTCAAGCATGCCAGCGTGCTGACAGCACTTGAGCAGACAGCTGCCGCCCGGCTGCAGGTGGAAGGCGTGCGGCAGAAGCCTAATACGTCACCGCTCGTCGTCGCTCAGGCGGAGCGAATGCTTGGCCGCATTCAACTCGGATCAGCCGAGCCCGACTATCAGAAAGCCGTTGAACACTTTTCCAATGCAATGAAGACATCAAGCCCGTTGCTCGCGGCCGGATCCGAGTCAGCCCAAAAGGCGGCCCGCGATGTGCTGCTCGATGCCCACCTCGGCACCGCACTGGCGATCGCCAAGGGCACATGGCAGCAGAAGGCCCGCGTCATACCGAAATGGATCTCCCGCAGTGAGACGATCGTGAATGAGGCTCCCGTTGAAGAAGAGCTTGAGCAGCATGCCCTCGAACTCCAACTCTGCCGGGGCGCGCTGGCCGTGGCGGCAGGATCGACAGAGTCCTTTGACCCGCTTCCCTGGGTGAAGCGATTGCTTCAGGTACGGGCCAAGCTGGATAGCATCACGACCGATCCGTGGCGACGCCGCCAGATCGACTGGGAGATTGGTGAAGGCCTCTCCGACGCGTTGGTGGCCACGCAGAAGCGGGGTGATGCCGCCGACATGCTTGAAAACACGACGCTTACCGCCGCCTACCTTGAGCGGGGCGCCGAGTTTCGTCAACTCACCGCAACCGAACGCAAGAACCTCGGCGACCTGCTGTTTCGCATCGGCATTCTCTACAGCCTGCAGAAGGGCGACCACGCCACGGCGGTCAGTTGGTTTGACAAGGCGCTGCCGCTTTGGGAAGACAATCCCGCCTTCGCCCGCGATGGTGAATTGGGGCAACTCGGGGAGTCGCTCGTCAGCATGGCGATCACCTACTGGCAGGTCGACCGTCGTGACGACGCGGTCGCGATCAATCGCAAGGGGATCGACCTGATGCTGGAGGCCGTGCGGCAACAAATGCTCAACGAGCAGTCATTGGCAGTGGCCTACGGCAATCTGGCGACGATGTATGCCGAGCAGGGCGACGACGAGAAGGCACAAAACTATTCGGAACTCGCTATCCGGGCCGAGGCTTCTGGGACGGTGCGACAGTAATTGCCGGCCTACAGTAAGCTCTCGAGCAGCAGCCGCATTTTCCGGAGCTCGCCCACCTGATCGACATTTTCCAATGGCGGCATGTGGGCACACAAGGCTCGTGTATACCCGACCCGCTGCAGCTGGCTTACGAGCTTGCCGTATTCAACGGTTCCCTGCCCAATCCGCACCTGTTCTACATCGGGCTTTGTATCCCGCAGGTGCACATGGGCCACATATTTGATGATCGGTTCCCAAGAGGCCTGTTTTTTGTGGCCGAAGATGAACTGACTCGGATCGAGCGTCACACCGAGCCCGGGCACATTACGGCACAATGAGGCGGTTGTCTCTGCGTCCTGCGTCATTCGATCGGCCATCGTCTTCACAGCCACCACGCCACCGAGGTCATGGGCAATGGCCACCAGTTTTCGCAGTCGTTCGATTTCACCGTTGAAGGGGGTGCCGAGTTCGGAGGCGTCGACCACCATCGTCACCACACCGAGCGATTTGGCCAGCCGGCAGGTGGCGGCAAAGTGGTCGTAATAGGAGGGAGAATCCGCGGCTGAAAATGAAACAGCGACGGGCCGCAACCGCTGCAGGTCACTGCAGGCGGCAATGGCCGCCTCGGGGTCGGCTGCTACCTGGGCCGGCTGAAGATGCCCTCCCTGCTCGTGCACATCAAGCTCCACGGCAGTGAACTCGAGCTCTGCGAGTCGCTCCATAGCCTTGTCGAGGGACAGGTCGGGGAAACATTCGGTACTGACACACACAAACACGCCGTCACGCTCCTCTCGAACAGTCTCCAGTCTTCAGCCGCCACCTCTGGCTGTTGCCGCAAAGGTAACGGGCCGCCGCGAAAACTGCCACCGCGCTCTTGATCGGTGGAAGTGACACTTCGCCTCCCAAGGGCATAGAATAGGGACTTACGATCCAGGAGGTTTTTTCGATGCAATCCGAATCGCCGCAGCCACCCACCCGCGTCATCCTCGAGCACGGCTCACTCTGGAGCCGCTGGGGCACCAGAGTGGCGTGGCTCATCACCGGCTTCGCGGTGCTCTCAGCCCTCGCAAGCGCCGGCGCTAATGCACAGTATTTCCAGAAGGGCACGAAGGTTGTCGAGCAGTACCCCTCACTTTCCAAGACCGCTTCGCAGAAGGTCGCGGTGGTTGATATCTCAGGCCCGATCATGGGGGGAAGCGGCTTTGCCCGCTGGCAGATCGATCAGATCGCTGACGATGACGAGGTTCAGGCGATCGTGCTGCGGATCGATTCGCCGGGAGGTACGGTGAGCGGCAGCGATGAAATTCACTACCGCATCAGTGAACTTGCCAAGGCCCGCGACCTCCCGGTTGTGGTGAGTATGGGAGGGATCGCGGCCAGTGGCGGCTACTACATTGCGATGGCCAATGGCGGCCGCGATGACGTGATCTTCGCCGAGCCAGCCACACTGACAGGATCGATCGGCGTGATCATCCCCCATTTCGACCTCTCGAAACTCATGAAGAAGTTTGATGTCGAAGATGACTCGATTACCAGTGGTCCGCTGAAAGAGATGCTCAGCCCCACCAAGGACCGCACGCCGGAACTGGAGGAGCGGGAGCGGAAGATCCTGCAGTCGTTGGTTGACGAGATGTTCACACGGTTCAAGGCAATCGTGAAACAGGGCCGGCCCAAACTGGATGATGACAAACTGGCGGCGGTTACGACCGGACAGGTCTTCACGGCCGAGCAGGCGAAGGAAGCGGGGCTCGTCGACCGAATCGGCTTCATCGAAGACGCAGTCGATCGCGCGGTGAAACTGGCGGGGCTTACGAAAGACTCGGCCCGGGTCGTGAAATACACCAAGCCAAAGGGGCTGCTCGCCGAATTGCTCGGCGGCACTGGTCCGGGAGCGCGGCAGGTGACAATCCTCGAGGCCGTGGCAGAGTGGACAACGCCGCGAGCCTGGTATCTCTGCTCATGGTGGCCCGCCCTGATCACGAACGGACCGGAGTGAGCGAGGCGACCAACTCCTCCAGCCCATCCTGCGTGGTCTGCGGGTGCCGAAATCCAGCCGCCACGAGGTCACCAGATGAAAACACACTCTCCTCGTCGAGTGTACGCAGCCGGGCCGTGGTGAGCGGCATCTCGCGGCCGGTGATCCCGGGGATTAGGTCCCCCAGCGCTGCAGCGCATCCCGCCAGAAACCGTGGCATACTTCGCGGTGCTGGACTCCCCGCAAGATCGGCAATCAGCATCGCGAGTTCTCGAAGTGACAACGTGGCTGGGTCAGTCACCGTGAAGATCATGCCGCCTGGTTGTCGTTCCCAGCACGCGACGAATCCAACAGAGCCGTCACATTGCCCACCGACACAACTGACTTCCGGACGCTGCCATCTCCCTTGAGGCACGGCGGACCGTGGTCTGCCAGTCGGCGCAGCAAATACCGGCCAACGAATCCGCTCACTCCGGTCACAACGCATCGCATGAAAGGAGGACGGGCTTTAGCCCGTCATGTCGTCAACGCATCATCCCGCATCGGCTGCCTCGCCGAGCTGTAGCCCCTGCAGCCAGTCCGCATAGGCGGCTATGGTCTTCTCACGATCAAACACCGTCTCCGCCAGGTGACGGGCAGCCTGCCGACAGATCGCCAGCCGCGACCGATCCTCGGCGAGCGTGCGGATTGCCCGGGTGAGCGATGATGGGTCGCCACAAGTATAAGACAGTCCGGCTCCAGTCTCCTTGATGTGCTGATCGAGTTCCCCCGGCAGGCCGCTCACGAGGGCCAGGCCAGCGGCCGCGTAGTCAAAGACTTCTGCGGGGATCGCTCTCACCGACTCCGGCTTGGTGAGCACAAGCCCCACGTCGCACCGGGCGAGAAGGTCGACGTAGGCCTGCCGTTCGAGGAGGCCATTCGCCACGATTCGGCAGGATCCCTTCGCGGCGGCGGCGTTCCGGAGGGTGGCTTCGTGCTTGCCCTGGCCGGCAATGTGGATCGTCGCATGAATGCCCGCGGCTGAAAGTTGTCGCGAGGCCGCGATGAGTGTGTCGACATCTTCATCGAGGCCAAGCTGGCCCGCATGGACGCAGGCGAGGGGCTGGGCCGCCGCATCGGCTTCCGCATGCACAGGCAGCATGCCCGCGGCGGTGGGTACATGATCGATGATCCGCGGCGGCGGTGGAAATTGCTGTGGGTAGCCGCCGAGGACTGCAACATGCGCGGGCACATCGGCTCGGACAGAAGCTGCGCAGCCGCGGAGGCAATCCAGCGAACTAGCCGCAACGGCGTCGGCGGCTGTGAGTATCCAATCGCGGCGGCGGGCCATGCTCCCGAGGAACAGCCGCCGCATAAGGGGCCGCAGGAGCGCAGGGCCAGGAATAGAGGGCTCGAGTGAGTCGGGCCAGACATTCCCAACATCGACGACAAACTCGGCGTCAAGGCGGGTGGCGAGACGGGCGGCTGCTTCAGCACCGTCAAGCGGAGGCAGGCTGGCGAGGATGATGTCGGGGCGTTTGAGTTGGCCGGCGGCGACCGACTCGTTAGCAAGTCGTTCGAAGGTACGGCCGAAGTCGCGATGGCTGGCGAAGCGAGCCAGCGACATGTCTCGTTCGTAAGGCCGCACGGCCACCAGTCGCACGGTGAAGCCCTCATCATCTCTGATGCCCAGTGGCACGGAGCGAATGAGCTTCCGGCGATGGCTCCAAGTGGCCGTCCACCACGTCACATCGTGACCGCGGGAGGCGAGGAGGCGGGCGAGCGACCAGACCCGTTGGGGGGGCAGGCGTTCGCCGGGAATGTCGTCGAGTGGGTTGACGATCCAGATGGAAAGGGGATGGTCCACGGGCTCAGGCTGGCTCATGCGGGAACTCTAGCAGGTCGTCGGGGTGAAACGCAGTCGCCCGCGTGGGGGCCGCGGCTGCGGTGCGTTCAACAGCCCGACGCCCTCGCTACAACCGGCATCGTCGGCCGGCAGGACCGCTGCGACCGGCGGTATGGGCCGGGGGTACCCTGGCTGCCGGTTGAGCGCGTATGCTTTCATTTCTCAGAGATGAGGCACTCCTTTTCAGTGGCTCGTCGCGGTCCGGCATATGCCCCCGTAGCTCAGTTGGATAGAGCGTCGGTTTCCTAAACCGAAGGTCGTGGGTTCGAATCCCGCCGGGGGTAGTGGAACGAAATCGTTGATGCCCCCGCCCGAGAGGCGCTGCCTCTTACGGATCACGAGAGCCAAAAATCACGCAGGCGGCCACAAGGAAGGCCGTCGCATGGGCCACCGTAAGCCCCACGCCACCGAGCCAGGAGAACTCGCCACTCTCGAGGACCTGTCGCATCCGGCCACCAACCGAAAAGCCCCGCATCAATTGGCGGTCAACCATGGCATCAAGGTCTGAACTATGGGGCAGTACCCGATACGTTGCCTCCACGATCCGTCCGGCAGCCGTTCGATGGAAAGGTCGCTTCTGTGGCTCCAGCGGAGCGCGAGGCTCACTCCGGCCGCGCAGTGCGTCAGCGACGGTCAGCGGACGGGGCCTTCCTGTCAGATCCTCTCGGACATGGCTCGCGACAACCTGCGCGTGCAAGATGCCTACCACAAAAAGCACTGCCCAATACGCCACCGCTATGAGCATCGCGGCAGGCGCACTGCGAGTGAGAGTGCCGGCAAAGATGCTGACTGACAGGAGCAGTCCGTAAAAGAGAAGCAGGCTCACCACCGCTAGCAGGATACCAGGGGCCCACAGGCCTGAGACGATACCCGTCACGACCCAGGTGGCTCCCACCAGCAGGCCGAGCATCCCCGCTACAAACAAAATGGCTGCGATGAACTTGCCGAGAATCAACTGCCAGCGGTGTACCGGCCGGGCCAGCAGAAGTTCGAGCGTGCCCTTGCGGATCATGGTCGGCACGAAGCTCGCCGTGATGACCACACTGACAAGCAACAGGGCCGTTCCCCCCAAACCCGTTGCCAGCAATTTTTGGAGAATGAACACCTCCAGCCCGAGCGGTGCTCCCTGCGGTGGAGTGAGTTCCAAGGCGTCGCCAAAAAGCGTCATCCGGTGCGGCCAGAGAATCATCAGATCGCGCCCCGGGTTGACAACCATCTCCCACCGCTGGCTACCTAGGCGTGCTGCCAGCGGTGCTGTCGTTTCACGGATCGCATGAACTCTCCACAACTCCCCGTCAGCGACCCGGCCGAAACGGGTTGCAATCGAGTTGGTGTCAGCCATCTTGCCGACCACTGGTAGCGTGTTGCGCACCAATGTCACACGCCATGATGTTTTTGGGCCGTCCTGAGGCTGGCCATCGGCAGGCTGCATCACAAGGCTGATCGGTTCCGCCGACTGAATCCACGAGATCGATCCGTCCAGCCGGGTGGTGATCGTGTGGAGTGACACCTCAGCCGGGTCAAGATCATTCGTGTCAGCCGACAGTGAGCGTGCGGCAAGATCGAGATAGGTTCTTCCCGCCGCCAGTGGCTCTCCATGAATCGTTAGTGCGACGCCGAAGAGCACCGCGATTGTCAGGAGCACAAGCCACAGGCTTTTGGCGTCGATGAACTCGAGCCATGTGTCGTGAAGGAGGGCCGCGAAACTCCGCATCCACCCGATCATCCGCACCTCACCGAAGAGGCGACATGCGGGCCGTGTGGAACGGTGGCACATTCGAGATACAAGTCCTCCAGCGTGCCCCGTTCCTTTTGGAGATGGCGAATCGCAAATCCACGCCCGGTGGCCTCTGCCAAGAAGAGATCAAGGGCCGCTTCGTCCGCGAGATGGACTCGGGAGATTCCATCTCGGTCGGGAGGGTCCAGATGGGCCGAAGCCCACGTTGAAGACTCCGGCACGGGACGATCGAAGCCCACCAACCACGTATGCTGCCTGTGCGTAAGCTCGACGACGCTGCCGGACCGTACAACTTTTCCCTTACGCAGGATCGCCACGCGGTCGCAGAGTTGCTCGACCTCACCAAGCAGGTGGCTGTTGATAAAGATCGTCACGCCCCGCGCGCGCTCCGCCAACAGCAAATCCCTGATCTGCTTACGACCGATCGGATCGACGCCGTCGGTTGGCTCGTCAAGAAACAGCACGTCAGGCCTGTGAAGAAGCGCCTGAGCGAGCCCCAGCCGCTGCTTCATTCCTTTGGAAAAGTTCCGTACCTTGAGGCGGTGAGCCTGCCCCAAGCCGATCATTTCGATCAGTTCCGCAGCCCGCTGCCGCCGCCACGATCGTGGCATTCCCTGCAGCCCTCCATAGCAGTCGAGAAGCGATGCGGCTGTATGGTACTCGGGTAGACGGTGGTCTTCGGGCAGGTATCCGACGGCACGACGAGCCGAGGGGGCACCAACGGGGATACCCAGGAGCCGGGCGGTACCCGCTGTGGGAGCCACCATCCCGAGGAGAATCTTCACGAGCGTCGTCTTGCCGGCACCGTTTTGCCCAAGCAGGCCAAAAATCTCTCCTCGTCCGACCCGCAGAGTGACGCCAGCAAGTGCGACAGCAGTCCCATACCGCTTCACGACTGCCTCGACTTCAACAGGGTCAACCATGGGTGTCACGGTAATTCGGCAGACTCTCTAGCATCCATGGTGATATCGTTGCAGCGAGTCATGGGCGGCGAAAAACCTCGCTTGTCAGGGCTGCCACCACGAGCGAGCGCAGGCCGGCGCCTTGCTGCTGTGTACGCTCTACGATCGCATCGATCTCAAATTGATCTGCCCGCTCCATCCGCCGGCCCGTTGCGTAGGTTAGAAACTGCTCGACCAGCGTGCGGACAAATCGCTCCCGGTAGCGATGGACCAGTGCCTGCTTGAACTCGGTGAAATCAGCATAGCGTTCGCCTGAGGGAAAGCGTCCCGACGCGTCGATCTTCACCCCTCCTTGGTTCTTGGGATACTGGGATCGATACCGACCGATCGGATCAAAACGCTCCAGGCCAAAACCGAGCGGATCGATTTTCCGGTGGCAGGTGTTGCAACTCGTGTCCTGGCTGTGGCGCGCCAGTTTCTCACGGATGGTCGCCGAACCCGACACGTTGGCGTCAATCGCTGGCACGGTAGGGGGAGGAGGCGGGGGGCTGATGCCAAGGATGCTCTCCGACACCCAGACACCACGGGTGACTGGTGAGGTCTCGACACCATTGGCGCTGGCGGTCAGCACCGCAGCCATTCCCAGCAGACCACCGCGATCCGACTTCTCTGCGAGTGATACCTTATGGAAGCCATCCGCGAGCCGCAGGCTGTCGCCCTCGGGCAACTTGTAGAGCCGCGCCAATTTCTTGTCGACGAAGGTGAAGTTGCAATCGAGGAACGCCTCGACGGGACCATCCGTCTCAAGCAGATGCCGGAAGAAGAGCCTGGCTTCCTGCTTCATCGATGTCGGCAGATCCTCCGCATAGTATTCCCGGGCGTCCTGTCGTGCGGGCGGCAGGCTCCCAATGTTTCGCAGCTTGAGCCAGCCATCCAGAAATGCGGCAGCACATTCCTCCGAGCGGTCATCCTCAAGAAGTCGCCCGATCTCACGTTGCAAACCGGGTAGCGTCGTCAGGTCACCCGCCGCCGCTGCCTCATGGAGTCGCTCATCAGGCGGTCGGCCCCACACGGCATACGAGAGTCGCGACGCCAGTGCATATGGTCCGAGTCGGTCGTTTCGATCACCACTGGTATCACCGAGGTACAAGAAGGCCGGCGCCCACAGGATAAACTTCACCGTCTCCAAAGCTGCCTGTCGTGGAGAAGCCTGCTCGTTCCTGCGCGCCGCGAAGAACGCCCCCAACCGCGCC
>JAYQOK010000130.1:0-11039 GCA_038144795.1 Candidatus Kuenenia sp. | reverse complement strand
GAAAAATGCCCTGCATCACGGAAGAGGAATCAAGGATTCCTGGCAGGTCTGAGCCGCCATAGAGCCCGAGATAAAAGCTTCGCATCGCCGGAGAACCTCCCCCGAGGAGCGTCGTCGCGCCACGGCCGCGCAGGTACGCCTCGCACCGCTCGAGCAAGCCCTGCGCAATTGCATCGTGATCCGCATGCGGCACAACCGCCACGAGCAGGGTGGTGCCCACGGATGGGTCGATGTCGCGATTGTCGGCAGTTGGACCAAAGGCCGCATGTGCGAAGCCGACGGCCCGCTCTCCATCGATGGCCACGATCAGTCCCTGCCGGTCAAAGTACGGTTTTGAAAAAACCGTCGCCTCGAGGAGGGCGGATGTCATGGGCTGCATTGCCGCTGGGCCGAGATCCGCCGACCGCCAGACGTCGGCCAAACGGGGCGGGTCTTCATTGCGAAAGCAGCGAAACTCGATCACACCGCTGTCCCCCGCCCCCGAGCCAAGCGGACGAATACCGCACTGCCACGAACTTCCACCTCGTGCACCGTCTGACGGAACGTTGCCGAGAGTTGATGCCGACCATTCGACACATCAAACTGCCAGCCATGCCACGGGCAGGTGAGGATGGCCCCGCACAACACGCCCGTGCCAAGCGGCCCGCCCTGATGCGGGCAAAGGCCGTCGATCGCGTGCAGGTTCCCATGGACGTTCGCAAGAGCCACCATCTGGCCGTCGATTACCCGCTCGATACTGGTGCCGGGTGGACATTCGTCAAGAGTGGCGATTTGGATCCAGTCGGCCATCGGGCAACCCTACGGTTGGTCGGGCACCATGAGCCGCGGGTTCGATCCGCCAGTCACGCTGCCGAGCGAGACACTGTACCGCGTGGCGGCTCTCCTCGCCATCGACGATGCACCCACCAGTACTGTGCTGGCGCGCGGCGGATCGCTCGTTCGAGGAGTTTCGTATACCACTGAGAGAGGGGGGTGAGGCCAGCTGTGTCGGGTGACTCCTGCGCCGGGTCGGCGATGCCCTCGAGACGCAAGTCATAGTCGAAGAGGCCTCCCCGGCGGGTCGCCGTACAGACCATCACCGGCGCCGAGGCGGAGAGGGCAAACACCCCGATCGCCTTGTGAACACTTGCCGGCCGGCCAAAAAAATCGACCCAGCAGCCCCGTGGCCCGGCAGCCTGATCACCAAGTAGACCGATGGCGCCGTTCTGCTCCATCGCGATCGCCACGTCGGGAGCGCTCCCCTTCTTGGGTAGGATCTGCTGGCCTCGCGACTCACGAAACTCATTCACAAACCGGTCGAGATGCGGATTGTCGAGCTCACGAGCCACCGAAAATGTCTTGAACCCAAACACACCAAACAGAAAAGACGCCAGTTCGAAGTTGCCATAGTGGCCGGAGAGCACCACCTTCGGCCGATCGAGCCACATCGTGCGGACGATCTCTTCCATGCCCTGAATCCGCAGATGCTTTCGCCACGTCGTCTTTCGGATCACCCGCGGAGCATGGGCGATTTCGACGACCATCAGCAGGAGATGCTCCCACATCCCGCAGGCGGCCTGCCGGCACTGCTCGGCCGACCATTCGGGAAACGCCTGCCGCAGGTTGTCGCGGACCACGCGGCGGCGGATCCGCAGCCGGTTGGCCAGCAGATTGGCCGATGACCGGGCGATCCGTTCGCATGTGCTCCGGGGGAGCGACTGCACGATGCAGATCGCCACGCGCACCGCCACGTAGGTGAGCCAGTCGACGAGGCGGGTGACGAGCGGACGCTGCACGGCGGAATCCCGGGGGAGAACTCCCCGGATTGTGCCCGAATCCCCGGCTCTGAGACCAGATCGGTTTGCCGCGTCCGCCTGCTTGAATGCCGCCATGGCACGCGGCCATTCCGCCCGTCAGGAGGCCGGCACCAGGCCCGAAAGCTGAAGGAGCAGCAGCCCGACACTCACAGCATTGAACAGGGCATGGAGCAGGATTGCCGGCATGATCGCTCCAGTTTGCCTGACGAGCACCCCGAGCACGATCCCCAAGGCGAGCAGCGGAACCCAGGCGAGGCCATGCCCCGCATGGGCCAGGGCGAAGGCCAGCGACGCCAGGCCGATGGCAGTGGCAGAGCCTCCAGGCAGCGGCAGCGTTTCCAGCCAGCCCTGGAGCAAGCGACGAAACAGAAACTCCTCGGCAAGCGGGGCGACGACGATCGCTGCGAGCACAACCACCGCAATCGCCAGCGGATCATTCTGCTGCTGCAGATAGTCGATGATCGGATGCTGGTAGGGCACGATACGATTGAGCAAGGCGGCGGTGGCCAACAGCGGCGCGAGCACGAGGGCCAGGCTGCCCGCCGCCAGCCGCAGGTCTCGGGCCGGCCTGAGGGGCCAGAGGCCGAGGTCAGCCCATGTGGCTCCCCGCCGCAGGAGCATCGCCGCGGTCGCCGCCGCCCCGCCGAGCATCGCCAGCACACCGGCCACCACCTGCGACGTCATGTCGGGCAGGGAGCCGGAATCGTCCGTCGGAGAAGTTCCCAATGGGCCGCCACCAGCGATCGCCAACTGGGCCACGATCCGCGCCAGAATCATGATGACCACGGCGGAGATCACATCGATGCCCCGCCACGGCACAGGCGTGAGCGGCGCATCCCCCACGATCGGCCGCCCCGCCCGCATTCGCCGCACGACAACCACCGCCATCCAGCCACTGCCGAGCCAGGACGCCATCACGGCCAGGGCCAACAGCATCATCACGGTATCGCTCGCGGTGGTCATGCGCCAGATCTGCTTCCGGTCAGCAGCCCCCGGGCGGCCACGAGATACTCGAGGCCCGACCACACCGTGACAATGACCGCTGCCCACGACACGACCGTGGCCAACTGCCGCAGGCTGCCAACCGCCGGCAGGATGGCCGCCGGCTCCCAGCCCGGCCAGGCCCGCGCCGCCATTTCGAGGGCCACCGCAGCGCACTGCAGCACCATCTTCAGCTTGCCGGTAAGGGCCGCCGAAAAGTCGTGGCCAGCCCGCTCCATCTCTGCCCGCACCGCCGTCACCACCAGTTCCCGCACCACCACCACCACCGCCATCCACGCCGCGATCGAGGTCTCGGCGTCGGCCGCCAGGAGCACATACCCGCCGCAGATGATCACCTTGTCGACGAGCGGGTCGAAGATACGCCCCAGCCGGCTCACCTGGTTGAAACGCCTGGCCCACCAGCCATCGACCCAGTCGGTGGAGGCGGCGACGATAAAGAGCGTTAGTGCCGCCCGATACCACTCCTGCTCGATGGTGACAAACAGCACGATCGCCAGCCCGAGCCGCGCGGCCGACAGCATGTTCGGCACCGTCCAGACGCGGTTCAGAGCCGAAGCGTCGCTCATTCGGCCACCACGCCGGCAAGGTCATAGCCACTCGAGGCGACGATCTCGACCGGAAGGATTTTTCCTGTCAGCGGCCGCGCGGCCGACGTGCCGGGAGCGGTCACGTAGACCACGCAATCGATATCGGGGGCATCGGCCCGGCTGCGGCCGATCCACACGTCCTCCCGCTCCTCGCTCTGCCGATCGATGATCACATCGAGGACCGCGCCCACCTGCGCCTGGGCATGGGCGTGCGCGATTTTCTGCTGCTCCCGCATGAGCGAGTCGCGGCGCCGCTGCTTCACCTCATCGGGGAGGTGGCCGTCGAGCTTGGCGGCCGGGGTATCAGGCTCGAGAGAATAGGTAAAGACACCGAGCCGCTCAAACCGCCACCGCCGCACAAAGTCCACGAGCTCTTCAAACTGGTCCTCCGTCTCCCCTGGGAAGCCGGTGATGAGCGTGGTTCGCAGCACGAGGCCGGGAATGCGATTGCGAAGCTTGGCCAACAGCTCTTCCGTCGGCCCCTTCGCCACACGCCGCTGCATCCGCTTGAGCACCGGGTCGCTGGCATGCTGCAACGGCATGTCGAGATAGGGAATCACCTTCGAGCTAGCCGCAATCGCATCGATGAGCCGGTCGGTGAAGTACATCGGATAGAGATACATCAGCCTGATCCACTTCAGGCCATCGACCTGCTCGAGCTCGACCAGCAGCTCGACGAGCCTGGTCTCGCCGTAGAGATCGAGACCGTAGTAGGTTGTGTCTTGGGCGACGATCACCAGCTCCTTCACGCCGTCAGCGGCGAGCTCGCGGGCCTCGCGAACCACCTCCTCGATCGGCTTGGTCGCATGCTTGCCCCGCATCTTCGGGATCGCGCAGAAGGTGCAGGTGCGGTCGCAACCCTCGGAGATCTTGAGATAGGCCATGTGCCGCGGCGTCACCCGCATCCGCCCCGAGTCGTCGAGGGCGCGGGCCGGAGCCGGGTTGAAAATGCTCCGCTGCTCACCGAGCCGGCCGATCAGCCGCTCGGCCGACCGGGCCACCTCGTCGCGGGAGAAGACACCGATCACGGCATCGACCTCGGGCAGTTCGTCGAGCAGCTTTTCCTTCTGCCGTTCGGCCAGGCAGCCGGCCACGATCACGCCCCGTGTGCCGCCCATCTTCTTCAAGTCGAGCATCTCTTTGATCGCCGCATACGACTCCTCCCGCGAGGCGTCGATGAAGGCGCAGGTGTTGACGATGACCAAGTCAGAACCCTGCGGCTCTCCCACCAGCTGCCAGCCGTCATCTCGCAAGAGGCCGAGCATCCGCTCGGTATCGACCAGGTTCTTGGGGCCGCCGAGGCTCACCATCGCAAACGTACCGCGGCAGGTAGCGGGATCGACCTGCTGGGGAGCTGGCATCACCGACGTGCCTGCGGCACAAGACGATTCCGATTCGGGGGTGACGATCTGGAGCGACTGCATGGCGCGGGGCCTTCTCTTGAGGAAACGCGGTCAGGAGCGGGCCGCGATCAGCCGGTCGAGTTCCTCGCGGAGCTTGGGCAGGATCGCGTCGTAGGGAAAGGCACCGAGTTCTGCACTCTTCTTCTTAAGGTTCACGTGCGTCGGCCCGCACCAGAGGCCGAGGTCGGCATCGTCGGTCTCGCCCGGGCCGTTCACGCGGCAACCCATCACCGCGATCGTGATGGCATGCTCGCTGGCGTAGGCCGTCATCTCCTTGACCTGCTTGGCGAGCTCTATGAAGGCCTCGTTTTCCACGCGGGAGCAGCTCGGGCATGAGATGATGTTGAGCGAGGCGAGGCCGTAGTCGACCACGCTCCGCACCCGGCCCGCCGCGATATCGGCGAGGATGGCGTTGGCGGCCTCGATCTCCTGCGGCTTGTCGGCGTTGGGCACAGTAAGCGACACGCGAACCGTGTCACCGATACCCCGCGAGATCAGCTGCTCGAAGGCGATCCGCGTCTTGATGATGCCGTCGGGGGGCATGCCCGCCTCGGTCACGCCAAGGTGAATCGGAACATCGGGCCTCTGGTCGGCAAACCGCCGGTTTACCTCGATCACCTTCCGTGGATCAGAGTCTTTGAGTGAAACGGCATATCGGGTGAAGCCGAGCGAATCGAGCAGTTCGCAATGTTCGAACGCACTGGCCAGCATCGGGCCGAGCGAATCGTCTTCGGCAAACTGCTCCTTCTTCGCCGGATCGACGCTCCCGCAGTTGACGCCGACCCGCAGCGCGCAGTCGTGCGCCGCCGCCACATCGGCGATAAACTTCACCTTCTCCTTCCAGGGCTTCGTCGGCTCGTGGTGATAGAGATGGCCGGGGTTGTAGCGGAGCTTGTCCACGTGCGGGGCCACCTCGGTGGCGAGCCGATAGTTTTCCTGCAGGTCGACGGCGAGGTTGGCCTGCGTGCCCGCCCGAATGACCGGCAGGGCGGCGGCGTCCTTCTTGCTGTCAACGGCGATCCGCACCACGCCCGCCCCGGCGCGATGCAGATCCTCGACCTGCGCGAGCGTGGCCTCCACATCCTGCGTGTGGGTGGCCGTCATGCTCTGCGGGGCGATCGGATGGCCGGCGCCGATCGTGATGCTGCCGATCTTCACGGGCCGCGTGGGGTTGCGCTTGATCTCGACCAATCGACCATCTCCTAATACAGGGGTTTCTCCAAAGCAAAGATAGCAGACTGGCCTCCGGCCGGGGATAGATCTGTGCGTTACGATCCGCTCCTCCACATCGTGCTCCACGAGCCGGAAATACCGCCCAACGCGGGCAACGTGGGCCGCACCTGCGTGGCGATCGGCGCGAAGATGTGGCTGGTGCGGCCGCTGGGCTTCAAGCTCAACGACTATTACCTTCGCCGCGCCGGCCTCGACTACTGGGACCACCTCGAATGGGAGGTGGTCGATTCCTGGGCCGACCTGCTTGCCCGGCTCGCCACGCTGGGAAAGCAGCCCAGCTGGTTTCTCGAGGTGGGTGGATCGCGGTCCTACACCGACGTTTCGTATCAGCGGGGCGACGTGCTAGTGTTCGGCAGCGAATCGGAAGGGCTCCCCCGCAGCCTGCTCGATGCGCACCGCGAGCAGGTGCTCTCGATCCCTGCCCGTCCGCAGGTCCGCAGCCTCAACCTCGCCAACTCCGCCGCGATCGTCGCCTACGAGGCGCTCCGCCAGTGGGGTCAGCCCATCTCGATCTCGTAGCCCGTGCGATAGGGCCGTGCGAGCATCGCATTTGCCTGTTCGTCACCTACGACCTGCTCGGCGGCGGCATCCCACTTAATCGTCCGCCCCAGCCGGGCGCTGATCCCCGCCAGGTGGCAGATGTTGAGCGCCTTCATGTGCGAGTGAACGTCGGAGATCGGCTCCTTCCGCGTCTTCGCGCAGTGCAGGAAGTTGGCCCAGTGGGCCTTTCGCTCGTTCTGCTCCATGGGGAGATTCTTGTACACCTTGGCGATGGCGTCATCTGGCAGCGGATGATCCTTCAAGGCATCCGCGGGCCCACCCGTCAGTTTGCCACGATTGACAAAAATGGTGCCCTTTTCTCCCTCGATAAGCACGCCATTGTCGGTGTCGTTGCGGATCACCATCTGCGTGCCACCGGGGAAATCTACCGTGAAGAGAAACTCAGTCGCCGTGTTGTAGCGATCCTTCTCGACGGGCATGCCATCCTTAAACTCGACCGGATGCTTGGCCATGCCACCGATCTGCGTCGGCCCTGCGGTTTGTCCATTCAACTCCAATGCCCACTTGGCGATGTCGACATGGTGAGCGCCCCAATCGGTGAGTTTGCCGCCGGAATACTCGTACCACCAGCGAAACTCGTAGTGGCAATTCGTGTTGGCGCTCGGTCGCCTCTCTCTGCCCTCCTTGTCCTTGACGGCCGGTCCTTGAAAAAACCGGTACTCCACGGCCGGTGCGGGCCCGAGCCATCGATCCCAATCGAGCCCCTGCGGGGCTGCTACCACAGGTATTGACGGGCAAGATGGCGCCCCGCCAATCGCCGCTTGCACCCTCTTGATTCGTCCCAGCCGGCCGTCGGCGACCAACGCCATGGCCTTGACGAAGAGATTGAAAGTGCTCCGCTGCTGGGTGCCGACCTGCACGATTCGACCGGTCTCCTGCTGGACTTTGCGAATCAGTTTGCCCTCATCGATCGTGAGCGTAAGCGGCTTTTCGCAGTAGATGTCCTTGCCAGCCAGCATCGCCTCGATGACCGGCTTCGTGTGCCAGTGGTCGGGGGTCGCAATGTGGAGCACGTCGATGTCTTTCCGATCCAACATGCGTCGGTAGTCGTCGTAGACATCGGCCTTTCCACCTCCAAGCGACGCTTTCGCGGCAGCGGCCCGCCCGGCATCGACATCGGCGATCGCTACGAGGTCGATCCACTCTTTGGCCGCATTCAGATTACCCATGCCCATGCCACCAGCCCCGATGAGCCCAATCGCAATCCGATCGTTCTTGGCCTGCGTCTCGTCCGCCAACGTCCGCGGTTGCGAGAAGATGTAGGGCACGAAACCGGAGGCGACAGCCGCCGAACCGCAGGACGCCAGGAAACTACGACGCGAATCCTTCATGATGCTCTCCACACGCCAATGCCCACGACAACCAACACTCGATCCGTAAGAATAACGACTCGACGATCGGCAAACAAACCATCCACGCCTGCCGGCCAGCCGCACATTGCGGTCACTCCACCGCAGAAAAGAGCGGTAGGTGCCGGTAGTAGACCTCAAGCATGCAGGTACACAGGCAGGTCATGAAAAGGCGACCACCGCTGTAGCCCCACTTGTCATGGGCCGGATTCCAACTCCCCTGTTCCTTGCCTTTTCCAACCTGGGCGGCAGGAAGCGTACCCCGCATCCAGGCATTCCATTCACGCCACGGTGCACCATCAAGGTGGTGGCAAACCTGGGTGACGTAGTACCAGGCGTAGACATCTGGGTACTCAAAGTCACGTGGCACCTCACGAAAGAGGAGTTCGATGCCTGTCTGCAAGCGGGGATCTTCCCGCCGCCAGCCAAGATACAGCCGACACAGGATCGCCTCCGCGGTGAGTGCCGGCCGAACTTGAAATGAGCCACGATTTGGGAGGATTTCGAAGCCATACCCCTTGGCGTCAGAAACAAACACCGCGTCGAGAAAATTGGTCAGGCGATCGTAGGTATCCTGCGGAATGTCGAGGCCCGCCATCTCACCACTCTTGAGCGCCATCATGTACCAACCGGTTACCGACATGTCGCCGCGGTTCGGATAATTGGGCCGCGGCGGGTGATACTTCCAACCGCCATCGGGCATCTGCCCTGCCACGGCGTACTCGATGGCTCGTTGTGCACCGGCCTCGAGGCTGGGATCGTGTGTCATGCCGTACAACTCGCACAAGGCGATCGTGATCTGGGCATGGGCATACATCGCGTGCTGCTCTGGAATCTGGCCCAGGTCAAACGTGCCGTCGTCTGTTTGTTTTGAGCGAAGCATTTTCCAAGCCCGCTGCACGGCCGCCTGATACTGCCCATCCTCGGTTGAGTTACCCGCCCCCTGCAGCGCCAGGAGCGCCATTGCAGTTGCTGCCAGACGATTCTCCTGCCGGCTGCCATCCAGATACGGACCACGAAGGCTCCACAACCCGTTCTTCTCCTGATTGCGAACGAGCCACTGCAAAGCCGCATCAACCGCCGTCTCAGTGTCCCCACCACCGCCACCGGCTTCAACCAATTCCGTCCTGCGGCCAGCCGTGCGACCGGACAGCGCAAGCTGCATCGAAGGGGCCACTCCTACCAGCGTAGCGTTGTCAACCGGCGGTGCTGGATTGATTGGTTCAAACGGGATGACGGGAACGACCGTCGTTGGCGGAGTGTTACGGGCTTCCAAAGTTGGAGGTGGCGTAGTGGTCATCTCAGGCTTCGGGTCAGGCTGCGGCGGCTGCTCCGGAGCCTGCGGAGCCTCGGCCTCATTTGGCGGCTGGATGGTGATACCCTCGGCATTTGCCTCACTGCCCGCTTCTGGACCGAATACAAGTTCCAATCGAAGACGCTCTGCCCGCGGCTGTTGGATGACCAGCAGAGCAAGCATCAGCAGCCCGACAACGTGGAGGGAGAGGCTGAGTGAAAAGGGCGGACTCCGCTGGAGCCACCGATCGAGCCTGTCCGCGAGAGGAGATTGTTCTGAAACTCCCCCGGCAGTCCCGGGCCGCTCGGCAGCCGGGTCTGTCCGTGCAGGAAACTCTGGACGCCGATCCGATGGTGACATCAGAAATGTACGGGGTTTGTGGTCGGGGCTTCTTTTTTGAGACTCAGCAACCTATTATTTCAGTCCTCGGTTGAGCCCGATACATCGATTCCATCGGCCTTGTCGGCTCACAGCATCACTTTCCTGCTAGGAATAATGGAAAGCCAACGTCGCGGGGTGGAGCAGCCCGGTAGCTCGCGAGGCTCATAACCTCGAGGTCGTAGGTTCGAATCCTACCCCCGCCACTTTGTCAGTTTCGGAAACTGACGTAACTTCGGAAGAACCCGCGGTAACCCAAGTGGTGACCGCGGGTTGCTTCTTTTTATGCCGCTCCGTGCCGCTCCCCGCCGCCGCCTGCTGAGCTGCAATTTGCACGTTTGGTGAGCTGCAATCTGCACGCACAAATTTGGGGGCCTCGGCTCCCGTCTCGGCGGCTCTCGTTGGCACACCCTGTTCGCCTGTCGGGGAACGATCTGGCTGGGCTCCTCCACCACTGACCACGTCCTCAAAGTGGTGCTCCCGAGCGAGCAGGTAGTGCTGGGCCGCAATCTTCGGCGAGTGTCCCATCCATTTCGTCACCACGTGAGCCGGATACTTCTCCACCCAATCCGTCTCACACGACGCCCGCAGATTCTGAAACAGCCGTGGCCACTTCTCATGACCGGCCCTCGTGAGAATCCGCTCAAACTCGGTCCGAAGATTGACGCTCTTCGAGCTGACCCGCGGAACGACGAGAGCCTGCCCGGGTTCGGCGATCTCAAACGCCTCAGCGAGCAGCTCACGCAACTCGGGGCAGGTCAGCCTCTCCACGCCCAAAGCCGCGGTCTCAGTTTTCACTCGCGACGAACCACGCCTTGGCCATGGGGTCAGTCTTGAAAAACGCGAGCAACTGCTCGGCGACTTTTTGCCGTCCGGATTGGCTTGGATGCGTGCCGTCCGCCACGAAGTCGCTGCGCTGCCAGGTCAGCCCATCACTCGCTCGTAACGTAGTGCCATCGCCCCAGAAATACGGTCCCCACAGCACGAGCGGCGCCTTCACCTCGCCGCGTGTGGCATCAAAATTCAGCGATGCGTCGCCATCGATCTGCCGCTGAATCAGCCACCGTGCGACAAAGGCTCCCTCGTAGGCATACGGCTCGGGGTTGAGCTGGCCATCGGCGTAGCCGCCATATACTCGGCTGCCGAGATAGGCGATCTTCAGGTTGGGAAAAAACGACACGAGGTTGGCGAGCACGACCTGCGTGTCGCGTTCGAGCTGCTTGCCGTGGGATTGAAAGTCGCTGCTCGGCCTGGCGTTCGCCAGCTTCACCCAGACCACTTGCACCTGCTCGCGCGACACCTCCGCCCGTACCAGTCGCCGCTCCGCCTCGGCCCAACACGGAGATTTCGCGTCTGCCCAACGAGCCATCGTCTGCCCACCTTGAGCGCAGTCGACGATCTCCACACGAGGAGACATCTCCGCGTCGTCATCGGCC
>JAYQOK010000129.1:0-11176 GCA_038144795.1 Candidatus Kuenenia sp. | reverse complement strand
GCCCGCAACGGCTGCAGCGGGGCCGCGTCGGCAACGGTCTGGGTATCGAGTCGCTCCGGCTCGCCGCCGGTAAAGTCGTCGGGAACACTTTCCGACGGAGGCACTGAATCAAATCTCGCTGTCCGGGCAAACGGGTCGCCCCCAGAAACCGGCTGCACGAGCCCGGTGTCTGCGGCCACCTCATCGTCTGGAAGAGCATCAACGAAAGCCTCATCGGCCCCGGGTGTCATGACATTTGCCACCGGCGTGAAGGCAGAGGGTACGAGCGACGCACTGGGAGCGGCTGCCATCTCGCGTCGGCTGTCGGCTAAAACGGAGAGCGTTGGTGGCTCCACCGTCTCGGCTACCGCTGCGATCGCAACCGCGTCGTGAATGTCCGCACCGGCCCCGGCAGGTGGTCGCGGTGACAGCAGCTTGATCGAGAGCACGCCACAGAATACGCCGGCCAGCAGCCCGAGAACACTCAGGAGAATGTACTGTTCGCGTCCCATGAATCGTCTGCGTCGTCCGTGACCGATGCGAAAGCGGGCCGCGGATTGTGGAAAAAACGCTCCGCTGATGCCAGATCGTCTGCCCCGGCACAGCCCTGACGTCGACACCAGCAAAACGCCGCGAATCCCCCAGCTTCTGTCAACTCACCCGTCTGGCCGCCCGGAGCTTGGCCGAGCGACTGCGGGAGTTGCGGGCGACTTCCCCGGCCGAGGCCTCGATCGGCGACCGCGTCAGGCACTCCCAGACCTGCCGATTGCGAAACGCCTCTTTGACCAGCCGATCCTCGAGCGAGTGAAACGAGATCACGGCGCAGCGGCCATCGGGAGCGAGCCGGGTGGGGATTCGCTCGAGGGCAATCCGCAACGACTTGAGTTCTTGATTGACCGCAATGCGGAGGGCCTGAAACGTGCGGGTGGCCGGATGGATCCGCGGAGGCGGGCTCTGCCGGGGGATCGCCGAGGCAACGAGCTTGGCAAAGTCACAGGCCGACCTGATCGGCGCTTTTTCACGGACGGCCGCAATCTTGCGGGCGATCCTGCGGCTGTATCGCTCCTCACCATACTCGTAGATGATGTCGGCAAGGCTTTCGGGCTTCATCCGATTCACCAACCGCCAGGCCGGTTCGCCTTCGGTTGTGTCAAAACGCAAATCGAGCGGTCCGTCGCTGGTGAAGGAAAACCCCCGCGACACGTCGGCGAGCTGATCGCTGGAGAGCCCGACGTCGAGGAGCACGGCATCGACCGTGTCGATCGACAGCGCGTCGAGCACCTCCGGAAGATCGCAATAATTGGCCTGCGCAAACCGGACCGGCAGCCCGGCCATCTCCCGCGCCCCACGATCTATCGCCTCGGGATCGCGATCGATCGCCACAACGAGCCCCTCCGGCCCGACCGCCTCGGCCAGCAGCCGCGTATGCCCACCGCCCCCGAGCGTGCCATCCACCACCCGCATCCCGGGCCCGACGGCGAGAAACGACATCACCTCTGCCGGCAACACGCTGGCATGCACACTCGACGCTGGATGCACTTCGCTCACGCCCTGAGTGTACCGAAGCCGAGCAGGGCAAGCATGCGGCGAGGATTGGGAGCGGACAGGCTTTAGCCTTTCACGTAAAGTCCGCTCGGGGTGGCCTGTGCCACGTCACCACCAACGCCTCCTTCTTTGCAGCGAACACCTACTTCTTCCCACCAAACTTATACGACGGATTGGCAGGGTCGAAGTCGGCATCGGCGAAGCCCTGATTGGTCTTCACGTTCATGTAGGTGTATTCCTCCATGAGCACTGGCTGCCCCCCCGCCTCGTGCGGCCAGTCATAGGCCTCGTAGCGGATCGGAATCAGCAGTTCGTCGTCGATGAAGACCCGGGCAAGGTGGAAGCGGAAATTTCTCCGCGGCACGGGATGCACCACCTGCACACAGGTGCAGATCCTGCCGTTGACCTTCGCGTTCGGAAAGAAATTGACCTCACACTCGCCAAAGTTCTTGTCGTGCTCTGCCACTTCGACCAGTCGTTCGGCGAGCCGCTCCACCCCAAACTCGGTGATCGGATAGCGATTGCCGGTCATCGCGAGCATGCTCTGCGGCTTGAGCGAAACCGTCCCGACCATCGCCCGCACGCCACTTCCCGCGTGGGCGAGCATGTTGTTGTCATTCTTGCCATCGACGTAGATCACTTCCTGCCCCTTCACATCTTCCGGGCCAAGGAAATACAGATACACACTGAAGGGCGCCCGCCGCACCTTCGCAAACATGTACTGATGCTCGCCGAGTTTGCCGTCGATCCGCTCCCGCTTGACCATCGTGCACGAGTAGTCCTGGATCGTGGCCTGAAGCGAGGCGAGCCCCTTGGCGGCCAGTTCGAGAGCCGGCTCAAGCGGGTGGGCACCAGCAGACGCGGCATTGGCCTCACCGGCATTGACGTTCATCTGAGAGGCATCACCGGCGGGAACGAGGCCGGGGCCCTGCGTTTCGGCTGCGTTGGCCGGGAGGGGGGCGGCCGGCTGCTGGGCCAGCGTGGGTCCGCATACCAGCAGCGCCGGCACGATCACACACCCGATCCAGAGACGACTGAGAAACAACTGCTTGCCGACCATCTTTCCCTCCATGGATTTGCCTGTTGGGTCTGCTGAAGCAAGGGCATCCATGCCGCTGCCATTCCTATCAAAAAGAAAAAACCCGCAGTCAAAACCCTGTGTATTGGAATCGCAATTCATGTCCGCAACCATGAGAAACAACCGGTAGCCCGGCATGTTCCGGAGAGGCGTTGAAGTTTCACAGTGAAGCTCCGGCACCCTGCAGACGACGGGACTCTAGCGAACACCGCTCCCAACAGCCATGCGTGTTTTCCCGTATTTTACGGAAAAAGCTGGTGCGGCTTGCCCCTGTCTTTCCCCACAACCATGCTCAGGGACTCGTCAGGTTTCAAAAATCCAACGTTTGGCGGTCATGTCGCACACCGATTCCATCACCACCCCCGGGGGTCTCGCCGTGAGCCGCGTGGAATCGATGCCCTTCGGGGAGAATACCTATGTGGTGCATCGCCCCCCAGATCGTCGCTGCCTCGTAATCGATCCCGGATTCGAACCCGATGCGATTGTGGCCGCCATTGAAAATGCGGGGCTCGAGCCGGAGGCGATCCTCCTCACCCACGGCCATTCCGACCATATTGCTGGCAACGCCGCCCTGCGCACGGTGTGGCCTGGTCTGCCGATCCTGATCGGCCGCCATGACGCCCCGAAACTCCTGGATGCAAAGGCCAACCTGTCGGCTCCGTTCGGCTTTCTCGTCAACAGTCCGCCGGCTGACCAGTTGCTCGACAACGGCGACACGGTCGAACTGGCGGGGCTCTCCCTTGCCATTCATGAGATTCCTGGTCATTCGATCGGTCATGTCGTGTTTCAGGTGGTCGATTGCGATCCCCCTGTCGTGTTCGCCGGTGATGTCTTGTTTCGCGAAGGCATCGGCCGCACCGACTTTCCCGACGGCAGTTTCGACGCGCTGGCCGGCGGCATCACGGCGACGCTCTATTCCCTGCCAGACGAGACAATCGTGTTTCCCGGCCATGGACCGGCGACCACCGTGGGTCATGAACGTCGCCACAACCCATTTGTGACCGACCCGCGAGGCCCGTCGTGACCCCTCTCATCCTCGCGACCACCGCACCGGGCAAGAAACGCCCGCCACCCCGATTGACCGAGCGGCCGCTGACGGGGAATGATGTGTCGATGCTTTCTCCGGCAGATCCTTTCACGTCGCCTGTTGCCGTCGCTGCGTTGCAGCACCGGTCGCCCCTCTGCCGGGCCGCCGGACTCTTGTTGGCCGGACTGGCGCGGCTTCTCTCCGGTGCAAGCGTTCGCTGGATTGCCAGTCAACCCGATACCTGCCAGCGGATCTACTTTGCCAATCACACCAGCCACCTCGACGCCCTTGTGATCTGGGCTTCGCTTCCTCCTTTGATTCGCGATATCACTCGCCCTGTCGCGGCCAAGGACTATTGGTCGCGGGGACTGATCCGCCGCTGGCTGGCCCGCGATGTATTCGATGCGCTCCTTATCGATCGCACCGACATCAAGGTGCATCAGAGTCCGGTTGACCTGATGCTCCGGGAGATCGGCACCGCGAAGTCGTTGATCGTATTCCCCGAGGGCAGTCGCAGCATCAGCGGTGAAGTGCAGGAATTCAAAAGTGGGCTCTACTACCTCGCCAAGAAGCGGCCTGACATCGAACTGATCCCGGTCTTCATCGACAACCTCAACCGCGTGCTACCCCGCGGAGAGTTTCTCCCCGTGCCGCTGCTCTCGTGCATCAGTTTTGGCCCACCGCTCTGGCTGGAACAGGGTGAGCAAAAGCTCGACTTTCTCACTCGCGCCCGTCGGGCTCTGCTGGCACTGAAGGAGTAGTGTGGCATGAACGACGTGCGGACGATCGTTCTTGTCACAGGAGTTTTAGCCCTGCTGACGGCTGCCACTGGGGCGGGCCAATTCCTGAAGCGGCACCCCGACCGTGGTCTCGATCCGGCCGCAGTTCGCACCTTCAATCTCCGGCTCCGCGGATGGTGGATCCTGTGCACAGTGCTGGCCGCCGCTTTCTGGCTCGGCACAACGGCCACGGTCGTACTCTTCGGGCTGGTGTCGTTTTGGGCACTCCGTGAGTTCATCACGCTGACCCCCACCCGCAAGGGCGACCACCGCGCGCTGTTCTGGGTGTTTTTCCTGTTCACGCCTCTGCACTATGTGCTCGTGGGTCTGAATCGATACGACATCTTTAGTGTTTTCCTACCGGTCTACGCCACGCTCTTCGTGCTCGCCCGCGTGGCCGTGGCGGGTGACTACAAGCGTTTTCTCGAACGGACGGCGAAGATTCAGGCCGGCCTTGTGGTCTGTGTCTACTGCCTCTCGTTTGCTCCCGCGTTGTTGCAGATCCCGGTGGAGGGGCAGGCCACCGTCGGCCGCAGCGCGAATTTCCGACTGCTGTTTTTCCTAATCCTACTCGTGCAGTTTGCCGACGGAACACAGTATGTGTGGAGCCGGATGCTTGGTCGGCGGTTGGTGGCCGCTGCCGTCAGTTCCAACCGCACATGGGAAGGACTGCTCGGGAGTGCTGCCAGCACGGCACTGCTGGCAGCGGTGCTGTGGTGGGCCGCGCCCCCCTATCAACCATGGCAGGCGGCGCTGGCGGGGCTCGTGATCGCGGTGCTGGGCTTCGCCGGCGGGATGACCATGTCGGCCATCAAGCGCGACCGCGGCGTCAAGGATTACGGCACACTCGTGGCCGGCCACGGCGGCGTGCTCGACCGTGTCGACTCAATGTGCTTCGCGGCGCCGGTCTTCTACCACCTGACACTGCTGGTGTCGCAGTAGGATGCCGACCTCCTGTCGGCCTACTTGCGCGAGTAGATTGACCTGCGACCAGAGACATTCAAGGCTGCCGGACCCTGCGGAACATGGATGGGCACGATCTCCGCATCCGGACTCTGGCCACGGGCCCGCGGCGTGGCGGCAGCCAACGCAACTGCCGAAGGCGGTGGCATGACCGCCGGCGGGGCCGGGCAGCCCCGCTTCACCCAGTCCAGCCACACATGCTGGAGGTGTGCGAGATCGCCGACGCCATAGTGACTGGCCAGCGCTGCCGGCCAGTTTTCCGTGGCCAAGCCATCACCGACAAAGGCCACGTACTTATGCCGCCCTCCCCGCTCGATGAGGAATCGGGCCAGCGAATAGCCCTGCGAATACAGCGGCAACACGTCGGCCGGATACTCCCGCATAGCAAACATGTCGGGGAAGGCAATGCCTCGCCCGGTGGAGAGAAACTCTACCAGCAGGCGATGTTGGCGGGCCCGTTCCACCGGGTGTTCGACGGTCGTACAGGCTCCCTCGTCGGCCCACCGCGGAAGCGGCTGACGGAAGTGAGTGGCAAAGATCGTGTGCGTGATTTCATGCGGCAACACTGAATCAAGAATGCGCTCCTCACTTCCTTGGATCGTCATCGTCCAGTTGAAAACTTCGCCCTTGTCAAAGACGAAGCTCGTGGCTCCCCCGGCGCCGAGTTGCGGAGCCACCTCGGCCGCGATGGGACAGGGACGGCTCCATCGCGGGAGCGGCTGCCCGATCCATTCGATCGCCAAATCATGACGATACTGTTCGGCTGCGTCACCGATGCGGCGGGCAAGCGCGGGCGTGGGGGCTTCGACGATAAAGTTGGCCGTTCGATGGCCGGCTGCGACTGCCGCAGCCCCACACCCGGCAACCATCCCACTGATCACAATCCTGAGCAGCCCACGCCACCAGCGTTGATCGACAATCCGTCCGTCCGCCATGCCCGGTCACCTCCGTGTGCCTGCGTCGTTCGCGTGTTGATCATCACGAAGCCGGCGAAATCCTTTCCGCCGCCCCGCACTCGCGCACGACACCTCGCCCCGAAACACCGTGCATGCAGGTGACCAGCACCTGAGAGCGATCGGACACTACCGGGAGGCCCCGGATGGAGCCAGACCGCTTTTATCGTGGTGGAAGCATGATCTGTTGCGTCGAAGGCATGTCGGCTAACCCGACGCCGGAGGGTGAGGGGAACTGGGCAATCGTGCTTTCGTTACTGAAGGACGGGAGCCACCACCGAGATACTCGCGGCAGCCCATCAATCAGGGCCACGAGAAGAAACACCATCCCCGGCCACGCCGGTGTGAGAAGACTAAGCCAGGCTAATCCTGCTGCAGCTGCGGCCGCAGGCAGCCAACGCCGCACGGTCACCATCCAGTCGGCTGGCCAAAACCTGCCTGTCTTCCACAGCATGACTGTTCCAACCATCAGCACGAGGGTCGCCAACACGCGACCACCCACCGTGGGATCAGCACGCCGTGCGACTCGCAACGTGAGCCCACGAACGGTATCCCCCGCCATCGGGCCTTCGACAACGGCATAAAGCAGGTCTCCACTGGCCCTGTCGGGACCTGGTTTGGGAACCCATGGTTTTTCGGCCGCGAGCAGTTCGCCGCTTCCGCGGAGCGTCATAAATTCCTCCAGCCGCACGCGACCAGGGCCTTTCGTCACCGTCAGTGACTCGGCGAAATCGGGAGCCAAGCGGCCAAATGCGGCAACCTGCTCCGCTTCATACTCTGCCGCGGTCACGACCCGGGCCGGGTCAGCCACGCGCAACACTCGGGCCCCTGGCGTCCATACCGCCCACACCATACGCCTGCATGCCAAACCCTGTAAGACGGGCGCCCCGATCTCAAACGGTTTTCCATCGCCCGACTGTGATCCCATTTCACCGGCAAAGACGGCGAGCACCGACCGCGGCCATCGCGTCGTCAACAAGGGAATCTCCCACGTGCCATCATCCCGTGGAACGGCGCTGGCCGGGCGACCATCGACAAGGGTCTCAAAGAGCCGCATGCCAGACGGAAGCGCCAGCCGCAGCAGTGGACCGTTGGCCACAACATCGAATCGCACACTTCCCCAGCAGCGGCCCCGCTGATCCACCACAAGCGTTACGTCGGCCAATTCAACCCGTTCTTCCCGCTGCTCAGGGAAAGCCGCCATGCCCTCGGCGCTCGTTGGCTCGACGTCGACAGCAGCGACAGGTAAGTCGATGAACTCACCGCGTTCATATTGAATGGCAACTTCTCCTCCGAGCAATTCCGCCGTGCCACTGATAATACGCTCGCCAGCCATGGCGCCACCGCTCTCCTCGCCAATCGCTTCACTGAAGATCGGCATCACTGTGACGCCACGGCCGTCACGACTTGTCCAGCCAACGGTGAGGGGCGTGGTTCCTGCAATATCCGCTCGCATCACGGCAACCGTTCCTCGATTCGACGCCCTCTCCTGGACGCGGGCCGCAACATCGAGCCGAAAACGCCCTTTCTCAGGCCGTTGAACGACGACTCGCATCTGATTGGCGGCCACGCGAGACCAGCAAATATCAACGGGACGGACGATGCCCGCGTCGGGGTCGCCAAACCGCTCCGCTTGGAGATCGACCCGATCGATCACCGCGTCGAAGGGGAGGCTGATCGTGGCATCGACAAATGGTCTGTCGCTGGCATCGATCCGGGCCTGAAGCAGCATGCCAATCTGCTCGTCAGTGAACTCGATGGCCAGCCGCTGCGTGGCCCGAATATCAGCCTGTCGCCGCGTGACGGTGACCAAGCCACGTGCAAACGGCATTGACATGGGCGACTGAAAGCCGCCGGGGTTCCGCGGCATGACCGACTCGGTGCGCCAGGCGATTGTCTGTAAGGCTGATTCGGCGTCGCGCTGCGCCGCAGTCGCGTTTTCCGGCAATCGCACATCAAGTGTCAGCTCACCGGCGGGAACTAACTGTGTCAGGCGGGAATCAGACGCTGCATTTTCGACCCAGGCGGCCGGGATGCGAAATACACCGACTGGATCTGAGAACGGAAACTGAAACATCAGTTGGGCCGTGAGCCCGCCGCCCTGCGGCACCAACCGCTCAATTAGGAAGCGGGCATTGCCGAGGGGAACCACTCGTACGCTGGCCTCCTGGCCGGGTTCCAACCGCCAACTCACCTTCTCTGGAAGGCAGACACTACCGGGATCGACGCGCACCACGAAGGCCCGCACGATTTCATTCGCCGTGTTGAGGGAGAATGCCGCGGTGAGGCGACATGCATCAACGTCCCAGATGAGATCATTCCGACTCTCCAACGACCGCACGGTGCTGGCCAGTTGCAGCCGAGAGTCGAGAGACCGCAGCACACGTACGACCTTGGCTCGCGAAATATCGAACCTCCCAAGGCCACGCGACTCGCCAGCGACCGTGAGAGCAGGGAGGAAGACCTTGCCATCGAGGCTCATTTCACAGTCAGCAACCGGACCCAGTGCATCGGACAGTTGCATGGTGGAATTCGGCGCAACGGGTACAACAAAACTCAGCATCTCAATCTGGCCACGTTGGCTCCGCCCCGGTTCGATGCCGATTTCAACACGGTGGCGACCGGCATTGACGAGCGGAATTCGCACCCTCTCATCGCTGCTGATGGGTACAGGACGCCCACCGACAGAAGCATCGCAGATACGGCCCCCAACCGCCTGCTGATCCATGGCAAGTGTGGTGCCGGCATCGGCGTCAACATCGATCACCATCCGCCAGGGTGTCGATTCACCGACCTCAGGGCTGGGCCCACTCAGCGAACACGCCACGACGCGAACGTCCACTGGCAACGACTCATGACGAACCAGCCGTTGAAAGAGCGGCTCTGGAACGAGGGCCATCGGTTCATCTTTTTCTCCAGCGCCACCGGGAGTGAAGAAGACGCGAAGCGGGCTGTCGGCCGACTCGTCGGCGAATGTCGCTGGCGATACCACCAAAACAATCATGGCGACCCACCATGCCATGGTCACCATGCGAGCGGGCACCAGCAGGTTTCTCAGCCCTCCAAGCCGCACCATGCCGCCAACGAGAACCGCCCACCAAACTGCCCGCCCCAACTGGTCGAACGGCATTGCCAACCAGAGGCTGCCCACCGCAGCCAGGATGGCGAAGACAACGAGCAACCACATGACTGCTGCTGGCAGCACAACAGCTGCTGTCAGGGCCAAGAGGCCCGCCACGATCGATGCTGATCTGACGAGTGAAGTGTCGATGACCAACAGGCTTCCACCGTCACGCCGTCCGACAATCGGCACCAGCCGATACTCTCTGAAGGCGCCGACGCCTTCGAGGGAGGTATCCCGGGAGGAGCGGGCCATCAACGGCTCGTCAACTGATTTATCGGCTGCCGTTGCTCGCCACGAGGCTCCGAAAAACCGCTCGAGCCAGGTTCCTGAAGGAGCGGTTTTTCCACCGAGAATACGATGCGTGGCCGGTTGCCAGGCAATGTCCACGTCGGGAGTGAGCAGGACACGCACGTCCCGCTGCAGCACCGGAATGTCGAGTGAACCGCCCTCAATTTGTACCGGCCAGATGCCGCGCTGGGCTGGATCGCTTGCCAGCGCCCGCACGGCCAGTTGCAACGATCGACGGCCGGGCGGTAATTCGATCGCCACATCGCCACCACCGGTTCCTCGCGCAACACACCGCACGAGTTGCCCATCGATAACAGCACCTTGCAATTCCAGCCCGGGTGGCAACGTGAAGGCGACACTGGCACGGCCATGATTCTCAATGTCGAAGCGAGTTTCATATTCAGTGGCACCGGCAGCATGACACCACATCAGAGTCTGCTCACGCCACGCCCAGGCCCGCGCATCCTCGCCGCTTCCACTCCCGCCCGGCACCAGTTCCGCGGCGGGCATCAGGTCATCGACGGTGGCCCGGATGTCATAGGAAAACTCTGCGACTGTGGCGTAGGCCTGGTCGGCAACATCGTCGCGGGGAGGCAGTTCCTGAAGGCGATGATTGATGAGTTGAGGACGGAAGCGGCCCGCTTCACGAATCGCCACGGTGCCGCGATGTTTCGTGGCGCCGTCGATCCAGGCCAGAGGCACAGGGATAGACCCGGAAAAGGCAATCGTACAGGCCGCACGAATGGTCACCGGCTGACGAACCGCGGGCGTGAGTTCAACCACCCAGGAGTCGGCAATCGGCTCACCGAAGCCCGCCTTCCTGCGCTCCGGCACCTCAGTCCGGCGGGCCAAAATTGACCCGGTGGCAGGGGGCAACAACTGCCATTCAAGCCGGTCGTCCATCACGGTCGAGAAATGGACGACGACCGAGTCGATCTCATTCTGCTCCGGCGTGCACTCAAACGTGAATGACTCGATCAGCCGCCCGTCCCGGGATGTCAGCCGAACATCCGTTGTCACGTCCAGAGGGGGGCGACGTCGCAGGAGTCGTAGCACCTGCCGCGCGCCCCGCGACCCAGCCGGGAGTCGCACTCGAATCGCGGCATCATCCAGCAGCATCGCCAGCCGCGGGTTTCCCATCGTCACGGGATCGGTCTGCTGCTGGATGTCGATTGTCATTTCCGCCCCGGTTCTCACGGCAAGAATCGAGTCGGTCTGTTCACCACGGAATTCCACCATGTCAAGCTCTGCCGCCGGGATCGGAACCCCGGCCGAGAGGCCGGCACGGTGGCCCGTGATTCGGAGCATGATTGGTTTGGAGGGCGTGACAGCCGACGTCAATGCCACTCGAAGCTCGTTGCGTTCTCCCTGACGCACGACCCGCCAGTCGGGAGATTCATTGACCGTGTCAGACAGCGGAGCCACCAATGGCGGCCGAAA
>JAYQOK010000128.1:0-11218 GCA_038144795.1 Candidatus Kuenenia sp. | reverse complement strand
TCAGCACCGTCTCCCCCCCGGTGAACCAGGCCGGGTCGATCTCATTGGCACCGTCGATGAGGTGCGCGGCGATGCCACCGTCACGGGCCAGTTCCGCCAGCCGCTGGCTGTTGGAGCTGTTTTGGCTGCCGAGCACGAGCACGATGTCGGCCTCGTCGGACAGCATCCGCACCGCCTCCTGCCGGTTTTGCGTGGCGTAGCAGATGTCGTCTTTGGGTGGTCCGACGATCTGCGGAAATCGCTCCTTGAGGCGGTTGATGATCCGCGAGGCGTCGTCCACCGAGAGTGTGGTCTGCGTGAGATAGGCGAGCTTGTCATCGGGGCCGAAGGGGAGCGAGTCGACTTCGTCGGCCGTTTCCACGAGGGTGAAGGCGTTTGGAGCCTGCCCCATCGTGCCGATGACTTCGTCGTGCCCCTCGTGGCCGATCAGCATGATGTGATAGCTGGCTTTCGCATACTTGATCGCCTCAAGATGCACCTTCGTCACCAGCGGACAGGTGGCGTCAATGGCTCGCAAATGACGCTCCGCGGCCACCCGCCGCACCTCGGGGGCCACGCCGTGGGCGGAAAAGAGAAGCACCGCTCCCTCCGGCACCTCCTCGACGGCGTCGACAAACACGGCCCCTTCCCGTGTGAAACGATCGACCACATGCTTATTGTGGACGATCTCGTGAAAGACATAGACAGGCGTGCCGTGGAGCCGGATGGCTGTCTCCAAGGTCTCGATCGCCATGTTGACGCCGGCACAGAAGCCGCGGGGACTAGCAAGAAGAATCTTCATGGCATGGTGCTCTTTCTTTCCCGTATCGTAGTGGAGCCGGTTTTTCTCGACCAGACGGGCCTCTGCGTGCCAAACGTTTCCCCCACCGACGACACTCCTGTCATGACGCCTGCCGCCCGCCGCGATCCGGCTGCCTGGAAGACGGCTGACGTGCCCGGGCATGGCTCGCTACCGGAGGCGGAGGCGTTTTGCAGAACGCTGGTCAGCCGCCACTATGAAAACTTCACCGTGGCCACGCGGCTTGTGCCGCCGCGGCTTCGACAGCACCTGGCGAATGTCTATGCCTTTGCCCGCTGGAGCGACGACCTCGCCGACGAGTCGGTTTCGCCCGCTGAAGCGATTCCGGCCCTGGCGGACTGGCGGCGGCGGCTCGAACGGTGTTTTGCCGGCCAGCCAGACCATCCGATTTTTGTGGCGCTCGCTGAGACCATTCGTCAGACCCAACTCACGATCGAGCCGTTTTCCGATCTGCTCGATGCGTTTGAGCAGGATCAGACCATCACCCGCTACCCCGACCGCCCTGCCCTTCTCGACTACTGTCGTCGTTCAGCGAATCCGGTGGGGCGGATCGTGCTGGCGCTCGACGGCTGCCGCGATACCGAGCGGGTCGCCCTCTCAGACTCGATCTGCACCGGCTTGCAGTTGGTGAACTTTTGGCAGGATGTGAACCGCGACCGCGTGGCCGGCAGGGTGTATCTCCCAGCCGATGACATGCAGCGGCACGGTGTCGATGAGGCGATGCTCGACGCCGGCCGAGCCGGCCCGCCTCTCGTCGCGCTCCTGCGGGAGGAGGTGGGCTGGGCTCGCGGGTGTTTGCGGAGTGGCCTACCGTTGGAGCAGATTGCGCCTCCCGTGCTGCGGCCGGCCGTCGGCATGTTTGTCCGCGGCGGCCTGGCGATTGCCGACGCCATCGAGAGGATCGGGTTTGACACCCTCGCCCAGCGGCCGACCGTGAGCCGGTGGACCAAGCTGCAGCTGGCCGGCCGCGCCTGGTTGGGCTCGATGATGGCTCGCGATGGTGATGCCGGATGAACACGACGCTCGCTGCCGACCACGCCGCCTGCGCCGCGTTGCTGAAACAGTCGGCCTCGAACTTCGCGTTGCCAATTCGGCTGCTGCCGGAGGCGAAGCGACGGGGCACCACGGCGCTCTATGCCTTCTGCCGTAAGGCCGACGATGTCGTCGATGACGAGCCCGACCGCGAGGCGGCCCGCCGTGGGCTCGAGCGGTTTGAAGCCGCGCTTGACGCCGCAGTGGCGGGATTAGGCAGCGATGATCCGGTGATCCGGGCGGTCGTCGACACGGTCCGGCGGTTTGCCGTGCCCATCCACTATCTCAAGGAGATCGTCGCCGGCGTGCGGATGGATCTCGATCGGCAGGCCTACGAGTCGTTCGACGAGTTGAAACTCTACTGCCAGCGGGTGGCCAGCGCCGTGGGGCTGGCGGCGATCCATATCTGGGGCTTTCGCTCCGACAGGGCTCTGGGCCCCGCCGATGCCTGCGGCCTCGCCTTCCAACTCACCAACATTCTCCGCGACATTCCGGAAGACCTCGCCCGCGGCCGGCTCTACCTGCCGGCGGAAGACATGGCCGCCTGCGGCTGCTCGGTGGGAGATCTGGAGAGTGGTCGGATCGAGGGCGGCTTCGTCCGACTGGCGGCGTTCGAGGTGGCGCGGGCCGAGTCGTATTTCGAACAGGCCCGGGATCTCGACGGCCTGCTTTCAACCGATGGGCGAATGGTGTTTCGCGCGATGTACGGCGTGTATCGGGGGCTCCTCGATGGCGTTCGCCGGGCTGGCGAGACAATCTTCACGGAAAAGGTGCGGCCGTCGAAGATGGCGGTGATCGGTAAGGGGCTGGCGACGCTCGCCCTCGGTACACGGCCATGGAAGGTGCTGCGATGACAACACCAGTCGTTTCGTCGTCAGCGCAGGCAGCCCATGTGGCGATCGTTGGAGGTGGCCTGGCCGGCCTCGCCGCGGCGGTGGCGTTGGTCGATGCGGGCTATCGGGTCACGATCTTCGAGGCCCGGCGACGGGCTGGGGGCCGGGCCGCGTCGTTCGAAGATCCGGTGACGGGCGGCCTGGTCGATGCCTGCCAGCATGTGGCGATGGGCTGCTGCACCAACTTTCTCGATCTTTGCCGACAGACCGGAATCGCCACCGCGCTCCGCCGCGACCGCACACTTTTTTTCATCGCCCCCGATGGCAGCCGGGCGGCGTGCACGCCGTCGCGGTTCTTGCCGGCACCGCTGCACCTCGCTCCCCTGCTCCTCCGGATGCGACACTTCACGGTCAGCGAGCGGCTCCGTCTCGGCCTCGGCATGCTGCGGCTCGCTCGGTATCGGGCCGCCACCGACAGCGGCCCGGCGACTGCCGCTGCCTGGCTTGCGGCAATCGGTCAGTCGCCGCGAGTGATCGAATATTTCTGGCGGCCCGTGCTGGAAAGCGCGCTGGGGGAGGCGATCGATCTGGTGAGCGTGGAGGCGGCTCGCAAAGTCGCCGTGGACGGATTTCTTGCCCACCGCGAGTCAGCCGACGTATTTGTGCCGGTGGAGCCACTGGGGGAACTGTTTGGCGAGCGATTGGTTGGCTGGCTGACACAGCAGGGCGTGGCCATGCACGTGGGGGCGATCGTGACCCGCATTGACCGGGATGCAGACGGTCGGGCGCAGTCGTTGCGGTATGGCGACGCAGAGCATCCCTGCGATGCCGTGGTTGTGGCCGTGCCGTGGCGGCAGGCGGGGCGGCTCGTGCCCGATCTCGTGCCGGCGGCCGACGAATCGCTCACCGGGTCACCGATCACGGCCGTGCACCTCTGGTTTGACCGACCGGTGATCGACCTGCCGCACGCGGTGTTTCTCGGGTTTACCTCGCAGTGGGTGTTTCGTGGCGATGAGGCTCAAGGGGCGGATCCCGGCTATTGCCAGGTGGTGATCAGCGCCTCTCGCGGACTGCTCGATGGCGATCGTCAGCGGCTTCTCGACACCGTGGTCGACGAGATTCGCCGCACGTTTCCGGCGGCCTGCGAGGCCTGCCTAGTCGCGTCGAAGATTGTCACCGATCCCACCGCGGTGCTCTCGGTGCGGCCAGGGGTCGATGCGGTGCGGCCGCCGGCGACAACCGCCGCTGGCAACATCTTTCTGGCCGGTGATTGGACTGCCACGGGATGGCCCTCGACGATGGAGGGCGCGGTGCGGAGTGGTCGGCTGGCGGCCGCGGCGGTGGGCCGCTCGCTGGGGCGGCCGGTGCCGGGGATCGTCGATGATTTGCCGAAGGGGTGGATTGTGAGGGCCCTGACAGGCTGAAGCTGTCTCACTCCCACTCGATGGTGGCGGGGGGTTTCGAGGAGATGTCGTAGACGACGCGGTTGATGCCGCGGACTTCGTTGATCACGCGGGTCGAGATGCGGGCGAGCATCTCGTAGGGGAGATGGCTCCAGTCGGCGGTCATGAAGTCTTCAGTCTCGACCGCCCGCACGGCGAGCACGTCGTCGTAGGTGCGGGCGTCGCCCATCACGCCCACGCTCTGCACCGGCAGGAGCACGGCAAAAGCCTGCGACACCTTCCGCATCAGACCTTCCCGCTCGAGTTCCTCGAGCACGATGGCATCGGCCTCGCGAAGCCGATCGAGACGCGGCTTGAGCACCTCTCCCAGGCAGCGAACGGCCAGTCCCGGTCCAGGAAAAGGATGCCGCCAGACGATCCGCTCCGGCAGGCCCAGCTGCAGGCCGAGCTGGCGAACCTCGTCTTTGAAGAGATCGCGGAGCGGCTCGATCAGTTCGAACTCCAGGTCTTCCGGCAGGCCGCCCACGTTGTGATGGAGCTTGATCGTGGCCGCCGGGCCATCCTTGGCGGCACCGCTTTCGATCACGTCGGGATAGAGCGTGCCCTGGGCGAGATACTTTGCCCCTTTAATCTTGGCGGCCTCGTCGGAAAAGCACTCGATGAATGTCTTGCCGATCCGCTTTCGCTTTTCCTGCGGCTCGGTGACGCCGGCGAGGACGTTGAGAAACCGCTCCTCGGCCGGCACGACATGCAGATCAGCCTTGAAGTGATTGCGAAACTCGTCGATCACCGCGGCCGCCTCGTTCTTCCGCAGCAGGCCGTTGTCGACGAGGATGCAGGAGAGCTGGTCACCGATCGCGCGACTCAAGAGCGCCGCCACCACGGCCGAATCGACACCCCCGGAGAGGCCGCAGATCACGCGGTCACCGCCGACCCGTTCCTTGATCGCGGCGATCGTGCTGGCGGCGAAATCCTCGAGCCGCCAGGCGCCGGAGCAGCCGCAGGTGGTCTTGAGGAAGTTGGCGAGGATCGTGGCCCCGGCCGGCGTGTGGGTCACCTCCGGATGAAACTGCAATCCGTAGACGGCGAGCCGGGTGTGCTTTACGGCCGCCAGCGGGCAGGTGGCGGTGCGGGCCAGTGGCGCGAAGTCGGCCGACACGCTGTCGACCTGATCGCCATGGCTCATCCACACCTCGGTGTGCTCCGGCACACCGGCGAAGAGCGGGTCGGACGAGGTGACGGTGCAGGCGGCTCGGCCATATTCGCGGGCCTGTGCCTGCCCGACATGGCCGCCCAGGGCCTCACAGGCCAGTTGCATGCCGTAGCAGATGCCGAGCACCGGGATGCCGAGTGAAAAGATGTCGGGATCGCACCGCGGCGCACCTTCTTCATAGACGCTCGAAGGACCGCCCGAAAGGATGATCCCGCGGGGGGCGAGTTCCTTGATCCGGTCGGCCGAGACGTCGTGGCGGACGATCTCGCAGTAGACATGCTGCTCCCGCACACGGCGGGCGATCAGCTGGGCGTATTGGGAGCCGAAGTCGAGCACGAGCACGCGCTCGGACTGTTGCGGGGCGAGTGACATGGTGGCGTTGAGGCGTGGAATCCCGCGGAGGAAAAGCCCGGGAGTATACGAACGTTCGACAGCGACCGCGACCACGCCGTATGATGCGGCGGTTTCCCGAGGATTTTTTGGTTTCACGACGCTTCGGCAGGAGGCCCATGCTCACGCTTCTCACCAATGACGACGGCATCTTCGCCCCCGGTCTGGCGGCCCTAGAAAAGGTCGTGCGAACCTTCAGCGACGTGGCCGTGGTGGCTCCCTCGACCGAGCAGAGTGGCGTGGGCCATGCGATCACGTTTCTGACGCCGCTGACCGTCAAGGAGGTCTTTGCCGACAACGGCCGCCGCCGGGGCTGGGCGGTCGATGGCAGCCCCGCCGACGCGGTGAAACTCGGGATCGCCGAGTTCTGCCCGCGGCGGCCCGACCTCGTGATCAGCGGCATCAACAGCGGCCTGAACGCCGGCATCAACGTGCTCTACTCCGGCACGGTCGCCGCGGCGATCGAGGGGGCCTTTTTCGGGATCACAAGCATCGCCGTGTCGCTCGAGTGGGCTGACCATCCTGATTTTGAAAGGGCAGCGATGATCGCCGGCGATGTTATTCAGTCACTGCTGGTGAGGCAGCCGGTTGCAGGCAGCCTGTTTAATATCAACATGCCAACGTCTGCGATGCAGGGTCGACCCGAGCTGCAGGTTGTGCCGATGAGTGTGGCCCGCTACGGAGAGGCTTTTGAGCGTCGGATTGATCCGCGTGGAAGAAGGTACTGGTGGGCAACCAACGACCCACCACCACCGCCATCACCCGTGGAATCCGATGTGACGGCGCTAGCTGCTGGAAAAGTCACGCTCACTCCCCTTGATTACGATCTCACACACCGTGCTGGGATCGATGACCTCGCCGCTGGGAGTTGGCCGATCACTCCCCGCTAAAACGGACGACGGTCCTTGGCGATTTAGGCAAGCTTTTCCGTGTCCTTAGGTTGTTTTGATCGGGTTTTTCCCAAAAAACCGATTCCTCTGGTTATTCGCGTCGTAACTGGGGGAATCAATGTATGACGATTCTGCACTGCGGAATTCACGGTCTTACTCTCGCCGGTTTCATAACTGTTGGATTGTTTGCAGAAGCGAACTCGGCGGGTGCTGAGTCCCTGATTGAATCGGCTGAAGTACTTGCACCGGTGCCTCTCGCTGAGAGCGATGAAGATATCGATGAAACGGCAGTCGCACCGTCTTTCGACTGGCGCGATGATGAATACGATTTTTTCCCGGCGGAGGTAGTTGCCTGCTACAACGGATGTCAGCAGCCGAGTAGGTGCACGTGCCGTCAGGGAACGTCTGGGTGTGCATGTGCATGTGCACGATGTGGACATGGGCCTCGTTGGTATGTGTCGGGCATCGTTGGGGCATCCTTCGGCACATTGATCCTTGATCAGGCCGCTACGAGTACGTCACCTGCGTCACGCTCATCGGTTGTCGATCCGCTCTTTACCGCTGGTGGCACACTTGGTGTTGCGTTTGCGAGGCCTAGTGGCTGGCTGCGGGTCGAAGTGGAGGGGCGGGCCCGCGATCCCATTGGGAATGCGAGCCAGCAGGAGGTCAGCGGCGTTGTCTTCGAATCGGAGAGCCAATATGCCACCGACGGCTGGTCGGCGATGGTGAATCTCTGGCGGGACCTTGAGATCACCCACAGCTGGAGCGTCTACGGAGGGGCGGGCATCGGCGGCGGCGGCTACCAGTTTGCCTACGACTATTCGTACCTCCCGACGCCATATACAACCGCTGGCAGCAGTGCCGTGAGTGCGTTTGCCTGGCAGGTCGGCGGTGGTGTGATCTGGAACGTGTCGGATCGGATCGCCCTCGATCTGGGCTACCGCTTCTTCGAAATCGGCCCTGGAACGACCACGCTCGTGTCGAACCAGGGGGGCTCGCCGGCCGGAACTACGACACTCGATACGTCGTTCAGCACGAGCGAACTCCTGCTCTCGATCCGGATTTACGAGCCGTTTCGCGGCTGGCGGTAGAGCCTTACCCGGTTTTCGCTTTCTCCTCAGCCGGGAACTAGACTCGACGAGGACTGTTTCGGTGGCATTTTAGGCTGCCGTTCCGAAATAGGGCCGATCCTCCAGTTGCTTTGAAGAATCCAGCGCATACCACTCTCTCCGGGCGGGCTTCTGCTAGCCTCGACCTCGAAAGGGTCCCCCTGCTTCCCGGAGTCTTGCCATGCTCGCCAGTCTCTTCCGTCCAAAACGCCGCCGGCGCGATTTCCGTGCCGCTCGACGTCGACCTCGTCGTGTGGTGACCGGCTTCGAAGCCCTGGAGCAGCGCCGGGTGCTCAACGGGGATACCGGATGGATCAAGATCGATCTGTCGAATCTTGACCAGACCGGTGTGACGCCGGCGTACGACATCTACATCCAAGGCTCGGCAAACACGTCGGGACAGATCCTGCAGTACGACCCAACGCTTGTCACGCCTGAGGGCACCGGGGGCTTGGTCTTCACGACGCCACTGCCGAGCCCGGTGACGTTCACGTCGAATGAATACACGCCGGTCACCGGCGACCTCAATTCAATCACACTCGCGACGGCGGCGACACTCTTCGCGGGCGGTTCGGTGAGGTTCTCCGACGGTAGCAGGAGCACGATCGCGTCGATCTCCGCCAACGTCACGGCCGGCAGTTGGGCGCCGCCTGCCAGCCCCGGTCCGGGTGGAACCTGGAATCCGGCGCCGAGTGCCCAGTGGACCGTCGGGAACGACGTGACCATTCAGGGTGGATCCGTAGCCAGCGGCACGCTCAGCGGCACCACACTCACCGGAGCGAACGGGCCGGCTGTGTCGAACTCCGGAATGTCGATCGGGTCGCTCGTGGTGGGCACGAAAGACCCCGGGGCTTCACAAACCTATTTCTTCCCGAATGACGGAAAGGGCCTGCCTTTTCCGCCGTTGCCCGGGCAGCCCGCGCAGGTGAACCAAATCCAAGCAGGTTCCGGCCTGGCCGTCGATGCCATGTTTTCGGACACTTCAGGGCAGACAAATCTGCCCCTCGGTTCGAATTCCCTGACCGTCTTTTCCGGCGGAACGAAGAGTGGATTCGCGACGTACGTCGGGGCTGCGAGCCAGACGACGCAGATCCCGACATCGCTCGGGGGCGGGGCTGTCCAGCAGGTCACCGTGGGGAGCCTGCTCTCTACCAGCCAGGTCAAACCGACGGATCTTTCCGGCTTCAACCCGGAATCAACTGCCGCGGAAGGAAACCAGCCCATACCCCATTCATTCCTGGCGGTAAGCGGGGCCGCTGGCATCTTCCCGATCTACGGGATCGACAGTTTCACGATCACCTTCACCGACCCGGTTCCGGCGAACGCCTCGGTCACGTTCGAGACGACGGTTGCGGCGACGGCCACGTCGGCCACCACGTTCACCATCGATGCCGGCAGCGGCGGAGTCCCGGGCGTCATCGCGGGGCTGAGCCTCGGCGTCCAGCCAACGCTCTCGCAAACCAATCAATCCACCAGTGCGCTTTCGATTACGGAGCTCGCGATTGATTCCGAAAACCGCATCACGGTCACACTCTCCGGCTCCATGCCCTGGTCCACCGGGGCGATGAGCATCGACCTGCCGCCGACGGGTGGTTTCCTGCCCACGACGAAATGGTCCGCGACGGATGCGAAAGCGAACACGATCTGGGCCCGGCAGACGTCGGCCGGATCGAGTTCCAACGACAAGATTTCCGTCAATGGCTCCCGCATCTTTTTTTCGCTCGTACAATCAGGCGATCAGCCTCCGCAGATGGCATACGCCCAGAGCGGCGGCGGGCTGTCGGTCACGCAGTTCAATCCGGAGGACATCTGGGCTGGAACCGTGCCGCTTTCGCAATACCTTGAACTGACGGCTGATGCGCTGAGCGGGGGGCCTGGTAACGGCGATGGAGCGGTGTTCCTCGACCTCTCCGCCGTAGACGGATTCTTCTTTCCGGCCGCGCTCTCGACGACGGTCAACGGCAGCAAACTCGTGATCGGTCAGGCCTCCGGAACCTACGTGCCGCCGACAACCATGACGGGCCCGACGACCTACTCTGCGGTCTCGCGGCAGGAAATCCTGAACGCCTACGACACGTTCTTCGAGTCGTCGAACACGCTCTTCGATACGGGCGCCGCCGCCCTGCGCCAGGCCTATGCCGCGCTGCACGTCCAGCCGGGCGGAACCTCCATCGGCCTCCAGAATCCGACGTTCATCGATTGGTCGACGCCCTCGTCCCCCGCTGCAACGGCACTCAATGCGGCATGGGACAACGACCTGAACGCGCTGTTCACGGCGTCTTCGAATCAGGTGGATCTGCTCGGCGACAAGAACTCCACTGCGTGGAGCGTTGTCAATGCCATCCAGGTCGCCAGCCAGGGAAGTGGCTATGCCGTCGGCGACGTGATCACGTTCACCGCGCCGTCAAGCGGTGGGCGGACGGCCACCGCCCGGGTCAAGGAGGTGCAGCCGTCCACGGCCACGAACCCCGGCGGCATCGTGTCGGTGGAGATCACCGACCCGGGTGCGTATCCGAGCAGTCAATCAAATCCTCCGACCGTCTTCTCCATCTCAGGCTCAGGCCAGGACGCGACGCTGACGGTCGCGGCAATGGTTCCCGCAGCGACTTTCTACAAGGGCACGCCGACAGCCGGCACCGGCAGCGACCCGAACAAACTCGTGCTCACCGAATACGTGGGGCCATCGGCGATCAGTGATGGCCGGTATGCACCACTCGCGAACTTCAGCTACGCAAATCTGTATGCCACGGGTGCTGTTTTCACGGTGTTCGACCCACGAACCGTTCCGGCGTCCGAATCGCAGGCCTTCAATCCCGGCACCAACGGCGGCCAGCCGACTCCGATGGCCGTTGGCCAGCAGATCCTGGGCAATTTTGGCGTCTTCGCCTCGACGACCCTCAACACGGCCGGCCCGAATCCCAACTACACCTTCACCGGGACCGATCCCTGGTCCTCGGGCGATGCCCTCGGTCAACTCGACGCGCTGCAGCGTGACATCGTCTGGGCGCTCAATCAGGGCAACGGCGGCATCCTGCGGGCGTCGACCGCGCAACCGCAGCCCGGCTCGACGACCGGCTACTGGACCGACGAGGAAAACTGGTACCCGTATCCCCATATCTCGGATGGCCAGTACCAGGCCCAGACCCCGCAAAACCTCTTCGCGCAGTGGGTGCACACGGCCGGCAGTGCGGGCGGCCCGGCGATCGGCCAAGACCGGTACTTCGCGACCTTCCCGTTCGGCAACGTCGCCGGAACGGTGCCTCAGCAGGACTACGGGCAGCCGACCCGGGCCTGGGGCCCGAGTGGCGCCGGCACCGGACCGCTCATGAACCAGACCTACGGCTTCGCCTACGACGAATCTCCGGCCCACGGCATCGCGGGGGCGAACGTGCCCTCGAAGTTCCTGGCGATCCCGAATACCGCCGGTAACACCCTGACATTCGAACTTGTCTTCGGACCGTGGAGCGGCCCGACGCCCGATGCCACAGGTATCGCCCCGTCCTCTGGGCCGCCCCCGGGCGGCCCGACGGGCGTGGTGATCTCGGGCAC
>JAYQOK010000127.1:7640-11290 GCA_038144795.1 Candidatus Kuenenia sp. | reverse complement strand
CTTTTTCCGGGGTGGGTGTTGGCGGGGTAGGCGATCACGTCGTCGGTCTTCGGCACGTAGTGCCGGGCCACGGCCTCGGGATCGACGATTAGGCCATCGGCGAGCGTGCCCACGGCGGCGAGCGTGCCCGTTTTGGTGAGCACCCAGTTGTGTGGAATGACGTCGGGATTGACGAACGTGAGGGCGAGCTTCTCTCCGGGCGAAGCCCGGAGTTCGGGCGTCTTGTAGGCGAGGTTCGAGGCGGCCTCGATCGTCAGGGCACGGGCTCCCTCGACCTTCTTGAGCCAGGGATTCCGCACGGCCGCCTTCATCATGGCGACGTCGCGGAGGATCGGATGGGCCGCCACGGGCCGTGTGACTTCTTGATACTGTGGGATATCGCGAAACGGCTGATCGAGGGCGTGCACCGTGGCGAATACATCGCGCGACATGCCGCCGCCCACGGCCACATGCAGATGCAGTTGGTTTACAGGCTGGATATCAGGCATCTCCAGAAACAGGCTCTGGCCGTCGGAGAGCACCGTGGCCGAGCGGATCGGGAGCGGATCGTGCCCGACCGTGCCGTAGTGGCTCGGTGAGAATTCCGGCGAGCCGTAGGAATCGCCGTAGCGGTAGTTCCAGCACTGGGCAAAGTGGTTGGCCGTGTCGCCGGCGATGCTCCGATCGAGCGGCGCCGAGAACCGCAGCAGCACGCCGTTGCGATGGGCGTGAATCCCTATCGGCTGCTGCACGGTGCCGCCGGTGTACCGCACCCGCTGGAAGCAGCCGTCATCGACGCCGTAGACATGCCAGCCGTTCATGCCGCTCACATAAAGCTGGCCGTCGGCAGGGCTGAACCGCCCGCGGTGCACACCCGAGCGGAAGTCGCCGACGAGCGGCACGACGGCCCCTTGAAACTGCCCGGCTACCTCGTCGCGGAGCACCAGAAAATGCGTGCAGGCCCCGAACGAAAAGTGCACGCTCTGTCCGCCGAGCGGCCCCCAGCGATCGCTCGAGACATATGTCTGCCCGCCGCTCGAATGGTCGAGGCCGCGCGGGAGATACACCATCGGCAGGGCCGGCGGCGTGCCGCGGAAATTGGGCACGGGGTCCGCCGGCGGCTGGCCCGGTTGCTGCCGCACCTCGCAGATCGCCGACGCGGGCGTCCGCTCCCCTTCGGAAACGGGCACGGTGAGCGTGCCGTCGGGCAGCAGGCCGAGGCCGTCGGGGTTGCGAAAGCCGACAGCCAGCACGTCGATCGTCTTCCCGTCGCGGCTGATCCGCAGGAGCCCCTGGTGCGACGCCGTGAAAAAATTGCCAGCTGCGTCGCGTTCGAGGCCGCACTTGAAGTTGTGTCCCCCCGATGGCTCGAAGCGATTTGTCACACAGGCATAGAAGTCGGCTTCGCCGTCGCCATTTGTGTCGTCAAGTCGTGTGAGTTGATCGCCACCGAGCACATAGACGACGTCGTCATGCACGATGAGGCCGAGGGCCTGATTGAGCCCGGCCGCCATCCGCAGCCAGCCGACGCTTTTCAAGTCGGTATCGAGGCCGGATACCCGCCACACATCCCCCTGGATCGTGCAGATCGCGGCATCACCATTCGAGAAGAAGCCGTGCCCGCCAAAGAACATCATCGCGCCCCACGGGTTTTCAAACGGCGGCGCGATCGTATCGACGGCGTAGGGCGCGCCAGTGCCTGGCGTGCCCGTGGTCGTAAGCACCTCGGGCCACTGGGCCGGACCTCCCTTCACGACGTGGGCCAAGGGATGGCTTTCGGCCGGCGCGATCTCGCGGATAAGCTCACCATCCTTCACCCACGGCGCATCGAGATACCGGACGTTGCCGATCGAATAGGAAAAAATCACCCGCTTTCCATGGCGGTAGAAGCCATGGTAGACGCGGGGCCCATCTGGCAGATCGGCCGCGGCGGACAGTTTGCCCAGCCGTCCCGCCGGAGCGGCTGGAGCGAGGAAGCCGTACCGCGTTTTCCCAAATTTGAGAAAGCCGCCTTCCCAGACCGCCTCGATCTGGAGCGAGTCGGGATTGAAGCAGGTAGCGAGTTCGCCCGCGTCGCCGAGCCGCACGCTCACCGCGCGAGGAATCGTCCGACCGTTGACGGCGAGCGGCCACGCCTGCACGGTGCCCTGATCACAGGCGTCGCGGCGGGTGTCGTCCCAGGTCGACCATGGGATGCTGCCCCAGTGGCCGTGCATGCCGCCATCGAGCCCGGGCCACGCCGGCAAGAGCAGCGGCATCGGGTCACGACCACGAAACTGCAGTGCCTGCTTCGTGTAGGGTTCGTAGATGCGATGCTTGTTTACCCACAGGTCGCGGTTTGGCCAGTCCTCGGGCACGCGGGGTTCGCGAGGCACATCAAATGATCCGGCCCGGTGCGAGAGCATTTCGAGGCCGGGTGTGCGGCCGAGCTCCAGGAGATACCGCACGAGGTCACGGCGGTCTTCGGCCGGCAGCGAGGTGAACACGTTGGCCGGCATGAGCGAGCCAACTTCCGTTCGCTCGTCGATGTCGGCCGACGCGAGTGCGTGGCTCTTGCCAGTAGCATCGACCACGACCACGACAGCGGCGGTCTCCTCCCTGATGATCCCCTGAACCACACGGCCGTCAGCAAGCGCAAACGCATAGGCACGGTACTCGGGCTTCATCGAAAGGGCTGGCCAGTAGACGCTCTCGACGATTTCTTCAGGCGCGAGGCACTTGGCGACCGTCGTGAGCTCCGGGCCGACAGCACCGCCTTGGCCGGCCACCTTGTGGCACGACGTGCAGCCCGTTGTGGCGGCGTTGAACACACCGGCTCCGCGGCGGGCGTCGCCCCGCTCCCGAGCGTCGGCGAGGGCGTGCTGAACAAACTCCTGGCTCCAGTCCTGCTGAACTGGCTGCCCCGCGGTCGCCCCTCCCAGCCCGATGACCGCACCCGCGATCATGGCGGCTCGGGCGGCCCGCATGACCGCGGCGACCGGCAACGCGGTAGAGAGACGGAAGATCATGGTCTCAGTTGTACTCTCCGCCGCGAGAGCCGGCTCGCCAGTGGGCGGCGAAGGATGGAACCAGAGCGGTGCGCAGGCTCGGGCCGCAGACCGGAAGACAAGCTCCGAGAACCTCGAGATCTGACTTGAGTGGCGGGAAGCGGCCGGGGGCCAATGGCGTCGTCGAATTCACGCCGTTTGAGTTCCTCAACCGGCTCACCGATATCGTCCTGTCGCGCCACGGACTGATGCGACACTCAGGCAAAGCCCCGGTCGCACGGCCGCCTCGTCAGCCTGCTCCACCCAGGCCATCACTGCGTTGCCCCCGACCACGGCGTAGGGAATCCCCGCGGCTTCGAGTGTCGCGGTGGATCGCAGAAGTCTGCCGCGCACCCTTTCCACGGCCCGCTCCATCCGGTCGAGTGCCACAAGCCCGTCGTATTGCAACCATGGATCACTCTCGTGCCGACGCCTGGCCAAATGTACCACGGCCTCATCCACGTACACAAAATCGCCGTGCCTGTCGATCAAACCCGCCCGGGCGGATACACTGTTATGTTTCGCGCCAGCAATCCATTCATCATCCCCATTCATCCCCGCGCATGACATCCCTCGAGAAACGACTCGCCAAGCATTTCGCACCCGCGGACATCAAATCCGCCCGAGAAATCACCCCCACCCGCC
>JAYQOK010000127.1:0-7630 GCA_038144795.1 Candidatus Kuenenia sp. | reverse complement strand
CCTGCTCACTGGTGGCCGCCACGCTCATGGAGATTGATCGGCGGTCGCTTTTCTCCTCGCTCCAGGATCACACGCCTGTCGCTCTCGACGTGATCCCAGCCGACGATTTTGAAGAGGTCGACGAATCCGTGGCGGATGACGAGGCCGAGGAACCGCCGCGAGTACCGATCCACTCCCAGCCTGCCGTCGCCCGACCGGCTGGCCCCGCAGTGCGGCGCCTTGCCGGGCGTCAGCCCGTCTGGGCCATCGAACTGGACGAACGCCGTCGGCTTGTCGAGCCGGCCGTACGCGCAACCGGCCTCCAGATCGTCGATGCCCGACGACCAGCTGGCGCCCTTGTCTTCGTACTCGATATTGCGGCCTCCGTTGACGCCCACGCCGCTGTGGTTGTCCCGTCGCGGATGCAGCTCGATGTGACCGGTCAGGCTACGGGCCGGCCAAAGCCGATCGTAATTGGACCGGGACAAGTCGAACTCGATCAGCTCGACCCGCAGGAGCGGTCGCTCATCGCCCGGCTCGTGGGCACCGTCGCCGTGGGCGACATCGGCTCGACCGCCCCGCTCGAGCGACGCGCGATCGCGCGGATCGCCATCAGCCCGCAAGCCGCTGCCACCGATCTGGCGATGCTCTGCGAGACCGGTCGGCTCGTCGTGCAGCCTGAGCCGCGCCGGCAGCCGGAACTGGTCGAGCCCCTCGCCTGGGATGGGAGTCGGCCGTGGGAGTTTGCGCTGGTCCTCGAGCCGGAAGATGATGGAAGCCTCCAAGCCGCCCTCAAGGATGATGCGGTCGGTGACGATGCGGCGCGGCGACGCCCCCCCGCCAAGGCGACCCTCCGGGGGATGCTCGTGCGGGGCAGCCAGCGAAAAGACCTCAAGGAGCCGCGGGCAATCCTCCGGTCGGGGCTGATCGTGTTTCCCGATCGGCTGGCACGGCTCGCCATTCCGGAGTCGCTCGATGGCAGTGGCTCGATCTCGCCAACGGCCTGGATGGATCAGTTTGAACGGCGCGGGCCGATCGAGCTTGCCGGCGGTCAGGTCGACGGGCTCATCGAGCAGCTCGCCTCCCTGGCGGACGTGCCGAGAATCGTGCTCCCCGGCTGGACCGGCTGGCGGATCGAGTCGGGGCCGCCGCGGCCCAAGCTGGTGCTTGGCGATGTGCCCACCGTCGCCGACGAGGAGCCTGACGATGGCCGGCCCCGCCGCGGCCGCCGTCGCACCGTGGCCCGTGTGCAGCTGGCCGGCAGCGTCTGGTTTGATTACAGCGGCATGATGATCCCCGCCGACGATCCGGCCGGCGGGGCGGCCGATGCCGCGCGGCGGGTGCTCGTCCGCCGCGACCGCGCCGCCGAACAGGAAGCCCTCGCCATGCTGCCCCGGTATGGTGCCACGCCGGCTAGGCAGGATGATCCTGACGTGCCGGTAATGCACCATGTGGAGATTCCCCGCGGGCGGCTCGATGTGTCGGTATCGCAACTGGCGGCTCTCGGCTGGGCGGTGGAGGTGGCCGGAAAGCGGTATCGCCCGGCCGGCAGTGTGGCCTGGAATGTCACCAGCGGCATCGACTGGTTTGAACTCTCTGGCACGGTCGATTTCGGTGGCGTCTCGGCGGAGATGCCCGAACTCCTGGCCGCCTTGGCGCGTGGTGAGCGGTCGGTCCAGCTTTCCGACGGCTCGGTCGGCATCCTGCCCGATGACTTCGCGGCGCAGTTTGAACCGATGGCGGCCCTGGCGCAAAAACAGGATGGCGTGCTTCGCTACAGCCGGATTCAGGTGGCCCTCCTCGACGCCCTCCTGGCCAGCCAGCCCACCGCCCGCGTCGACGAGGCCTTCGAGCGGATTCGCGAGGAACTCGCCCGGGGCGAGCGGCCCGATGCCGCCGACGAGCCGGAACAGTTCGAGGGCACGCTGCGTCACTACCAGCGGGAGGGCCTCGGCTGGCTGGCCTTTCTCGAGCGGATGGGCCTGGGCGGCTGCCTCGCGGATGACATGGGCCTCGGCAAGACGATCCAAGTGCTCGCCCTGCTCGTGCGAAGGCAGGGGATCATGGCGGAATCGGGCATCGCGCATCGGCCGTCGCTGGTCATCGTGCCCAAGAGCCTGATCTTCAATTGGATCGAAGAGACCCGAAAGTTTGCCCCCACGCTGCGGGTGCTCAACTTCACCGGCAACGCGCGGACCGACGCCGCTCCCGCGCTGACCGACCACGACCTCGTGCTCACCACCTACGGCACGCTCCGCCGCGACATCATGCAGCACCGGGAGACGGAGTTTGACTACGTGATCCTCGACGAAGCGCAGTCGATCAAAAACGCCGCCAGCCAGGCGGCCAAGGCCTGCCGGCTTCTCAAGGCCCGGCATCGCCTGGCGGTCACGGGCACACCAGTGGAAAATCACATCGGCGAACTGTGGAGCATCTTCGAGTTTCTCAATCCTGGCCAGCTTGGCAGCGCCACCCGGCTCAAGAAATTCCTCGCCGGCGGCCGGGGCAACGGCTCCGAGCTCGTGGCCCGCGCGGTGCGGCCCTATCTGCTTCGCCGCACGAAGACACAGGTGCTCTCCGACCTGCCGGAGAAGACTGAGCAGACAATCTTCTGCGAGCTTGGCGAGAAGCAGCGGAAGGCCTACGACGAGCTTCGTGAGCACTACCGACAGGAGCTCACCGGCCGGATCGGACGGATGGGCATCGGCCGTTCCCGGATCGCGGTGCTCGAGGCGCTCCTGCGGCTCCGGCAGACTGCCTGCCATCCCGGCCTCATCGACCGCGAGCAAATCGATGAACCGGGGGCCAAGCTCGAGACGCTCCTCGAACAGCTCGGCGAAGTGCTCGACGAGGGCCACAAGGTGCTGATCTTCAGCCAGTTCACCAGCTTCCTGGCGATCCTGCGGCACCATCTTGATCAGCGGAGCGTGGTCTACGAATACCTCGACGGCAAGACAACCGACCGACAGGCCCGCGTGCAACGATTCCAGGAAGATCCCGACTGCCGGCTCTTCCTGATCTCCCTCAAGGCGGGCGGTCAGGGCCTCAACCTCACCGCGGCCGACTACATCTATATTCTCGACCCGTGGTGGAACCCGGCCGTCGAGGCGCAGGCCGTCGACCGGGCCCACCGGATCGGCCAGACGCGGCGGGTGTTTGCCTACCGGCTCATCGCCCGCGACACCGTCGAGGAAAAAATTCTGGCGCTTCAGGATCGCAAGCGGGAGCTCGCCGAATCAATCGTGCAGGCCGACGAAAGCCTGATCACGAGCCTCACGCCGGAAGACGTCGAGCTGTTGCTATCTTGATCGCGGCGCTCGCCATCCTGGCCTCGCTTCGCTTCCCGACCTCCGGTCGGCGACAGGCTGAAGCCAGTCATCGATCGCCGGAAGGGGTTGCCCGTGCCACGGGGCCGGCGTTGGCAGCGAGCGAAGGGCAGGATGCCCTGAGCGAACGTCCGGCGATGTGGCACGGATAACCCCGAGCCTGAGCAAGCCCCCAGTTTCACGAAAATCTAACTCGTTTCCGGCTGGCAGTGAGGCGGTAGACTCTTCACGTTGACAGCCATATTCGCCCAGCCGCTCCAGCTGCCCGGAGGATGCGTGAAGCATTCCGTCACCAGTTCGAACCCGATCGATCACGCTTCGGGTCATCATGTGCTCGTCGTTGACGACGAAGAGGATCTCCTCGAACTCGTCCGCTACAACCTCACCAAGGAGGGCTACCGTGTCAGTTGCGTGGCCACCGGCGATGAGGCTTTGAAAGTCGTCCGCCGACAGCCTCCCGATCTGATCGTGCTCGATCTGATGCTGCCGATGATCGACGGCCTCGAGGTCTGCCGCCGGCTCAAGGGCGACTCCAAGACCCGCGACATCCCGATCATCATGCTCACCGCCAAGAGCGAGGAGAGCGACATGGTGGCAGGGCTGGAACGGGGAGCCGACGACTACGTCACCAAGCCGTTCAGCCCGCGGGTGCTCGCCGCCCGGATCAAGGCCGTGCTCCGACGCAAGGAGGCCGAACTTCAGGCGGAACACGAGGCCACCGTGTCTGTGGGTGAACTGGTAATCCACCCCGGCCGCCACGAGGTGACACTGGCCGGCCAGCCGCTGATCCTCACCTATACCGAGTTTTCGCTGCTGCATTTTCTAGCCAAACGGCCCGGCTGGGCCTATTCTCGCACGCAAATCGTCGACGCGGTGAAGGGCGAGGATTATCCTGTGACGGAGCGCTCGGTAGACGTGCAAGTCGCCGGCCTGCGTAAGAAACTCGGCACGTTCGGTTCCTACATCGAAACGGTCCGCGGCGTGGGATACCGATTCCGGGCGTGATCGGTCACCCTGGTTTCGAAACATGCCCCGCACGCGGTTTGCTTGGCGACTCTCTTCCGCGCTGTGCGCGGTCGCCGCGGTCGTGCTGGTGGGCTGCTTCTGGGTGGCGTCGGTCGAGCTAGCCCGGCTGGCCGATGCGGCACTGCTCCGGCGGCTTACTGACGCCCTCACCGCGGTCACCAAACTCCTCCCGACCGACGGGCCGATCGACGCCGCTGCCTTCACGACGGCAGCGACTTCGGTACAGCGGACGGCGCTGGTGGAGCTGAGCCTGCTGGAGCCCGATGGGGTGGTGATCGCCACCACGCTCCCCGCCGCTGGCTCCGACGACGCCCCGGGCGAAGTGGCCGCGCTGTCAATCGGGTCCGATTCATTTCTGGCTGACGCCCGAGCCGGACGCCCCGCCATCACTAGCAGTTACGACGTGGCGCGGGGCCGGCGGATTCTCGTGATGGCGGTGCCGATCGGGCCGGCTGGGCAGTCCACCGCCATCCTCCGGGCCTCCACCGACACAGGTCGGTCTGACCGCGAGCTGGCCGGTTCGCAGCGGTCGATCCTGTTCGGCTTTCTGCTGTGTGCAGTGGCCGCCGTGGTAGCCGCGGCGGCGCTGGCCACGCGACTCGCCCGCCCGGTTCGTGAGCTCGCCCAGGCCGCGGCCGACGTGGCCGGCGGCAACAGCGAGGCGGCGCTGCCCACGCCCGATGTCGCCGAGCTCTCCACGCTCGCATCTGCGGTGAGCATCCTCCGCGACCAGCTAGTCGAGCGGGGGCTCACGATCGGTCGCCAGGACACCGAGCAGGAGGCGGTGCTCGACAGCATGATCGAGGGCGTGCTCGCCATCGATGCCCGGCAGCGGGTGCTCGGCATCAACCGCGCCGCGGCCGACCTCTTCGAACTCGACATGGAGGCCGACGTCGGCCGCTCCATGCAAGACGTCATCCGCAATCCCGACCTGCGGCGGTTCGCCCTCCGGACGATCGATTGTCGAAAGCCCGTCGAAGATGACATCGTGCTCCCCGGCCCCCGCGATCGCACGATCCGGGTCCGTGGCACAGCCCTTCGTGACGTGTCGGGGGAGGGGGGCGCCGTGATCGTGCTCCACGACGTCACCGCCCTGAAGCGGCTGGAAAACGTACGGCGGGATTTTGTCGCCAATGTGTCGCACGAACTGAAGACGCCGGTTGCGTCGATCAAGGGCTTCGTGGAAACGCTGCTCGACGGGGCCGCCGAGGATCCCGAAGACCGGCGGCGGTTTCTCGACATCATCACCCGGCAGGCCGACCGGCTGGAGGCGATCATCGAGGATCTCTTGGCGCTCTCCCGCATTGAGCAGAGGGAGGAGGCGGGCACGCTCCCGCTCGAGAAAACGGCCATCGCCACCCTGCTTGGCGAGGCGGCCAACGACTGCCTGCCGCGGGCGACTGAGCGGGCGATTCGCCTCGAGGTCGACTGTGATGCCGATCTGGAGGCGGCGGTCAACGCACCACTCGTCGAGCAGGCGCTGATCAATCTGATCGACAATGCAATCAAGGCCTGCGACGCCGGCGACACGATCCACGTGGCCGCCCGCATCGTTGCGGACACCGCCGGCGCTAACCTCCTCGAGATCGAAGTGCGGGATGAAGGCTGTGGGATCGAGCCAATCCATTTGCCGCGGCTCTTTGAGCGGTTCTACCGGGTCGACAAGGGCCGCAGCCGCACACTCGGCGGCACGGGCCTCGGGCTCTCGATCGTGAAGCACATCGTGCAGGCCCACGGCGGCAGTGTCGGCGTGGGAAGTACACCGGGCAAGGGCACCACGTTCACGCTTCGCATGCCGAGCTAACTGGACGCGAAGCTCGCCATCCTGGCCTCATTGTCAGGCCTCTGCGTCCAACTTCAGTTTCACGTGGAAGTCGAGAATCTGCTGCCAGGCCTCTTCCGGTGTCTCGGCATAGGTGAACAGGTCGAGATGGCGATCGGCGATCACCCCGGAGTCGGCAAGAAACTGGAAGTCGATCACCTTCGACCAGTAGTCACGGCCAAAGAGGATGATCGGCACCGGCTGCATCCGATGGGTCTGGCGGAGCGTGAGTGCCTCGAACATCTCGTCGAGCGTGCCGAAGCCGCCGGGAAAGAGCACCACGGCCGCCGCCCGGAGAATGAAGTGAAATTTCCGCAACGCGAAGTACTTGAACTGAAAGCAGAGCTCCGGGGTGATGAACGGGTTGGGCTGCTGCTCGGCCGGCAGCTTGATATTCAGGCCGATCGATTTGCAGCCCACATCGAAGGCGCCGCGGTTAGCCGCCTCCATGAGACCCGGGCCGCCGCCGGTAACGATCACGTAGTGCCGCTCCTCCTCACACTGGTTGTCGATCGAGACGATCCGGGCAAACTCACGCGCCGCGTCGTAATACTGGCTCATTGCCACGAGCCGCTCGCTCCGCTCCACTTCACGGCGGGCCCGTGGGTCGCCCGGTGCAGCCGCGGCTGCCCGGCGGGCCTCGGAAAGCCGACGTTCGGCCGCCGTCCGCTCCACGACCTGCGTGCCGCCAAACACGATCACGGTGCTGGTGATGTTGTCTTCACGCAAGCCTAGTTCGGCCTTGCCCAACTCCAAGAGCATCCGCACGCCCCGCATCTCCACCCGTTGCAGAAGCGCAGGATCTTCCTGCGCCAGGCTATAGCTGGGCGAGGACAGAATCTGCTCCATGTTCTCCGCGACGAGGGCTACGTCGTTTCCGAGCGTGGTGTCAGGCAGGATGGCACAGGCCTTCGTCTGCTCTGCTTTGGCCTGAGGCCGCTCCACGGTCTCCGCCGCTGCCCGTTTTTCTTTTGCTTGCTTTGCCATGGGTGGGTTATCCGATCAGGTTTACAGACTCACCGAGCTTCGGAATGTGCACGGGCCAGCCGCGGGTCTCCTGAAGATAGTCTGCCATGCCCTGAGCGGCGTGCGGCTCGCCATGGACGAGAAAGGTCCGGGTCGGGGCCGGCATGTCGGCCAGCCAGCGGCCGATTTCGTTGCGATCGGCATGACCCGACAGGCCATCGACACGGCGGACCGCCGCCCGCACGGGAATATCCTGCCCATGAATACGCAGTTCGCGGGCGCCATCGATCAAGGCCCGCCCGCGGGTGCCGATCGCCTGAAACCCGGCGACTAACACCGTGGTGGTGGGGTCGGGCAGCCGCTGCTTGAGATGATGGAGGATCCGCCCGCCATTCATCATGCCACTCGATGCAATGATCACGCCAGGGCCACCATGGGCATTGATCGCCTTTGACTCGGCAGCCGTCTTCGCGAGTTGTGCAAAGGGAGTCACCATCGACTCGATCACCCC
>JAYQOK010000126.1:0-11332 GCA_038144795.1 Candidatus Kuenenia sp. | reverse complement strand
TGGTGCCGCCGCCGGGGTCTTCGGGGGCGGCAGCGGGCGCTCCGCCGCCGGGCTCTGCCGGTCGGCGGACCGCTACTGGGGCGTCCCGTCGTTCCGCGACGTCATCCTGGGCTTCCGCCTTGCCCTGAGTCCGTCTGGAGCAAGTCCGGCGGAGGCGGTTGAGTAGCAAAGCGAGGCTCGGAGGGAGTCCGGCGGATGCCGGCGACCGGAGGGGCCGAAGCGGAGCGGGAGATGGGAAAGACGTATGCGGCGGCAGCCGCGGCGCTGAGCGCAGCGAAGCGCGCAATCGAAAAAATCGTAACCACGAAAGCCGTTTGGCCGTGCCCTTTGTCGGTGCTGTGCTCATGCCGCTAAAGTTTTTTATTGTTCCGGTGCTTGATCCGGCGACCATCGAGTCTGAAATCAACGCGTTTCTCGGCAGCCTCCGAGTCGTGGCAATCGACCGGCGCTTTGTCGAACAGGGCTCCGATTCTTTCTGGGCGGTCTGTGTCGATCATCTTCCGTCCGGGGCTGGCGACAGTCGGCGCGGGCTGCCGCTTGGCCGCAGTCGGATCGACTACAAGCAGGTGCTGTCGGCCGATGAGTTTGTGGTTTTCTCGCGGCTCAGAGAGCTCCGAAAAGAAATCGCGCAGCGCGAGGCCGTTCCGGTGTATGCCGTGTTTACGAATGAGCAACTGGCGCAGGCCGTGCAGCAGCGGTGCCGATCCGCCACGGATCTCGGGCGAATCGATGGCGTCGGGCATGCCCGAGTCGAGAAATACGCTGACCAGTTGCTCGGCATTCTGGCCAGCTTACCTGACGTGGCGGTTCCTGAGGCGACCGATGCGGCGGGCGAGCAATCTGTTTGAAGCGATTATCGAAATGGAAAACCTCCGCCGTGGGTTCTGGCGCGCGGCACGAGGGAAGCGGCAGCGCCGCGAGGTGATCGCCTTCACCGATGACCTTGACAATCGGCTGGGGGAGATGGCGGCTGGCCTGCGGGGCGGCACGTATCCGGTGGGTCAATTTCACCAGTTCGAGATTCACGACCCCAAGCGAAGGATTATCACGGCCCCGGCGTTCGCGGAGCGGGTTCTCCATCACGCAATTATCAACGTCTGTGAACCACACTTCGAGCGGTGGCTCATAGCCGATTCCTTTGCCTGTCGACCGGGTAAGGGACGGGAGCGGGCAGTGGTGAGGGCAGCACGATTTGCGCGAACATTCTCGTGGAGGGTGCACCTCGATGTGCGGAAGTGCTTTGATTCGATACCGCATGCCCAGCTGCGCGATAGGCTCGCAGCCCGTTTCAAGGATCGCCGGCTCCTTAAACTCTTTACCGCGATCATAGCCGGCTTTCGCGGCGGCATCGGCCGCGGTCTCCCAATCGGCAGCCTCATGTCGCAGCACTTTGCCAATTTTTATCTGGGATTCCTTGATCGGTATGTCAAAGAACATCTTCGGATTCGGGGCTATGTCCGCTATATGGATGACCTGGTGCTCTGGAGTAATGATCGCAGTAGACTCGTCGCCGCTGAGGCCTGCTGCCGGGAGTTTCTGGCGAACAGCCTCGGCTTGGAGTTCAAACCCGCGGGCGTCGTCGAGTCATTGCGAGGCGTTGATTTTCTCGGCTGTAGGATCCTGCCGACCCACACGCTTCTCTCGAAACGCAGTCGACGGCGATACCTTCGCCGGGTCCGCACCCTCTGCAAGGCTTATCGGCTCGGCCTGCTCGATGAGCGGGGATTGCAGACCCGACTTGAGGCGGTGACCGCGTTTGCCCGGGGCGCCGATACACGGAGTTGGCGCTACCGCGATGCTGTGATTAAATCCCTGCCGGTGGGCGATCCATGAGCCTCCGACCGGGTCAACCGGGGCGGCAGCTGGAACAACACCGCCAGGAACTGCCGGTCGGCGAACCGCAACAGGAACGACCCGTCGAACCGCAACAACAACCTGGGCTTCCGCCTTGCCCTGAATTCCGCCTTGCCGGGAAGTATCCCCGGAGTCCAGACGGAACAGATCGCCGTCCCGTCTGCCGCGGCCAGTGAAAGCCCTGGTGGAAAAAACATCTCTAAAACCGCCCGGTGCCAGTAGACGGCGAGCATGCCGGCCGACCGCTCCGGGCGGTTTTTTGCCACCCGTCACGAGAGCGGCAGGCAGCCGACTACCGACACCACTCCCGCCACGCCTCGACGATGAAGACCATCGCAAGCGTGTCGAGTTCGCAGTATCGCAGCAGAGCCTGTTCCACGGCCTGCCGCTGCTGCGGAGTCCAACTGGCCAACTGCAGATCGGCGTAGGCCTGCATCGCGGCTCCGCCATTCCGGAGCAGTCGGGGAACCTGCCCATTGCCTTTTTCTGTAGGATTATGAACGCCGTCGATCGGGGGCAGCAGGGAGTACGGATCGCGGATGTGGCCGTCGTATTCCTCCACCCACCGCATGCCGGAGAAGTTGCGGCTGGGAATCCCGCCCACAGCGCCGTAGATCGGCTGCGAGTATTTTTGCTTCAGGAATTCCGACTCGTCGAGTACCGCCGGCAAGACGTCCTTGATCGAGTTAGATCCCCGCATGCTCGGCGAGTAGTAGAACCGCTTCACCAGATTGCAGAGATCGATGACCTGCCGATTCGCAACCTCGTCGCCAAACGGGGCGAGCGTGGCGATGAACGAAAGCAACTCATCCGCATTGGGGATCTCCGAGCGATGGGAACGAATCTGGGCCGCGAGGGCCCGCAGCGTGGAAACCTCGTGCGGGGCATAGTGCAAAACTGCTCCGTTATCTCCGCCCAGCTCCCGCTGCAATGCCTCGACAAAGGCGACGCCGGGATCAACGCCGTGCTGGGCACACAAAAACTCACCGGCGTGTTCGACTGCCCCGTCGGCATGCATCACATGGTGCGAAAACTGAAACGCCACCAACTCCCGGGAGCGACTGCCGCGGTGGAACGGAATCACGGCCCGGCAGGTCTCGAAATCGATGAAGTGGAGCGGATACTTCCAGCCGACCATGACCGCCCGCAGATTATTGCGGTCCAGGTGCGAAGATGTGTCGCCGCCGACGGCCTTGGTGACCTGCATCCATTGCCGCTGCGATTGCGACAGCCCCGGCTCCCCATCGGCCTGTGGTGCGATATCGGCCTCCTCGAGCTGGTGCATGTGAAGCCGTCGCTCTTCGAGGAGCGAACGCTTCTTGGCGGCCGGGAGATTGCCAATCTCGAAGACCTGCGGCGTGGCGAAGTCTCGATCCGTCCAGCCCAGAAGGCTTGCCCAGCACTCCCGTTTCCCGGATTTCTCGCCCGTGGCCAGGGCAAACGCCGACGCGTCGAATTCGCACGTGAAACAGGTCGGGGAAAGCTGCGGCGGAAACTTCTGATCCTGGCAGTAGTGGTCGGCAAGGGCGGCCACGTACTCAACGAACGACAGGGTTTTGTCACCGAGCGTGTACGAGTCGTTGAGCACGAGATCACACACGGCATCGACATTGATCGCCCGCAAGAGCGGGCTCGCCAGCTCCTCGGCGGTCAGGGAGGCTTCTTCACCGTTCAACAGGGCCGCCGCCTTCATGGCGAGATCATCGGAGACGGCCGCCCGGAACTTATCCGGCAGGTAAAGGTGGGCCCGGACAGAAACACCGGGGAAAGCCTGCGACACGACATGCTTCTGGAAGGCGATGTCGCGGATATATCGGAGCCAATCGGCGGCGACACCAAACTTCGTCGTGAAGTCGCCGTCGTCGTCTTCGGAGTAGCCCTTCGACTTCACCTCGTAGAGATCGATGCCGGTCGGTGTCTTACCGAGCACGTCGGCCCGAATGAAGAGATCACCGTGGCGGATCGCCGCCTCGAAGATCGTCGCCTGAGGCTGTTCGAGGAGTGCACCGGTCTGCCGCACCGCCTCGTCATGCTCGAGTGTGTCCACGAGCACGCCTTCAGGAAAATAGAGCCGTGCCAGGGCCCCGACCCGGTTGCCCTCGTTGGCGAGGGATTCCATCAAGGGATCGGTGGTCCAGACGCTCGCGTATTCTCCCGGCTTGGCCGTGTAGAAGAGCTTTGTCGGGCAGGTGCAGGCCATCGTAAATCGCGACTTGGTGAGATACCGCCGCTTGGGCTTCTTCCGGGCGACGTGTCCCCCCATGGCGATCTGCTGCAGCGCGAGCGAATGGCCGGCCGATGATTCCGTGGCGGCGTCAAAGACGGTCTTGCCACTGAGCAGCGAGCCATCAATTTCGATCCGGATCGATTCACACAGTTCCTCGACCGCGGCGAGCGTGGCCCCCAAACTTTCGAGCACCAGGGCCCGCGATCGGGATGGCGCAACATCGGCAAGGGCGTATCGCAGATCGTCGAGGCTCGCCCAGGCCTGCGCAAAATCGTCCCGGATCACCGTGCGGCACCAGCGATCGTCCTGCAGGCGATTGATCTGCCCGGCGACCTCCTCCGCAAGGTTATTGAGGGCGGCGACAACATTGTTGGCAAACCCGCTGCCAACGTTGCCGATCAGCGAGTTGCCCGAGACGGTCGTCATGCCGTATTCGATCTGATCGCAATGCTCGGCAAACTCGTGCAAGGCGACATTCGCGCTCGCCACAAACGCCGAGATCTTCCGGAGGCAATAGCGCTGCCGGTGCGCTGACTCGGCCCGGCCGATCTCGTCACCCGATGCGGTGGCCGCCTGCTCAAGGCCCTTGGTCAGTACGTCGTGGGGGACGGCCAGAGCCAAGCCCTCCACGGTCGTAAACTTGGCGACGGTGACCCCTAGCACTTCGCCCGTCTGCGCGTCGAGCACCGGCCCACCGGAGTTGCCGGGATTGAGAGTGATGCTGAGCGACCAGCGGGAAGGCGATGCAAAATCAGAGTACACAGGCCCGAGCCGACCGTCGGTGACGACATTTTCGAGCCGCTCGCCGTTGCCGCCCACCCCGGGGCTGCCGATGACGACGATGCGGTGGCCGTTTTGATGCTGGAAGTGTGAACTGATCCCCAGCGGCGGCAGGTCTGCATCGACCGCCAAGAACGCCATGTCATGCTCGGGATCTTCACCGAGAAGCGACACGCAGAATTCGCGGCGGGCGTGGGTCACCGGATCAATAAACAGCGCCGCGAGATCCTCGACAGCATCGTCGGCGATGACATGGTAGTTGGTAACGAGCAGGCCGGGCTTTGCGATGAAGGCCGACCCGTGCCCCACGCGGCAGGTGATGAGGGCGACCGAGGCGAGCGCATCGCGAACCGGATCGATGGAACTCGAGGGCGGGGCGACGGCCATCGAATCGGCAGCAGCGGCCTGGGCGCCACCGGAGGATGCCGCCACTGGAGCCAGATCGCTGGGCGGCGGGCCGCCCGACCGCAGCGGCGTCACCGGAGGCAATGGCGGCGGCTCGGAATGCCCCGCCTTGATTGCGATCGCCGGCGGCAATGGCGGAGGAATCGCGGCTGACGGTGTCAGTGGCGCGGGGACAACGGGGCGCCTGACTGGTGGGGCCTTCAGGATGGGATTCTCGTCAAGCTGGCACTGGGCCATACGGGCTACGTGGATCACCAGCGAATCGATGGACAGACACTGGCCGAACCTCAGCGGCACAAGGCACGGCCCCGAGATCGGCTCGCCATCGACTGCCACCTCGGCTCGGCCCCCCGAGTGCAACCAGAACATCCGCCCGGCGTAGATCAGCCGCAGGTCCCCCTTCAAGTGATCGGGGATCGGTATTGCGATCGCATGGTCCTTGGCGGATCGGCCAAGCGTGGCGTGACGGTAGCGGACGACATATTCCTCATCGGCCACATTATTGAGCCTGCGCAGGCGAACTGTCTCGATGCCGGACGATTTTGCGACCTGCCAGAGCCTCGAGGCTGGTTCGCCTGCCGTCTCGAAGCAGACGTCATCCCACTTCAGATCAGAACGAAAATCTGGATCGTCGGGATCACGGCCAAAAACCGTGAGCTCATTTCGAGCGACAGCGATGACGAGAGTGGGGATGGCAAGTCGATGTGGCGGCTGCCGTGGGCGTCGAGATACGTGAATGTCTTTTCGCCCTTCACGGGGTCGCAGTCGACGTCAACCCCCTTCGCGGAGCCTTCGTCGACCAGCACCAGCCCGTCGTCGGTGAGATCAAGAGCGATGTGGGTCCTTGAGATGGCGCGGCTTCCTTCATCATGCTCGGCGGACCGGGGAAGAAACCGCAGGCAGATGTCGTTTTCCGGCCGCCGCTGCCGGCCCAGCGTGGCACGCTTCTTGGCGATCACATGGATGCGGCGGTCACCACAGATGAGCGAGAGAGCATCTGTCTTGCTCGGCTGGGAGACCTCGACAATCTCGGGCAATCGCTCGTGGATGTCGTGATTGACCTTGAGTTCGTATTCGAAGACGACCGGTGCTTCGGTCGCTTTCGCCTCCTCCTGTTGCTGTGAAAAGTTTTGCAGGTTGATGATCGCGCTGTCGTCTCCCTTGAGCACGACGCGGCTGAATGACCGCAGATCGTGGCCGGCGAGATTGACTACCGACTGGCCATCGCCGTCGATGACGAGCTCCCGCTGACCGCTGCTGGCGTCTGGAATGTTGAGGCGAATCCGCGTCTGCAGGAATCGCGGCTGCCCGGCCAGCGCATGGGGAAACGTGACGGCGACATCGATCACATAGAGCCCGGGAAGCGCCGGCAGGCCGTTGCTTGTGAGGCTGAACGGCACGTAAAAAGTCCACAAACCCGATTCCTCGGTTCGCACCTGCCGAAGGGGGTCGGTGGCGTCATGATCGAGCCCGCGATCGACGGTCACCTGCACGCTTGGCCGCCCTGCGGCACTCGGGCCGAGCAGGCTAAAAAGCGGCCTAGCCACGCGGCCAAGCTGGGGCAGTTCGCCCCAGTCAACGAGCAGACGTGGGCGTAAAACCACCAGATCAACCGCGTCCATACAAGCCTTCCGTCATCAGCGATGCAGTGATCACGCCCGTGGCGGTGGCGGCGGCACCGGTGGCACCGTCGCAAAGGCACTCGAAAACTCCGCGCACTCCACGATCGCGACCCACCCGGCCATGCCGGCCTTCCAGACGAGGACATCGGTGCCGAGCTGGCCCTGCTGCACCATCACCTGAACTTGCCGGGCGGAATGGGGACCACTTTGATTGCCGCCAATGGCGATATGCCACTCTGCCACCGCGGTGCCGACCGGAGGCGGAGCCGCTGGCGAAACCGGCCGCGGCGGGGTGTGGGCCGCAGCCAACCCGCCGATCATCTGGGCGACGGCATCCTGCTGGCCCTTGAGCGCCTGATTGAAGACGCTCGCGATCGCGTCGGCCTTGCCCCGCTCGGCCTCGTGGAGTTTTTCATACATACGAAGCCGTTCTTGGTTGAGAGCCTCCTGATCCCCACGACTGGCCGCCTGAATCTCCGCCTGTGATTTGGCCTCCTGGATCTTGAGGTCGGCCAGAGCCTTGGCATTGTCTGTGCCGCTGGTGGCGATCAGGGCTTCCGCACTCAACGTGCCCATCGTCTTCAGCCGCTCGAGCTCGTGCGTGTTGGCCCGCTGTTCGGCCTGGCTCTTGAGCTCGGCGTCGAGTTGGGCCTGGCGGGCGTGACCCTCGAAGTTCATGTCCTGAACACGCTTCAGCCGGTCAAACTGGGCGTCGGACTCGCGGGAACCGATTTCCAGTTCGAACTCCCGCCGCAGACGCTCGGCGACGATTTTCTGCCGCTCGACCTCGGCGGCATTTTCCACCTCGAGCAGCTGCAGTCGCCGCTTTCGCTCCGCCTCCTTGTAGGCCAGTTCGGTGCGGATCGACTCCTCACGCTGCTCATGAAGCAGCTTCTCCCATGACGAATCCTGCTTCTGCCGCTGGGTCTCGCGGATGCGTTCCCACTTCGCAGCGAGATCTTTCTTCCGCTCTTCGCGACGCTTCTCGGCGAGTTCGATCTCACGGGCGATCTCGTTGCGCCACTCCAGGTTTTCCACCGAGTTGGTCGCCTCGGCGAGTTCTAGTTCATTTTTCTTAGCGGCAATCGCGAGCGAGTGTTCGACGGCGAGCCGGAGGGCATCAACTTCCTGCTCCCGATTGATGTCGAGCACAGTGACGATATGATCCCGCAGCGACTGTCGATCGGCCTTTCTCTCATCGAAGCCTTCGGCCAACTGCTCCATTTCCTCCTTGCGGAGCAGCCGCTGCTTGTCTACGGCGGCGAGGAGCTGCTTGAGCTCCTCGGCACTCTTTGCCTTGTCAAACTCGTTGGAGATCGCGGCGTCGCGAAGTTTTTCAAAGAGCGGAATCCGGTCACTCAGCGTACTTACCTCGTGGGCAAGCTTGGCGGTCTCGTGGGTCGTATCTGACTCCATGGCGGCCCGCTCGCCAGTGTGCTGGAGGTCGCGAAGTTTGCCCTCGAGTGGCAGCCGCTCTTCCTGGATGCCGATGTCCTGGCCGAGCCGCTTGTTTGTCAGCCGTTCGTCGGCGACCTCGATATTGTTTTCCTTGACCTTGTCCCAGTGCCGCTCCATCCCTGTGGGCTGCATAAGCACGCCCTCGATGCTGAAGACCTTCAGCCCGTACCGCTTGAACGTGTCGGAGATCGCCGAGCCGATCTGCTGGGAGACTCTCGTCACCATCGCGGGGCCCCGCAGATCATCGACCCGCATCCGGGCCGTAGCCGCCCAGGCCTCCTGCCGCACCGTCGGGGTGAGCCGCTCGGCGAGCTCCTTGACCGAGTAGTCTTTTCGAGGGCCCATCATGTTCTTGACGAACGCGACGGGGTTGTCGATCTGCACGCCGACATCGACGCGGATATCCATCGGCACCTCGTCGGCGCTGACGATGCCCTTGCAATCGACCGGCAGTCGCACCACGTCGGTTCGGGTGAGCAGCAGCGTGGCTTCGCCTTTCCGCCAAAACTGCAGTTTGTCGCGGAAGTCATGAAACGTGAACTCGCCGGCGGGGAGATCGCCGATGAAGTTGCCATCGACTACGGCACAAGCTCTGGTGCCGGGCTCGATGACGACGCTGTTTTTCGTCCAGCCGCGGGGGAGTTCGGCATCGCCCAGCGTAAGGCTGCGGGCGAAGATCTCATCGGGCGTTGACCAGCGGTGATTTTTGAGCGGTGCAGACATCCCTTTGCTCCCTGCTTTGTGGGGCGAAACCAGAGCCATCCAATCGCGTAAGACCGATCCAACGGTTATAACCAAGACCCCCGTTGGAGGGAAGCGAGGGCTGAGTGTGCCTGCCGCGGGGAGAAGCCACGAATCACGACGAGGAAACTCGTCGGAGAGTGCAAAATCATGGACGACATCGAAAAAAGCCTTAGCGACGAAGCCACGTTCGCTGGAGCAGCCAAGCGGCGCTCTACCGCTGAGATGAGCCTGGGCGACGAGCGGACGCTTGGCGACCGGTTGGGTGATCAAGACACGGTGATCGACGACATCGAGGTCGTCGATCTTGAGGCCCGCTACAAGGTCGAGGGCACGCTCGGTCAAGGCGGCATGGGGGCGGTGCTGCTCGCGACCGATACCCGGCTCGACCGCAAGGTGGCAATCAAGCGGATCTTGGGCGAAGCGGCCCGGAGCAAGACCGCGATCATGCGGTTTCTCACCGAGGCCAAGGCCATTGCCGCCTTGAACCATCCAAACATCGTGCAGATCTACGACTACGGCCGCGCCAAGGACGGGCCGTTTCTGATCATGGAATACGTGGACGGCGGGAGTCTGCTCGACCGCTGCCGCGAAGGAGCTTTGTCGTTAGAAGACGCCGTGGCTCTGGCCTGCCAGCTCTGCGACGGCCTCGCCAAGGCTCACGACCTCGGGATCATTCATCGCGACATCAAGCCGGCGAATGTGCTGCTTAACAAGGATGGTTTGCCCAAGCTTACCGACTTTGGTCTCGCCAAGGCTGAGGCCACCGATCACCAGATGACGATGACGGGCGCGGTGATGGGCACGCCCGACTTCATGCCGCCAGAGCAGCGGCGGGATGCGAGTGAAGTTGATGCCCGCAGTGATCTCTGGAGCCTCGCCGCCACTATCTACCAGATGGTGACGGGCAGAAGCCCGAAGATCATTCGGTTTAGGGACGTTCCTTCAGAGCTCGAAGATGTGCTCACAAAAGCACTGGAGGACCGCAAAGATGATCGATATCAGACAGCAAGAGAGTTGCGGGATGCGCTGAAAGGCGTCCAGCACACCCCATCGGGTACGAAGCCGCCACCGGCCGCGACTGAAGGGGAACTTCAAGAGGGGCAGTGCTCTTCTTGCGGCACGGTCAACACCGACTTCTCCCGGAAGTTCTGCCGGAATCCGGCGTGCGGAGCCGCGATGCGGACGGCGTGCTTGAAGTGCGAGTCTCAGATCCCGGTCTGGGATCTTGTGTGTGGTGAATGCGGTGGGAATCAGCCGCAGCTATTGGGTGAGTTGCGGGAGTCGCTCATAGCGAAGCGGTCGACCGCAGAAGCCCTGCTGGCCGACTTATCATTTGATGAGGCGGCGAGAATCGCGGCAGAAATTGCGTCGAAGGCGTTACCCCACCTGAGTGATCTTGCCGAGTGGGCACAGTCGTTTGGCACACAGGTAGCCGAGGAGCGGGTTCGGCAGGAGCGGGCGGTGGCGGAGAAGGTTCGCGAAGCGAAAGCCCATCACGAGGCGTTTGACTACCTTGCTGCGATTCATGCTCTTGAGACGATTCCGGAGCGGCTTCGCACTGGTGACGTGTCGCGTTTGCTTGATACCTGCGCAAAACAGTACTCAGAATCCGTTCATGTTATTGATGAGATCACGAATCGAATCGGGCGCAAGGAGTATGACGGTCTTTTGCCGTTGGTGACGCGTGCCCGCGACCTGCGTGGCGATCGCAAGGACATCGCAAAGATCCAGAGCCAGTTGGTGGAGCGCCGGGATGGCCGAGTGACCAGGGCACAAACCGCCCTGCAGGCGGGAGACACGCGAGCGGCCTTGGCGGCGGTGAAGGGCGTGGTGGATGAGGATTTGGATGAAGCCGGGCTGGAGGTGGTCCGTCGCGTGCGGAAGATTGGTGAGATTGAGAGTCGGCTTGTCTTGATCGTCAAGGACGCAAAGGCAGATGGGGTGATCAGTGCTGAGGAGGCGCTGACGATTCTCGACGTGGGCGAGGAGTACCTAGCGCTCAATCCTAACCATGCGGGAATAGAGGCACTGGTGGCTCAGGCACGGAGAATTGCGGAGCCCTTACGACTTTCCTTGAAACGGGAACACATTCTTGCACGGCCTCTGCTACGCAATTCGCTTGGGATGCAGTTGAAGCTCTTACCGGCGGGCACGTTCATGATGGGGGAAGACGAAGATGCCCACGAGGTGACGCTGACGAAGCCTTTTTATCTTGGGGTGTATGAGGTAACGAATGCACAGT
>JAYQOK010000125.1:0-11488 GCA_038144795.1 Candidatus Kuenenia sp. | reverse complement strand
GCTCTGGAGGAGTTGGAGACCGCGCGGGCTGAACTGGAGGAAATTCTGCGGCAGATGCGGGAGGAGGAGGTGGAGCGACTTCTCGTGCAGTTGGAGACTCGCATTCGGTCGATGCTACGGTCGCAACGAGGGGTCTACTCGGCAGCTGAGAAACTCGCCGACGGTGATCAGGCAGGTCGAGAACGGCAGTTAGAGGCAGCGCGACTCGGACGTGAACAGACGAAGATCACGGGTGAGGCAGTAAAGGCCCTGACACTTGTTCGCGATGACGGATCTGCGGTGGCGATTCCCCAGGCGCTAGAGCAAATACGCGATGACTCCCAGCAGGCTGCGGCATGGCTGTCTCGTGGTGATGTCGGCCGCACCACTCGAGGTGTTCTTGAGGACATCGTCAACGGGCTGGAGGAATTGTTGGCAGCTTTGGAGCAGGCCCAGCGCGAGCAGCAGGAGCAGCAGCAGAATCCGGCAGGCGGTCGACCGGCCGAACCGGGGGAACAGCCACTTGTAGATAAGCTCGCCGAATTGAAGATGATTCGCTCCCTCCAGATGCGAGTCAACACCCGCACGCAGCGGTTTTCCCAACTTCTCGACGAGGGGGTGGAGCGAGCCGATGAGCCGGAATTGATCGAAGCCTTGGAGCGACTGGCCGAGCGGCAACGGTCGATTCAGCAGGCTGCGCACGACATTGTTTCGGGCCGTACCGAGTGACTGGGATTCGACGTGCCGAATGGGCCTCTCGCGGGTATGATGAGGTCTCTGACAGAAAGTTTTTCTGTGTTTTGGAGCGCGGTCGATGAATGCCCAACATGCAACACGAAATGGTCGACTGTGGTGGGCCGTATCAGTGATCGCATTCTCAATCATCGTGCGTCACGCCGATGTGATCGCGGCTCCGGTGGCTGACAATACCGGCGTGATTGATGCCGATGCAGACCTGTCCCGTCAGGCATCGTGGATGATTCCAAAGCTGGCCGACGTCCGTCAGCAGATGCGTGACTGGGTGATGGCCCGGTCGTCTGATCCCGTGATGCAGAACAGGGCGCTCGCCGCCTGGAATGCACCAGAGGGTGAACTCGGCGATGCCCTCGACGCCGTTATCGACACGTTTGCAGTGATTGATCCCCGATGCAGGCCGGTCCGAGACCTTGCTCTCCGTCCCACCGAGTCGCCTGCGGTGATCGTCGAATGGCTTTTTTTGCAAGATGCTGTCGATGACGATCCCCGCGCAACGTTTCAGCGCGACACGGTACGGCTGTGGCTCGGGCGGCATTTGGTCCGCCATGATCAGTTCGACGAGGGGTTGCGAATGCTCGATGGGTTGGCCGTGGAGCGGGCCGTTGATCCGGCTTCGTTATTGTTTCATCAAGCTGCCTGCCACTTCTGGCTCCTCCATGCCGACACGGCGATTGATCTGCTCGACCGACTACTGGAACGAGCTGAAGACATCCCAGTGCGGTATGAGCGAACCGCCCGTCTGATGCGGGCTGACATCATGTCGCTCGAAGAGGATTCTCTTGACCACATTGCCCGCCGCATGCGTGATATCACTCGCCGACTCGACCTCGGGCATGCGGGGCCGCGGACCAGAAATGTGCAGGATGGCGTGATTGCCTCGCTCGACAAGCTGATTGCAAAGATTGAACAGCAGCAACAGCAGAGCCAGGCCTCGAGCGGTGCGGGTGGATCAGGGAGCGGTGGCAACGGCACACCGATGGACGACAGCCGTATAGCGGGCGGCAAGGGCGCCGGCGAGGTGCAAAATCGTGACCTCGGAGACGGTGAGGGCTGGGGAAATCTACCTCCGCACCAGCGTGAAGAAGCGCTCCAGCAGATTGGCCGCGAATTTCCTCCACATTATCGGGAGGCAATCGAACAATACTTCAAGCGACTCGCGGCTGGTGGCGAGCCTCGCTAGTGGAGCCCTATTGATGCAGCCACCGTTGTCATTGCTGCTGCGAATCATGGTTAGCACGCTCATCAGTGTGTCTACGATCGTGCAAGCCATCGCGAGAGATGACGTGACCGTTGTTGTCGCCACGAGTGACGGTGAGAAAGTGACAGGTGTGCTGGAGAGAATCGAACCGACACAGATCCGGGTGGCTACCGAGTCAGGCGTTCGGACGCTTGGAGTGGAGTCCGTGCGCAGAGTTGAATGCGTTCGGAGTGAGCCTGATGTCGACGCTGAGATAACCATCTTCGGCACGGACGGTGCACGGCTCACTGCAACGGACGTCGAGTGGAAAGGTGATGTGGTCAGCCTTACGGTTCCGATGGGTGTTCTGACGATGCCGGTGACCGGCGTCGAGGTAATCGAATGGAACCGCACCAGCCGTGATGAAGGCGACACAGCACCAGGCTGGCGAGAATCGCTGCCTGATGAAATGGATTCTGACGTGATCGTTGTCACCAAGGGAGACGGCATGCAGTGTGTGCCGTGCGCGATCGTCGGGATCACCAGCGACGCGGTGAGGATCCGACTCGACGGCGACACCATTTCGGTCAAGCGGGATCGCGTTGCTGGTCTACGATGGCTTCGGGAACCGACGGTTCCTGGTGGGATTCTCGTCACGGTAACGGGGGGGCAACTGCCGGCAACCCGGGTTGAATGGTCTCCGGAGGGCCTTGTCATCAATGGGGCGGTCACGTTTCCGGCACCATCGCTTCGGGGTGTTGACTATGCGGCTGGACGGATTGCCCACCTTGCCGAACTCACCACGGAGCGGCTTACTGTGGATCCATTTTTTGGTGGTCTTGCCAAGGTTGATGGTTTGGTGTCTGCATTTCAGCCACGGGTGGTCGTCGCTGATGACGGGTCGCCTGGTAAGGATTTGGTGATTCGTCCCCGCACGGTCGCCGTCTGGCGGGTCCCGCCAGGAAGCCGTACGTTCGCGACCATGATCGCTCCGGCGGAGGACAGTGGGGGTGGAGCGTTGGTCGTGATCGCCGTTGATGATAATGAAGTCTTTCGCGGGTCGGTCGACGATGGGCCAATCGTCGGTGGGGCTGGTATTCCGATTGGTGAGATTCCGATGGGCGGGGCGAGGCGGCTTTCGATTACTGTTGATTACGGCCGTGCCGGCCCCATCGGCGGGAGTGTGATCCTGCGGGACCCCCACTTCACAAAGTAGAGGAACGTGTTCACGTCACATCAGATTCACCACCGTAGACTAAGTCCGCCGCTCGTCCTGCTCTTGATGCTGGCAACGAGTGTGGTGATGGCAGAAGGCCGTTTCCTCATGGCCGACGAGCAGGTCGAGGTCGCCGTCGTAGCGGCTCAGCAGCAAAGAATCGATGCAATCCAGCGGGGCTTGCCGGCAGCAGTCTCGATTTTTGCTGGTGAGGCTGGTGGCGGGGCGGGCGTGCTAATCTCGGCCGATGGATATGCCCTGACCAACTACCACGTTGTGCAGCCAGCGGGTGTTGCAATGCGATGTGGTCTCCCCGATGGCCGACTCTATGATGCTGTGCTTGTGGGGCTCGACCCTACGGGCGACGTCGCACTTATTAAACTTCTTGGCCGCGAGGACTTTCCGTATGCGGCGTTAGCCGATAGCGATCTCGTCGACGTGGGTGATTTTTGCTTTGCCGCCGGCAATCCCTTTCTGTTGGCGACCGATCTTCAGCCCTCAGTGAGTGTCGGAATCGTGTCGGGTGTGCATCGCTATCAGTTTCCAGCCGGTACGATCCTTGAATACACCGACTGCATTCAGGTAGACGCGGCAATCAATCCGGGAAATTCCGGCGGAGGTCTGTTCAACGCGGCGGGGCAAATCATCGGCGTCAACGGTCGGGCCTCGTTTGAGAAGCGGGGGCGGGTAAATGTGGGCGTTGGTTACGCGATCTCGGCCAATCAACTTCATTCTTTTATTGGCTTCCTCAAGGGGGGGCGATTGGTCGATCACGCAACCCTCGGAGCAACAGTTGCCACCAGTGCCGATGGTCGTGTCGTGGTTTCCGATATCCTTGAACGATCAGATGCATTCCGTCGCGGCCTTCGCTATGACGATGAAATCGTCGCTGTTGCGGGGCGGCCGGTGCGAACCGTGAATGCCCTCAAAAATATCCTTGGCACGCTTCCAGCAGGTTGGCAGGTGCCGCTCACCTACCGCCGCTCAGGCCGGCGGGTCGATGCACTCGTGCGCCTAGCTGGAGTCCATACGCCTGCCCAATTAGCCAAACTCGTGTCAGGTAAGGATGATGTTGAACCGCGGCCCTCAGGGGCGGAGCACCAAACTGCTGAACCCCCCGCCGAGCTACCCGCATTCGTGCGGCCGCTGTACGAGGCGCGTCCTGGCTTCACAAACTATCACTTCAATATCGTTGAGCGTGATCGTGTGGCCCAAGCCTTGGCGGCGCATGCGCCTCAAGGAGCCACTGAGTGGGTACTGGAAGGACGACTGGCGACTGGAGGCGAGTTTCGTGTCATGCTTTCCGACCATGAAGGGGTAATTGACCTCCCCACTGGGACGACGCGGGTTGATGCGACCGGCGACCTTGATGTCGCTCCGAACCCGCCCGGCAGTGGTGGACTGCTGGGCGCCCTGTTGGTCTGGCGGCGACTCCTCCGTGACGGGCCGTCAGCGGTAGGTCGTACCGAGTACTGGGGTACCATGCCGATTTTTTCTCGTCCTCTGCAGGTGGATGCTGCGGTCTCTACGCCGCTCCCATTGATGGACGTCCTAAACACGTCGGTCGCAGCGATCGACGCACGTTGTGTAGTCGACGGTATCGGGCGGGTCATCGCAATCGACTTTTGGCATCAGCCTGATGCCGACCCCTGCGAGGTGCGTTTTTCCGGCATGCTTGCGAATGCAGGCACCGTCGCCATGCCGGCAGTGATGGATGTCTGGCGGGGAAATGATCACTTTGCCACCTTTGAGATTACGTCAGTGAGAATGAATGAGCGGGAGGGCCGCTAGGGTGAAACAGTCTTTGTGTTGGCTCGGATATTTTGGTGCCTACGTTGTTGTATCGGTGACCGTTTCGATGGCGATCGCGGTGGCCGACGCGCCTCGGCAGACCATCAGCGACGCTGCTAGGAAGGTTGTAAAAATCTACGGTGCCGGTGGGTTGCGGGGATTGGAGTCGTATCAGAGTGGAGTCCTTGTGTCCCCGCAGGGGCATGTTCTCACCGTGATGAGCACAGTGCTCGACGCTGATGAAATCGACTGTGTTTGTGACGATGGAATGCGGTATCGAGGCACACTCGTTGGTGCTGACCCGAGCCGGCAGTTGGCAGTGATTGCTCTCGAGACAGCTGATGCACCATTCTTTGCGATGGCCGTAGAAGATCCTATTGATGTGGGAACGAGGGTGTTTGCGCTTTCCAATTTGTTTGGAGTGGCTGTAGGCGATGAACGGGTAAGTGTTCAGACCGGTGTCGTGACTGCCCGAGTGCCCTTAGAGGCGCGACGGGGAGCCTACGAGGTGCCTTTTTCAGGTGACGTGTATGTTGTTGACTGCACGACTAACAACCCGGGCTCCCCAGGTGGGGCCCTCATCGATTGGCAGGGTCGGCTGATCGGTATGCTCGGGAAGGAGGTGCGGGCCAATGCATCGGGGATCTGGCTGAACTACGCGATTCCGATCGCTGAATTGGCCCGTGGCTACCAAGACATTCTTTCGGGGACGGTTCCTCCACCCCCTGCGCGGGACGCGCTTTCCTTTGATCCGCGCCGACTCGGCATTGTGTTCGTACCCGACCTTCTTGACCGAACGCCACCGTTTATCGAATCAGTGGTTTCTGGCTCGGCAGCAGAGCAGTCTGGTCTCTCCCCGGATGATCTCGTCGTGGCCGTCGATGGGAGGTCTGTGCCCTCTCGCGACGCGGTGCAACGTGCGCTCGGTATGCTAGCCGATGGCGACCCTGTGAGAATCGCTGTGGTGCGGGCGGGACGCGTGGTGGAAGTCGATCTTGGGCCGCGGCCACCGTTGAGATCCGGTCGTGAGGTGAGGGTGCCCGCTGGGAAGGAGGGCCTGTGAGGTTTTTAGGAAGATTTCTTGACAGGGTGCGTTACACCCCTGCATCCAGGATCCTGTCGGTGGCCGCGGTTATCGCCTTTCAATGGCTGGCCGCCGCCGGGCAGACGAGGGCAGAGGAATCGATGGGTCTGCTCGAAGAGCAGGCCTTCCGAGCAGCGGCGGCTCGCGTGGCACGCTCCGTGGTTCGAATTGAAGCGTCTAGTGTTTCACCGTCAGCCGTCGGTGGACCGTCTGAGGCAGCGCCAGCCAGTGGCCCTTCAACCGGTTTGGTGGTTGATTCGGCTGGCTGGATCATCACCACAACTTTTGCTATTCCTGCTGATGTTGATGAGGCGATCGTCGTGCTCCCAGCTACGGCAACCGGGACTGGTTCACGACTGGCTGCCCGGGTCGTTGGGCGGGACCTGTCGCGAGGCTTCGTACTGCTGAAGGTTGAGTCACCAACAGCCTTGGTCGCACTTGAGAGCAGTGTTCCCAGGGAGAAACTCAGGGTGGGGCAGTGGGCCATTGCCGTGGCTCGTGGTTGGGACATCACCACGCCAAACGTCGCCATCGGTGTCATCTCGGCCGTCAACCGAGCCTGGGGGCGGGCCGTGCAAACTGATGCGGCTGTCTCGCCGGCGAACTACGGTGGAGCGCTGGTTGATATCCATGGTGATGTGATCGGGATGCTCGCGCCACTTCCAGCGGACACCGCTGGGATGATGCTTGGTACGGAATTGTATGACTCGGGAATCGGTTTTGCCGTGCCACTTGAAGACATTCACCGGGTTCTACCCAGGCTGCAATCAGGTGAGACACTTGATCCCGGTGTACTGGGCATCTCGTATCGCTCGCGCGACGTGTTCACTGGAGTTCCCACGATTGCTACCAGTCGGCCTGGATCACCCGCTGCAGAGGCTGGTATTCAGCCAGGTGACACGATCGTTTCCGTCGCCGATCGGCCGGTCACTCGCATCGCTGAGGTTCGGCATGCCCTTGCACCCTTGTATGCCGGCGACGATGTGGAACTCGTTATTGAGCGATCCGACGAAAAAGTCGCAGGAACGGTTCAGCGGATCTCGATGCGGCCCCGACTCGTCGCCACACTGCCCCCGTGGCAGAGGTCGGTCATTGGTATCGTGCCCCGTCGGGTCGCCGTCCAGACAGAGACTAATCGAACGGAGGGAGAACGCCCGGTGGTGATCGATTGGGTGTGGCCTGACAGTCCGGCCGCGACTGCCGGACTCGTTGGCGGGATGACTGTTCTTGCGGTAACGCCTCCCGGTAAGGCCGCAGAGCGAGTTGCCGTGACATCTGCTGCCGCACTCGCCGGAGTACTTGGGGGCGTCCGTGTGGGGGATGCTGTGACGCTTGTCGTGCTGGATGCGGAGGGGCAAGAGCAGAGCCATCGTCTCACGACCATGGCAATGCCAGCCGATGTGCCTGCTCAAACGCCAACTCGTGAAGAAGGCCCCGACGGGGCAGAGGTCATTCGACTCGAAGCGCCCGAAGTGGCCATGCCACCGGTCGCTGTGATTCCAACGGGTGATGCGACCGACCCTGTCGGTGTGCTGGTCTATTTCACACGCCCTCATGGGCCAGTCGACATCGCTGAGGCATCGATGTGGCGTGTGGCCGCGAATCGCTACGGCGTTGCTGTTATCCTGCCGGGGTCGATCGATCCGCAGCGATGGAGTCGGGATGACATCCGCGGGGTTGCCAGAAGCATCGACTCACTCCGTGTTCGCCGCGGCATTGACTCCTCACGGCTTGTCATGGCCGGTTCTGGTGCGGGAGGGGCATTTGCCTGGTTGGCGGCGGAGGCTCTCGGGCCTGCGTTCCGTGGGGTCGCGCTTCTTGATGCTGCACTGCCGCGGCAGGCGACGATCGAACCATCGGAGCCGGGACGATTTCGTTGGGTTCTCTTTGATCCGCCGCGGGACAATGGCCAACTGCCACCGCGGGTCGAAAATGACCGGAATCGGCTGATCCAGGCAGGGTATGGCGTCGGGGTGCTTCCGGAGCGGGAATCCCAAATGGTGCCGGTTGAGACACTCTGCAGTTTTGTGGAAGCAAATGGCCTTCTTTAGTTGTCCTCAACCTCTGGTACGTGACATGGCCGATCGACTGACCTTCGACCAGTAACGTGTAAATCGCCCCAGATCCGTCACGCGAGAACGGTCACAGAAGGCGGGTTCGTCGATGACGTGTACGGGAAGGTGGGCGTCGATGGTTGCCGCGGCTTGTCGCGTTGCCGGGCACGTTGTTGATGTGACCACCACATAGCGACAACCATAGTGCCGTGCGGCAAGAGGGACTGCCTCTGACGGTGCTGCCTGAACAACCTCGACGCCTTCAATCTCGGCGAGACAGTCAAATATGAATGCCAGTCGCTTGAGTGAAGGGTGCTCTCTGGCAAGCCACGTCGGGTCAAGGACGAACAGGCGTGGAGCCTCAGGGTGGCGAAGGGGAGCAGGGCTTGCCGTGGAGAGTGAGTCTAGTGTAAGCCAGACAAGAGGTTGGCCGACCGGTTCTCTTTCACTCAGTCGCCATGGCGCGGCCGGGGGGATGCGGAGTGGCTCGCGCCCATCAGGCTCTCCTGAAAACAAACGGTCGGATACATCGTCATACGATCCCTGCATCGGGCAAGCAGATAACAAAGCACAGTTTGCGCAGTAATCGCCGTTCGTGAAGCGGTCGAGATTATCTCGATTAAAAATATACGGTTTGCGTGAAAAGGTTCCGGCGATCCATTGCCATGAAAGATGATTACTGGCTGGGTCACCATCAAGGAGGTGCGACAGAAACCAATTGGCCCCTACCTTCCAGTGCACGCCACGAATATGGACCAGCCACGACGCGAGCCACATCCGTTCATGATTGTGCAGCCAGCCGGTTTCCTGTAGGCGGCGAACGAAATCGTCGATGCAGGGCAGTCCAGTTTGGGCGTTTATGACGTCGATCGGCATAGACTGTTGGTGATTAACTATCCGGGAGTTGGCAGCCGGACGCTCGATGTCATCATAAATTCCCATGCCGAGAGCGGCATGCACCTGCCTCCAGTAGTCGCGCCAGCCGAGTTCGGCAATAAATCTTTCAGCATCCTCGGCCTTTGAGACGCGCTCCAAGGCCGCGTCGCGAACCTCGGCAAGTAAAAGAACGCCGTGACGCAGCCAGGGTGACAAACGGGAGACGGCCCCGTCCACGTAGTTACGCGTGCGGGAATAGGTGACGGGATCGATTGAGGCGAGCCGTTCGAGAGCAGCGATCCTGCCTCCGCGGACTAACGCAGGCGTGATGGCTGTGAGCCTGAACCCGTTGACAGATATCAACGTTGTTAATTCTGTAGCCCGGGCCTCGCGGTCAAGCGAAAGGAGATGCGTCAGGGTTTGGATTGACATTTCAACCGAAAGATTATGCGTAAGGGGTTGCCGGATTCATGAGCATAGCACTGCACAAAAAGAATGCGGTTGCGGGCTGTGACCGGCGCTGAATCCGCTGAGATTGTGAAAAATGAGCCGAGGATGGGTGTTTTGGGTTTTTGGCATGTCTTTTGCAACCGATTTTTTTAAGAGGCTTCGTGCTTAGTCCTCACTCTTGGTCGCCACGCGCTGTGTCGACCGACGCAAACCTTTAAGGATGCCCCAACGGCTTGGGTGGGCGCTCCGCCTAGCTCGCCCAGGCCGGGGCATCCTGATCCTTCTTTGGCCGGTCTACATTCAATGGGTGCTCCATGCGGGTAAACTGCAGCTTGGACTGCACTGGAAAGGCGGATATGTGAAACTCATCATCGCAATCATTCAGCCCAATAAACTTGAGGGCGTTAAGGAGGCGTTGTCAGACGTGGAAGTTTTTCGTCTGACAGTGCTTGACGTTCAGGGATTTGGCAGACAGCGGGGACACGCAGAGACCTATCGTGGGCATGAGATCGGAGTCAATCTGCTTCGCAAAGTACAGCTTCAGATTGCCGTGAACGACGAGTTTGTCGAGCCAACGATTGCCGCCATCGTGAAGGGGGGGCGGTCGGGAGAGCAGGGTGAGATTGGCGACGGTAAGATTTTTGTGCTGCCAATGGATGAGTGTGTTCGCATCCGCACGGGCGAACGTGGCTCCGAGGCGGTCTGAGTGGTTGGTGACGCCGGCGAGGGGTTGCCCGTGCCACATCGCCGGACGCTCGCGGAGGGCGTCGTGCCCTCCGCTGGCTCGTAGGAAACCTCACTTTCGGCATCCTGCCTGCGCTCGGTTTCCTACGCCGGCTCCGCGGCACGGGCAACCCCTCGCTGATTCCGTGACAGACTGAAGCCTGTCACAAAGAACTGCCCACGAGCGGCGGATGCCGAGTGTTTACGGCAGCTGCGGGTGGAGACGTTGCTGGGGGCGGCCCAAGGCGAAGCGGTTGATCGTGGCCAGGAAGGCCTTTGCCGACGCCTCGAGGGAGTCGGTCGAGACGCCGCGGCCCCGCTGCTGCTGGCCGGCATGCTCCAACTCGACGGTCACCTCCGCCTGCGCGTCTTTGCCCACCGTCACCGCCTGCACGCGGAAATCGCGGCAGACCGTCGTGATGCCGGTGAGCTTTTCGATGGCCAGAAAGATGCCGTCGATGGGGCCGTCACCAGCGGTGATCGATACCGACTCCGCAGCGCCGTCGTGGAGAATCCTGAGCGTGATCGTGGGCGATGAGCCGCTTTTGCAGACCAAATCGTAGCCGTTGTAGACGAAATGCTCGGGGAGGGCGGCAAACTGCTGCTCGCAGAGGGCCGCGATGTCGCCGTCGTAAATTTCCTTCTTGCGGTCGGCCAGCAACTTGAACCTTTCGAACACCGTCTGCAGTTGCTCGGCTGAGAGTTGGTAGCCAAGCGCCTTGGCCCGATCAGCGAGCGCCGCCCGGCCGCTGTGCTTGCCGAGCACGAGGTCGGTCCGCTCCAGACCCACATCCTCCGGCCGCATGATCTCGTAGGTGCTTCGCTCCTTGAGCATGCCGTCTTGATGGATGCCGGCCTCATGGGCGAAGGCATTGCGGCCAACAATCGCCTTGTTGCGGGGCACCTGGATGCCGGTGATCGTGGCCACCAGCCGGCTAGTGGGCACGAGTTTCTGGGTGACGATTCCCGTGTCGACCTGGAAATAGTCGCGGCGGGTCCGCAGCGCCATCACCACTTCCTCGAGCGAGCAGTTGCCTGCCCGCTCACCGATGCCATTGATCGTGCATTCCACCTGGCCGGCACCGGCCTCGACGGCCGCCAGACTGTTGGCAACGGCCAAGCCGAGGTCATCGTGGCAGTGGACGCTGATGACCGCCTTGTCGATGTTGGGTACGCGATCGCGGAGACTCTTGATCACATGATGCATCTGCGCCGGCGTGGCATAGCCGACCGTATCGGGAATGTTGACGGTGGTGGCACCAGCCGCGATCACCGCCTCGACGACGCGGCACAGAAAGTCGATCTCTGTGCGGGCGGCATCTTCCGGTGAGAATTCAATGTCGGGGCAGAGGCCACGGGCTCGCGTTACGCCGGCTACCGCG
>JAYQOK010000124.1:0-11751 GCA_038144795.1 Candidatus Kuenenia sp. | reverse complement strand
GGATGAACCTGTGCTGCAGAGAAACTACCATCTGGTGGCTAGGGCATAGAAGCGTCCCTTGATTCTGAGCACTGGGTTTCTCGTGCTCTGGCACGGCGAAGGTAAGCCGGAGCCGACGCCGGGACGGCGGCGACGGCGCGAAAGCAAGATTTTTTGCCCCTCCCCTGCCCCGCTCTCGCTTTCAAGAAGAGGCAGTGAGCGGAGGTTGGCGGTATGGCTGGCATCACAAGAAGGGATTGGGAATGGCTTGACGAGCGGTGGGCGTGGCTCACCGAACGTCTTGGGTCGCCCAGAACGTGGATTCGCCGGGAGCCTCTTTCGCAGCGGCCGCTGCTTTCGATCGCAGTGGCAGCTGCTGGTGGGGTGGCAGCAGCGCGGTGTCTCGTTGGTGTCGCGGGCTTGTATTCGGTCATGTGCATGGCGGTCATCGCCCTGATAGCGCTGGGAGCATGGCTATGGCTGGTGCGGCGGAGTCAGGTTGATCGGGCTGGAGTTGCTTTGCTCGTGGCCATCGCTGCCGCAATGGCCTGCTGGTCGTCGGCTCGCTGGAGTCTGTTTGCGGCCGATGATCTGGCTTGGAATCTGGGTGACAGGCCGGCTCCTGTGGCGATCGAAGGTGTTGTTGTTGAGCCGCCGCAACTGCTTGTCGGTGCTTCCCCATCGCCGCGGCTGGCGGGGCCGGCTCCGCCTCCCGCGACAGGATGCCTTGTTGCCGTGCGAAGAGTGCGGGATGGTGCGGCGTGGCGGCAGGTGAGCGGTCGGGCCATGCTCTACACCGTGGGGCCAACGCCACAGGTTGGCGTCGGCGATCGGGTGCGGGTGTTTGGCCGTGGGCTCCGCCCGGAGCGGGCATTGAATCCGGGTCAGTTCGACTCCCGTGAGCAGGCTCGGGCTGATCGCTGTCTGTCGGTGATTCGGGTGCGATCGGCCGACAGTATCCGCGTGATTGAAGCCGCTCATCGACTGAGCATTGTGTCGATGATGGCCTCCATTCGGGCCCGCGGGCGGGCTGTGCTCGAATCCTGCCTGGCGGAACGACGGGCAGGCCTGGCAGCCACGTTGCTGCTCGGAGAGCGGGCGGCGCTCAATCGTGACGACGCGCAACTTTTTGCCGTCACTGGCACGATTCACATCCTGTCAATCTCCGGCCTCCACGTTGGGATTCTCGTCTACGCGGTCTGCCGGCTCCTGCGGTTGTTGCCGATCCGCCGACGCTGGACGCTCTTGGGAGCGCTGGTGATCACCGGCTGCTATGTGTTGCTCGTGGGCTCGCGGACGCCCGTGGTGCGGGCTACGATTATGGTCTGGCTGGCCTGCCTTGCAGCGGGAGCAGGCCGCAAGCCCCAGGGGATGACGGCCCTGGCTGCGGCCCTTGTAGCCGTGCTCATATGGCAGCCCGCCGAACTGTTTCGCGCTGGCGCCCAGCTGTCGTTTTTGGCGACGGCTGTCCTAATTATCGTGGCCGATCTGCTTGGGCGCCAGCCCGATGACGACGACCCGATCGCCCGCCTCATCGAGCGGAGCAGGGCCCCGCTGGAGCGTCGGCTACGGCGGTTTGGCACGGAGTTGATCCATCTGTGCATTGCCGGATTTGCCGTGTGGGCGGTAACGGCGCCGATCGTGGCGGCGCGGTTTCACGTGGTGAGCCCGGTTGCCGCACTCATCAACCCGCTGATCGCTCCGCTAGTGGCGTTCGCAATGGGCTGGGGGTTCCTGTGTCTGGCCACCGCCTGTGTGTCACACACGGTCGCCTTGGCATGTGGGGCGCTGTGTGATGCCACGCTCGCCTGCCTCACGGCTGTGGTCGAGGTGGCCGCGGACTTGCCCTTGGCCTACGCCTGGGTTGCCGGTCCGCCTGACTGGTGGCTGATCGGCTGGTATGCCTGTCTCGTGGCGGCCCTGCTGTGGGTCGCGTGGGATCGCTTGCGGCAGCCTCTGGCGTGGGGGCTCGTGGCTGGCGGGTGGATCATGGTGGGGCTTGTTGGCGGACTGATTGAAGGGGCGGCGGCGTCGCGGTCGGTGGGGCTGCGTGTGGTCGCCGCGTCGATGGGGCATGGATGTGGGATGGTGGTCCGGAGCCCGGCAGGCCGGTGTTTGGTGTATGACGCCGGCCGCCTTGGTGCGCCGGGCGCGGCGCGGCGAGCAATGGAAGGAGTGCTTTGGGACGAGGGAGTTGGGCACATTCACACGCTCGTAATCTCCCATGCCGATACCGATCATTTCAACGCCGTCCCCGATCTGATCGAGCGGTTTTCAATCGGTGAGATCGTGGTGTCGGAGCCCTTTCTGCGCCGCGACTCGGCCGCCGTCGGAGAGCTGCTTCTGCTTGCCCAGCAGGCCCGGATTTCGATTCGTACGGTCGCGGCCGGTGATTCCTTTCCGCTCGATGCCACATGTCGAGTACGGGTTTTACACCCCTGGGACCATCACGAATTGGGCCAGCCGACGTCGCGACCCGAGTCCGACAACGAACGAAGCATCGTGATGGCCGTGGAGGCCGTCGGCCGGCGGCTGCTTTTGACCGGCGATCTGGAAGGTGAGGCTTTGGCCAGGTTTGTGGCCGCCGGCCCTGATGCGTGTGATGTGCTGGTGGCCCCGCACCATGGAAGCTTTACGAGCCTGCCCCCTGATATCGCTCGCGCTACAGCGCCGGATGTGGTGGTCGTAAGTGGGCCGGGCGGGCGGCGGTGGGATGACGTGAAGCGAGCCTACGCAACGGCTCGCGACGATGGGATTCCCGCCGCGGTGATCAAGACGGGTGGCTGCGGGGCGCTGCGGATTGACCTGACAACAGAATCGATACGAGCGTCACAGTTCACAGGTGGTCGCTGGCAGGTCGTTTCCTTGGAGGTGCCGCGGGGGTGGCACCGCGTAGCTTCACCCGGCCGCCGGGGACGTGGGTCGGGTGAACGCAAGACCGATGGCGATGAGCAGGATCTGGCTCAGAACGTACCCGGCCAGCAGCATCAGCACGCCGCTGGTAAAGCCGTAGCTGTGGAGGCCGATCCCGAGTTGATTGGTGCCGAACCAACTCCACGCAGTGATGATGTTGCCGCCGATTGCAAAAAGGGCGAAGCCGCGCGGGCCAATCCAGCGATCCCAGCGGGCGTGAAGGGCCGCCGCGTTCCAGAGAACGATCATCAGCGCGCCGTTCTCTTTCGGATCCCAACCCCAGAAGCGGCCCCAGCTGTCATCAGCCCACAGGCCGCCAAGCACCGTGCCGATAAAGCTGAAGAAGAGAGCGAAGCAGACGACGCCATAGGTCATGCGATACAGGCGATCCTGAATCATACGGTTGCGATCGGCCGTGTCTGAGCGGCCGGGGTCCTGCCAGCCTGACCAGATCCGATGGATGATCGCGCAGCTGCCCAGCATGCCAGCCAAAAAAGTGGCCCCGTAGCCGAGCGTGACGGTGATCACATGCGTGGAGAGCCAAAACTGCGTGTCAAGCACTGCCTGCAGGACATGCATCGTGTCCCCAGAGTCAAGGCCGTAGGCGACCATCAGCGTGAGCGCGCCGCTGGCGGCAGCCACGAGGTTGCCGATGCCAAACCGCTCGAGAGATTCCAGCGTGAGCCCGGCGATCACGCAGGCCCAGCCGATAAAAACAGCTGATGAGTAGAGATTCACGACGGGTGGCCGGCCGGTGAGATAAATCCGTGACATCAATGCGAAAGTGTGGATGAGAAAAATGCCAAACAGCATCCATGAGATAAACCGATTGAGCGGCCCATGCCAGGCGAGGAAGCTCCCAAAGCACAGCACCGTCGCCAGCACATACAGCCACTTGGCCAGATCAGTTGGATTGAAACCGTTGAACCACGCCTCGTAGGCGGCCTTTGCTGCGAACGTACGGATGTCCGGCAGGTCGGCGATAGCCTGCGTGTAGCTGGCAAGGGCCTTGTTGAAGTCTTGGGGAGAGCCGTCGACCACGCCCAGGAGGTCGGTCAGTGGCAGCACTGCTGGGTTGAGTCGATACGTGGGCGCACCTTCCTGCCCATCGAGCATACGACCGACGATGGCTGTCACGACGGCGGGATAGAGAGCCTGCCATGAGGCTCCGGGGCCTTGTGACTCCGCGCTGGTAGAGGCCCCATCGAGCGGTGGAACCATCGCCGGCGGATGGTTGGCGTCGAGCATTCTGGCACCCCGCATCATGCGACTAATCTGTTCGAGCATTGATCGCCGCGCTTCCTCCCCCTCGCCGATCGGCGCTGGCATCGGCGGCGTCTCGTAAGCAAATCGAATCAGGTCGTACGCCATCAGTTTCTGATTGATCTCGCCATATTTCTTCTGGACGAACGTACGCTGCTCGGGCTGGATGTCGCGGGCGGCCTCGATCTGCTTCCGCAGCGCCTCCCTGCCTGGCTCCAGTTCCTTGGCGGAGTAGCGATGCCCTTGGCGACGCGTGAGGTCGAACAAGTCGAGCACCTCCATGGCGTCGATGCGGAAGACAGGAGCATGGTCAGCCCAGTCGGCCCCCGCCATGTGGGCCAGCAACCACTGCGTGGCGGAAATGCGGCCCTCCGGACTGCCGGCCGGTGCGTCATCTGGCATGACCACACTCGTGCGGTTGCTCAGCAATTGCAGCGTGTTGCGGGCGACGCTGTCGAGTGGCTTGATGCGGCCCTCGTGCATCACTGGGAGTGTACTTGCTGCAGACCAATGTGCGGTGTTGTCGGCCGGCTTTCGCACACGGGCTGCCGGTAGCGTGCAGAGGGCCACGAGACCCAAGGCAGTCAAGGGGATCAGCCAGCCGCGGCCCGGGCTTGTGGCTGTGGCGGCAGGTGTGGAATTGGTCCGCTTTCTGGATCGCCCGGCAGCAACAGAAGTTGGCGTGTCTTTCCCGCCGGCAACCTGCCGTTCATGCCGCCCGGCAAAACGCACGAAGGTGCCTCCGAAGTGAACGAGCATGCCCCAGAAGGCAAGCACGCAGGCGACATAGGGAATCAGCCAGCCGGCATTTTCGACAACCTGCAGACCAGTCATCTCGCCGACTTTTCCACCACCGAGATCAACCTGGGAATACTGGCTTTGGTAGAATGTTTCGCCGCGATACCGAACCGGATTGTTCATCCAGATGCGGCCCTTCTGTTCTGCCTTAGTCATCGAGTCGGTGAAGGTCACATACGAGGAATAGTCACGCGGTGTGTCGCTAGCGGCGTAATCAAGTTTGCGAACATCGTCGAGCGTTACGGCATACGGTTTGTATTCCCGACGAAACCGCAATTGCAGCCGCCACGGCTTGGCGGCAACGTCGATCGTATCGCACTCGTCAGCTCCGGCGTTCATGAAGAGTTGAGCCTGATCGTTGAGGAACTGAGTGACCAGGAATGTGCCAAGATCGTGACCGGTGTCCCGTTCCTTAAGTCGGACATAGGCCGATGCAATGTTCGACTTCGACGAGGCGCCTCCCTCCGGTGGTCGTGCCGATGCAAGCCACTTCTCCCCGAGCCCGGTGGTGGCAGGATTGGGAGCCACGGGGCCGACGCGTACCACCGACGAGTTAGGGAAATACTCGACTACTTGCAGGTCGAACGGGAGGCTCTCGATCGTGAGCGGATCGCCACCGGCCCGGGCTTTGAGAAGCCGGCCGGAGATCGTCGTCACGGCTTCGCTGTCGGAACCGCTCGCGTCAATGATTGCCAGTTCTGTTTCGTCGGTGCGAAAGGCGACGTTGGTGGTCTGTCCCTCCACGAGTGACATCCGCTCCTCGATCTGCCGATCACCGAATACAAACTGCCCAAGCATCAGCAGGCCGACAGCCACATGGATCAACACATTGCCACCACGAGTGCCGAACACCAGAACCAGCCCCGTGAGAAGTACCAATGCTGCGGCGCTTGACTGAATCAACTGCCACATGATCCGCAGCCCGGGGTCGTTCATCCTCCATGATTCACCACCTATAAAGGTGAGCACTGTGACCGTCGCAACCACTACCGCCGTCCCCGCGAGGATCGTCTGCACCATCCGTTGCCGACTGCGGAACGCGGCCCACGCGAGTGCCGCAGATCCTAACAGACCGCCTGCCTGCACCATCTGCCAAACAGTCTGGTAGTCGACCGGGGGGCGGCCCTGAAGCCCGTCGGTACGATGGCCGGTAAAAATGACCGCAATGGTCAAAGCAGCGCCGATGAGTGAAATGATGACACCGGCCATGAGCCGATGGCCGCGGGCGGTGACATGAAATCGCGTTAACTTGGCAGCGATCAAGTTCGCCAGCATGATCAGTCCGATGGTGGCCCCACCAGGAAAGGGAAACCATCCCGAGAGCGACGACTCTCCGAAAATCGTGACCGGAAAGAAATCGGAAAGGGGTATCTTCGCCACCCAGCTGTTGAAGTACTCAGCCTTCACCTCGGGGAGATTTTTTTCGTCTTGGGCGAGTGTGCCGACAAAAAGCAAGAACGTGGCCGCCACAAACATGACAACTGTGATTTTGAGTGACCCACATGACTTGAGCATCTGCCACGCCATGTCGCTGACGGGGTGAACGTCATTGAGTGGCTCCGACCGCACGGTGCGGAAGGGAGCGGTGGGAAAACTGCCGATAGCCATCGGGGATGTCCTCTCGGGACGACGTGGAGCGAGTGAATCAGTTCCAGCGAAGCGACGACACGAAGCGACGAAACTTTTCCTTTTCACGACGGGCCACAGTGGCCCGCCCCTTCAGTTTCACGAAGAGCGACGTTGCGTCATCGACAGGAATCATGGCACCAAGTATCGCCTCGCCCGACTCATCTCCGGCCGTTGCAGCCGGATCGAGGAGCAGCACGATGGTCACCTGAATGCCATCGATATCGATCAGCGTCGCCGTGGAGATAGCCGCCACCGCGGCCTGTTGGCGCTGTGTCTCGTCCATCGATTCATCGAGTTGGCCGACCCAGCGGGCGACGTTGGTTTCCAGCGTTCCTGAGGCCGGGATGACCGTCACTTCCTGTTGTTCATCGCCATCAACAATACGAAGGGTGGCCAACCGCAGGCCACTGGCGCCCTCGTCAACCCAGCCGTCGGGAAGATCGTATCGGAGACGCGGCGACGAAGATGAATCTGTCGGCTGCTCCATCGGCGGCCGCGACGCGGTCACCGTCGACGACGATATACGAGGAACACTGTAGGAGCGAATGTCGCCACGGCGGACAGAATCCTCATCTCGACAGCCAGCCGCTGTGATCACAACGATTGCCGCCACGAATGGGAAGGAAATCGAAACCGAGGTCGTCGATGCGTCACGAGGTGCAGCCATAGCACCAATAAGTATACCGGCAGTCGGTCAGTGGCGGAGAGGTGACGCAGGCCTTTCCCCCTACCGCCAACCGAAAGTCTCCGCGAATGCGTCGAGCAGCGGATTTGCCAGCACGGTTGCTTGTGAGGTGCCGATCGTCCGCACTAGGTCAAACGTGATGAGCCCTCCGATCAACAAGATCAGTGAGCAGCAGATGAGACCACAGATTTGCCAGGTGCTGAAACGGACGTCCATGGACATCCCATCCGGGGGCCCAAGTGTTTCCGAGAGGTCCACTTCAGCGAACGTGTGGCCGTAAAACCCAGATGAATCTGTGCTCGCTGAAAACATGTCGGAGGCTTCAGAGGCATCGCCAGGCATGATGACCGAGCCACTGTCATCGGCGCTTCCCAGATCGAATTGGTCGTTGTCGAAATCACCGCCAAGGCTGCCACCGAGGTCGTCGCTGCTTTGCTCACCACCGCCACCGATGGAGAGGCTCCCCTCGTCCTCGTCGTCATCCTCAATGCCGAGGTCGACCTCATCCCAGGTCTGGATGCCCTCGAGTTCGACTGCCTTCTCTTCGATCAGCACACCACTGTCGAGGACGTCAGAAAGCGCAGAGCCAACCCTGCCGCTCGGCCCATTCGAACCGATGCCGAGATCAAGATCGGAGCCAATCACCAGTCCGCCGGATGCCTCTTGATGAGACTTGCTCCCGGATGGACCGCCAAGGATTGGCTCACCGAGGTCGATCGCAAGCGTTCCGTCGTCGGGAGATGCGTCGGCTGCGACCAGGGAGGCGGCCGAGGCAGCGATGATCGAATCCAATTCCAAGTCATCCCGTTCGAGTGAGATCCGACCCGAGCCGGCGTCCAAGACGTGATCACCGTGTGAGCCATCAGCAAGCACCAACGCGTCAGAACCCGCGTCGTCAGGTTCGAGCACGACCACTGAGTCCGCTGGGGAGGTCGGCGAATTGGCGACCGGCCTCGGTGCCGGTGTCGCGTCCACCGCTGATGGGCTGGTGCCGTCAAGATCGAGCATCAATTCGACGTTGCTCGTATGTTCGGATGCCATCCCTTCCACGGGGACGTTGATCACGTCGATCGCTGAGAGCGGCTCTTCGACGGCCGCCGCTTCAACCCCAAGCGCAGAGGCCGGTTCGAGTTCGATCATCGCTTCAACGTCAAGAGTCAGTGAATCATCGGCGGCAACGTCGAGTTCCAGCGGAGCGGCATTGGATTGTTCTGTCTCCGCGGGCTGGGCTGAACGATCGTCATGTGTGCCGGCTGCCTCCTGCTGGTCACGAAGATACTGGTCAAGGTCGTCGGCTTTGAACTTGAGGCCGCCACCGTCCCGAATCGGGTACACCTGCTTGCGGTCGACGAGACGATGCACGTCATCCACCGAGAGGCCCAACTTTTGGGCCGCTTCTTCGAGCGATAGAAAGCGTCCAGCCATGGCAATGCCCTGTCGTAGAAGCAAGATCCCCTCATCTTCTATTCGACGAGTGATCCTCGATATTCTACGCAACCGGCCCCCGCTGGGCACAACCCGCAGGGTCCACGCGGTTGGGCTCACCGCGGTGGTGGTGAAAGGGCTGCCGGAGGACTCATTTCCAGCATTTTCCGCAGGGTTGCCGGCTTTGGATCCTGAGCATTGAAGTCTCCGAGCCGAAGGTCTCCAGCGATGTCCCGGGAACTCTTAAGTGTCAGTGTGCCGGTGGCCGTATCGACGTGATAGATCGCCACATGCCGCAGAATTGGGTCGACAATCAGCAAGGCATGCCGGCATTCATCAAGCGGAAAGGTTGCCACCCACATTCGCTCGGCAGCAGTCGGCTCCGACGGGGAAGACGGGCTGGGTGGTTCGGCTAGCGTTGCCATGCCGGCGCATGCGGCAAGGGACATGGCGGCGAGTCGAATCACCCGTTTCGTCCATCCGTCTTGTGAGTTTGCGGGCCACATGGTGAGGCGGACAGTAAACAGCATTGACCCCCGCCGGCAAGACCGGACAGCCATCGGACCCCAGGTTTACCTAGATTTCCTCGGCGGCCTCAAAAGGTGGAGCGCCACGGTGAGATTCAAGGCGATCTGGACACTCGCGGCGACCAGGTCGATTGTTTCGATTCAACCAATCAGGCAAGAAGAGCCGATTCCACCATGTGTTCCGACGATGAGCATCGGGACGAAATCTGGTCATTCCGTCGCGGAGCCCCGCCATGTCGAGAATCAATTCCTTTGCAACCTCCTTGATCCGCTCGCCGCTCCTGTGGGGCATGGCAGTCGCCTGTGGCTTCTTCAAGCTGATCCATGATGAGGTCATTGCTGATCCGGTGACCGTTCGCTATCTCGCCGGTAATTGGATCGAGTACGTCGAAGTCGGGATGTTCTTCATCGGGATGGCCGCTCTGGCGGGCAAGTGGCTGGACGTTTCCTGGCAGAGGCGGGGCGTTGCCGTCGAGCAGTTTGAGCCGATTCCCCCTGGCGGGCAGGATCCTGCGGATGCTTCGGCGTTGCTCGCTGTACTCCCGGAAGAAGATCAAAAAGGTGGGAACGCGTTTGTGGTTCGTCGACTGCGTGAAGCCCTCGACTTTGTCGCCCGCACGGGTACCTCTGATGGGCTCGAGGATCATCTAAAGTATCTCTCCGACGTCGACGCCGCCCGTGCCGCTCGGAGTTATGGACTCGTCCGGTTCATCGTCTGGGCGATTCCGATCATGGGCTTTCTTGGTACGGTGATCGGCATCACAGTGGCCATCGCGAACCTCTCCCCAACACAGTTGGAGAACATCTCCGGAGTTGTGGCTGGGCTGGGCACAGCGTTTGATACCACAGCCACAGCTCTTGGCCTGTCGATGGTGTTGATGTTCGTACAGTTTTTGGTTGACCGGTCGGAGCAGGTATTGCTTGCTGAGGTGGATGTAGTGGCCTGGGAAACATTGGCTGGACGTTTTCAGTCGGTGGCCACTGCAGACAACGCATCACTCCTTGGCGTGATCGACCATGCCGGCGATGTGCTGCGGGTGTCTCTTGAGAAATCGATTCAGTCAGTGCTCGCGGCCTGGACGGATTCGTTGGCTTCCGCGCAGGCCGGGCTCGTGGCCGACCACGAAGACCGCTGGGCGGCGGCGGCTGAATCACTGGCCTCGGCCATGCGGGCGATGGAGATGCAGCAGGCGAAAATGGCCGGCCAGACGGAACTGCTCACCAGCGTGGTGAATGCCACCCGCGATCTCACGACACTGGAAAAATCGCTCAATCAGAACCTCGCCACACTCACGGCCAGTGGTCGCTTTGAAGAGGTACTGGCAACACTGGCCGCATCAACTCAGCTTTTGGCTGCGCGGGCATCGGTGTCAGCGGCCCCGTGGGCGGTGGAACTCTCTGGCGTGAGCCCCAGCGGAAAAGCCGCATGAGTCGCTATCGCCCCGCGGAGGGGCCTGCCATTTCGCTGTTCCCCTTTCTTGCCGTGTTGCTGTGCACAATGGGAGCGCTCTTAGTCTTGCTTGTGCTCTTCAGCCGTGCGAGCCGGCAGCAAGGAGAAACGGCTGAGCAGCAACGTGCCCGTGAGCAGGAAGAGGCCGACCTCGGGCTCGTGAAAGAGTCTCTGACCTGGCGGCTGGATCAGGTACATGCGATTCGGGGTAAGACGGCCGATGATCTCGCCAAGGCACGGCTTCAGTTGGCAGGCATCGAGGATCATGTGCGGTCGCTCACCGATGAACTTGACGATCTGGAGCGAGAAGCCGCGGCCCTGGCCGCCGACGATTCCGCGATGCATATCGACGATGGTGAACTTGCCCGACTTGAGCAGCGGCTTAAGAGTGCCCGTGAATCATTGGATGAAAAACGCCGTGATGCGCATGGTCGCCCGGCGAAGTATGCAGTGGTTCCCTACGAGGGTGCTTCGGGAACTCATCGACGGCCACTGTACATTGAGTGTTCCATTGAGGGCGTCTACCTACAGCCGGAAGGCATCCGGCTCACGCCAAGCGATTTCGAGGGGCCGTCGGGGCCTGGCAATCCACTTGCCAGTGCACTCCGCGCTGCCCGTGAGCACATCGCCAACACCACGTCGGGTGGTGGGGAGGAGGCGGTGCAGCCCTATCCCCTGCTGCTTGTCCGGCCGTCAGGTGTCATGGCCTACTACGCTGCGCGGGACGCGATCCAGTCGTGGGGGAGTGACTTTGGCTATCAACTCATCGATGAGGATTGGACGCTCGAGTTTCCTCCCCGTGACTCTCTCTTGGCAGAGGTGGAGAAGCGGGCAGTTGATGAGTCACGAGAACGACTGGCTTGGTTGATGTCTCGGCGCTCGGCCAAACCGTCACGACCGACCACACAATACCGAGCGTCGACAACCCGCGGAGGCGTAGTCTCCAACGAGGGGCCGAGCGTGCTTGGTGATCAGTCGCAATGGGAGTGGAGCCGCCAGCAGGCGGCCCGCGGGATCACTGGCGGGGAAGGCGGTGGCGGGGTCGGGGGCGGCCGCGGTGAGGGTACTGGCACCGGCACTGG
>JAYQOK010000123.1:6310-11759 GCA_038144795.1 Candidatus Kuenenia sp. | reverse complement strand
CGCCTACGCGTTGGATTTTATCTCCCGTCACAGAACTAAGCCGTTCCGTCTCTACTACCCAATGATCCTGACACATGATCCCTATCAGCCCACGCCGGACAGCCCTGACTGGGATCCCCATGCCAGTGGTGAAAATGTGAACCGACACGTGAAGCACTTCGGTGAGATGGTGACCTATAGCGACAAACTCATCGGTAAGATAATCGCGGCGTTGGAGGAAAACGGCCTTCGCCAAAAAACCCTGGTGATCTTCATCGGTGACAACGGTACTGGCAAAGGGGCAACATCGAAGATAGGGGATCGCGTCATTCCAGGCGGCAAGGGTATGCCTCTGGACCGTGGCATGCATGTGCCGATGATTGTGAGCTGGCCCGGCACTGCCAAGACTGGCGTGTGCGATGACCTGATCGACACGACTGACTTTTTACCAACGATCTGTGATGCGGCAGGAGTTTCGATTCCTGATTCGATAAAACCCGACGGCAGCAGTTTTCTGCCCCAACTTCGTGGTGAAGAGGGAAGCCCACGGGAGTGGATCTACTGCTGGTACGCTCGTAACGGTGGCGCGAAAGCGCAGCACGAGTTCGCGATGACGAAGCAGTACAAGCTCTACAGAGGTGGCGAATTTTACGATCTAACAATGGACATTGAAGAAAATAACGCACTGTCCGAGGGGCCGGTCATCAATCAGGCGGCAGCAGACCGCAAGCGGCTGGCGGCAGTGCTCGCACAGTTCAAAGATGCGAGGCCGGCAGCGCTCGCCATAGGCGCGGGTGATGAAAGTGCAATTCAGCGGAAGAAGTACAAGACAAAAAAGAAGGAATCGGACTGATGTGGGAGCCATGGATATGCCAGTCCGTTTTTTACCCACACAAAGTAGGCGCAGCACCCGGCGAACGGCATGAGTAAGCCTGGCGGTCCACGCGTTCTTCGTTCTTATAGCTAGCACCCAACGCGGTGAACTAAAGGAGACTTACGAATGATGACCCGATCACTTCTCCTCATTCTTTCGCTCATAACTATTGCGCCACGATCCCACGCCCATGCCGCCGACGCCACCCAGCGTCCTAACATTGTTTGGATCTTCATCGATGACATGTCCGCAAACTTCGGCTGCTACGGCGAGAAGACGATCAAGACACCCAATATTGACCAACTCGCAGCTGACGGTACTCGCTTCAGCAAAGCGTTCGTCACGGCGCCGGTCTGCTCGCCCTGTCGCTCTGCCTTGATCACCGGCATGTACCAGACGACTATCGGCTCGCATCACCATCGCAGCGGGCGAGGCACGGAGAAAATCCATCTACCCAAGGACATCGTGCCTGTGCCTGTGCTCTTCCAGAAGGCTGGCTACTTCACGACGATCACGAACTGGCCCGTGAAAGAAGGAAACGCCGAGGCGCGTGGCAAGACGGACTACAACTTTGAGTGGGATGCCACGATGTACGACCACGGTGATTGGCGTGCCCGCGCAGACGGGCAGCCGTTCTTTGCGCAGATCGAACTTCCGGGCGGCAAGCTGCGTGGCAACGGGAAAATTAATCCCAGCATAATCAAGCGTCTTGGCTCCAAGACGTCACCAGAAAGCGTCATATTGCCGCCGTACTATCCGCGAGACCCGGTCATCCTCAGCGACTGGGCTGCGTATCTCGATACCTGCCGTGAGACGGACCGCGTCGTTGGTGAGATTCTCGATCGCCTCAGGGAAGACGGCGTGCTGGAGAACACATATGTCTTCTTTATGACCGATCACGGGATCAGCCACGCGCGCGGCAAACAGTTCCTCTACGACGAAGGCATCCACGTGCCGTTCATCATTCGTGGGCCGGGCATTGATCGCGGTCTGATTCGCGAGGATCTCGTTGAGCATATCGACATGACCGCAACGTCTCTTGCACTGGCGGGTATCGAGATCCCGTTGTGGATGCAGGGTCGCGACGTTCTTGCGAAGGATTATCTGCCGCGGGAGGCGGTGTTCGCGGCCCGTGATCGCTGCGATGAGACGGCCGAAGGCATCCGCGCGGTGCGTACGGAGCGGTACAAATACATCCGCAACTTCTATCCAGACCGTCCGATGCTTCAGCCCAACCGATACAAAGATAACAAGCTAATTCTGATTGCGCTGCGGACACTGAACGAGACGGGAAAACTTTCAGATTTGCAGAAGGAACTGCTCTTCCATCCGATGCGTCCGCACGAGGAGTTGTATGACCTGAAGATTGACCCCTTCGAGTTAAAGAACCTTGCCGCTGATTCAGGCCATCACGACACGCTCTTAAAACTTCGCGCGACGTTGGATGGATGGATGGAGGAGACGGGCGACATGGGCCGATTGCCTGAGAGCGACGCGATGTACGACAGTGACATGGCGGTTTACATCAATCGCGTTGAGAACGCGGAGATACAGCGAAATATCGCGCTGATGAAAAAGTGGGCGAAAGAGAAGCCGATGAAAGTTAACCCCTAAACAGGTTTTGCATCCTGCATTTGGTGTAGCCGGGCGAAAACGCATGAACGGCGAGCGTTCTAGCGGCAGGGCTCGAACAAGATTTCAGTGATAATGCCCGACCTTCTTCAGACTCTGAACTTCTTGCTGCGCACGGATTACCGCACGGCTCGATTCCGGCCGAGGGCCGCCCGCTCCTGCCAGCGGAGGACGAGGATCGTGATCACCGTGGCGACCACGATCTGCGCGGCCAGGGCGGCAAACGGAATCCAGAGAGCCGGGTCGTAGTCGCCGAGATTTTGCCAGAAATCGGGCACCCCGTCGCCCTCGCTTCGGCTGCCCCGGTGCGCCCAGTAGAGTGGCGAAAACAGCACCGCGAGCAGTTTGAGCACACCACCGGCGATCGGCAGGATCGTGGCCCCTAGCAGGATCTGCGGCATGATCAACAGCGGCACCGTCAGCACGCCCTTATCGGTCGAGCGGACGCAAGCGGAGACGACCAGGCCGATCGCGGCGCAGGCGACCGCGGCCAGCCAGTTGAAGCTACCGGAAAGAAGCGGGCCGCGGCGGTAGATATCCACGGGCGCGTCACCGCCGAGGACCTCACGGATCATGAACCCCACCTCCACCGTGGCCGTGAAGATCGCCACCTGCACCGCGAGCACGCCGGCCAGGGCCGTCACCTTCGCCAGTACATAGGCCGCAAACCGCAGGCCGTGCCGCCGCTCGAGGTCGAGCATCGGCCGCTCCTTGACGATCTCGCGGAAGCCGGTCACAAACCCGAGAATCACCATACAGATGCTCATTAGCGAGAGCCATTTGAAGGTGCCGGCAGGATTGGGAATCTCCTGATCTGGGGCGAGCGGAATCGTGTCGGCCAGGGCATCCTTGATGAGTCGCGGGGTGGAAGGCTCTCGTAGGTGGTCGAGGATCTTCGGATGGCTGTCGAGGAACACGCGGATCTGCCCCGGCATGCTCGCGTCGAGTTCGGACACCGTGTCAGCGGAGATCGCCTCTCGCACCTCGCCCCAGACATCTGCAAGCACCTCCTTCTCACCAGAATCGAGGAGCCGCGTCGTCATCATGCGATTTTCAAATTTCGTGCCCGAGAAGCCGACCAGCACTACCATCGCCAGCACAAGCGGCAACAGAAGAGCCATTCTCAAGCTCAGCGAATCGCGAAGGGTCGTCTCGAGTTCACGGCTCAAGAACGTGCTGAACTGGCGGCCGAAGCCGGGGATCGAGACATCGGCGAGGGCGGCTGCCGCCTCCGCGGATGCGTGGGCAGGGTTCTGATGCCGAGCCTCTTCCGCTGTTTCAGCCTCTGTCAGCAGGCGGTCCTCGGCCTGTCGCTCCCGCCAGCGCTCTCCCCAGTATCCCGCGGGCTTGTCTTCGATGGCGAGGTAGACGTCGGCGAGTCGATGCACCCCAAAGTGGCCCATCGCCTCCACCCGCGAGCCAAACCAGACCACCTCCCCATGGCCGAGAATCAATAGCTTGTTGGCCTTGTCCACGTTGTCGAGGTGATGCGTGACTGCGATCACGGTCGTGCCGGCCCGGGCCTGATCCGCCAAGAGCATCATGATCCGCGCTTCCGTGGCCGGATCGAGACTGGATGTTGCCTCATCGACCACGAGCAGACCCGGGTCGGCGAGCAGTTCTGCCGCTAGGCTCGCCCGCTTGGCCTCGCCTCCCGAGAGCGTTCCGATCGTGGCAGCCCGCACGGTCTCGAGCCCCACGTCGCCGAGGGCCCGGTCGATGGCGGCCAGCCGCTGATGGTCGGCCGTCTCGGCGGGCAGTCTGACCTCCGAGGCGAAGTGGAGCGCCCGCTCCACTGGAAGGGCCGTCGGGTTGATGTCCCGCTGCGGGACATATCCGATCGCTCCGCGGAGCGTGTCGGCTTTGGTGAACACGTCGTGGCCGCCGACGAGCAGTTGCCCGGCGGCGATCTCACGTTCCCCCAGGATCGCCCGCACGAGCGTGCTCTTGCCGGCCCCGCTGGGCCCGAGCACACAGATAAACTCCCCGGGCTCGATTCGCAGGCTGACATCGTTGAGAAGCGTTTTGTGATTGCCGCCGCGGCCCGTCGGCACCGTTACCGTGACCGCCTCGGCAACGACCGCAAGGCCGGGCTGTTGCGCGTTCGTCATCAGGATTTGGCTCCACTTGCGGCGGAGGAGCAGGGTGTCGCCGGCTCCCTCGCCGGCCCACCGAGCCTCTCCGTGCCCGCGGAGTGTACCATCTGACCTCGATGCCGTTTGTCGCCCCTCCGATGGCTTGCCGCATGACAGAGCGCCGCACCGATCTCGACGCCCTCCGTGGCTTCGCGATGCTTCTCGGCATCGCACTTCACGCCTCGCTCGCCTTTTTTGGCGTCCCCTGGCCGGTCCACGACACCAGGCGCAGCGATCTCCTGCCCCTGTTTCTCGTGGCGGTGCACGGCTTCCGGATGCCGCTCTTCTTTCTGCTCAGCGGCTACTTCACGATGCTCGTGTACCGCCGCCGCGGGCTCGAGAGCCTGCTCCGACAGCGGATCGCGCGGATCGCGGTTCCGCTCGGAATCGCGGTCGCGACGATCGTGCCGTTCGACTCGGCCCTGAAGAGATTCGCGGAGCGGGCGATTCCCCCGGAAGCAGCCGTCGCGGAGATCCTCTCCGGTGACGAGGCCGCCGTTCGTCGCAGGCTCGCCGTGCCGGGGGCGGTCAATCGCAAGGATGCCTTCTACGGCCGCACGCCGCTTGGCTGGGCTACACTGCACGGCGACCCAGCGATCGTGACCGCGGTGCTCGATGCCGGCGGCGACGTCAACGAGCGCGACGGCAGCGGCAATACGGCCCTTCACACAGTCGCCTACTTCGGCCGGGATGCGGCCGGCCGCCTGCTCGTGGAGCGGGGCGCCGATCCCCTCGCCCGGAATGTCGTCGGCCGGCGGCCCGCGGCGGGCCTGGGGCGCCCCCCCCCCCCCCCCCCCCCGGTGGCGCCCCGCCGCGGCCGCGGCCCCCG
>JAYQOK010000123.1:5270-6300 GCA_038144795.1 Candidatus Kuenenia sp. | reverse complement strand
TGATGTTTATATGTGACTGTCTGGTAGCGGGGCGCCGTTCCCCTGGCCCGGATTGTCGTCGGCCGGCTGCGGGGGGCGGCCATGGGGCTCCCCGCCGACGCAGCCGCCGAGTTCGCGCCGCTCGTCGGCCTCGACCCGCTAAGTGTGGATGACGTCCGCAACGGCCGCGAGCGGCTCCGCACGGTTCTCCCCACCGGACCGAACGCGGTGGGCACGGAGGGCGGCTTGCTCGACCGGCTCACGCTCGCCTGGTCGGTAATCCTGTCGTCGGAGCGGCTCAGGGTGTGGGTGGGATCATGGTCGCTCCATCTCGTCCAGACGAACATCTTCGACCACCTCTGGTTCCTGTGGTTTCTCTGCTGGCTCGTCGCCATCTTCGCGTTGCTGGCGGTGACCGGCCTCCTGCCGTCCGGTCGCTGGCGGTGGTGGCTCGTGGCAGCCTCGTGCCTCCCGCAGGTGGTCATGGGCATGTCGCTGGCTGGGAGCTTCGGCCCCGAGGTGTCGATTGGGCTTCTGCCGAAACCGCATGTGCTCGGCTTCTACGCCTGCTTTTTCTTCTTCGGAGTCGCCACGTTCGCGGCCGACGGGCTCGACACGCGGCTCGGCAGCCGCTGGAAGGTCCTGCTCCCGGCCGCGGCCGTACTGCTCGTGGCCGGCATCGCGACGATGAACGACCGCTTGCTCGCCACCTTCCTCCAGCCCGCCTACGCCTGGACGATGTCGCTGGGTCTCATCGGCCTATTCTGCCGGCTGTTTCCGCATCCCCGCCCGGCGGTGTCGTGGCTGGCCGATGCGTCGTACTGGATGTACCTCGTCCACGTGCCGCTGGTGATGGTCGCGCAACTGCTCGTGCGTGAGTGGCCGCTGCCACCCGGCGTGAAGTTTCTCCTCATCCTCGGCCTGGTGACGCCGATTTTGCTTGCGAGCTACCGCTGGTGCGTGCGGTTCACCGTGATCGGCAGCATCCTCAACGGACCGCGGGCGTTTCCGCAGACCGCCCCGGGCGGGAATAGCCGTTGGGGGGCTGGGG
>JAYQOK010000123.1:0-5260 GCA_038144795.1 Candidatus Kuenenia sp. | reverse complement strand
GTTTCCCGCAGACGGCCCGGGCCGTCAATAGCCGTGGGCGTCAGGGTCGTAGTCGGGCGAGAGAACCACGTTGCCCTCGGCATCTGAGACATACTTGTGGCGGTGTTGCACGAGCCGCTTGAGAAAGCTCGACCGCACCGTTTCGGTGTAAAACTTGAAGAAGCTCATGCCTTGTGGGTCAAGCGGGGTCTCGGAGGTGAAGAGCACCATCGGCAGCACCATCTCGTCGGTGACCTGCTCGTTGTTCCAGACCGGCTGCGGTGGGCTGAAGGGGTTTTGTGGGTTCGCCTCCGAGTTGTCGTAGAGGCACTCCACCTCGAACCGCGTGCCCGCCGGGAAGGGCTGCGGCCGCTCGAAGGAATACGGACTCTGCCAGTTGTAGTCCCACTTGGGAACCCGGATGACCAGCTGCGGCTCTTCCTCGCCCGGCAGCCAGGCCCGGACCTCCATCCAGCGAGCGAGCAGATGGGCGTGGGGCGTGATATCCGTGAGCTCCGCTGCCCGAGGAAGCGTGTAGTTTCCCGTCACCCGAAACTCGGTCACGCCTGGCGGCACCACAGCGAACTTGCCGGAGAGATAAATGATGTTCATCGCCTTGCGGATCGGAGCCGCGTCGGGCCCACGATCAGCCAGCCAGATTCCGATGCGGCTGGAATCGGTCTCGGTCTTTCCGGTGCGGACGTAGTGCACCTGCGCCGTCAGGTCGGAGCCGGCCGGAATGAGATACACCGCGTCGGGGGGTGCAAGGCCCGCCCGTACCCCAGGTACATAGCCACCGATGAAACTGCTTCGTGGAAAGCCGTCATCCCGCAGCGGTGGCGGCCGAAAGCCCAGGCCATGCGGGTCGAACCAGCCCCCCGCCTGATCGTCGGGATGGCTCATGCCCGCCCGGCCGCCCCAGTCAGCGATGGCCTCTTCGCCGGACTCCCGTGGCAGATAGCCGGTGAGGGCATGGTGCACGATGCTGCGGTTGCCAGGCAGAAACTGCATCGCCCGGATTTTGAGATCCTCTTTGTTTCCAAGCGGAAAGATGACGTTTCGGTAGAGGTCTTCGCCATGAGCACCCAGCTGTGTGGGGCTCGTCTGCTCGAGAACGATGTCGGGCGGCCCGAGATCCTCCTCGAAGACTCCGTAATCGGGCAGCGGCGGCAGCTCGGGCGTGAGCGCCGAATCTCCCGCCGGCATGTCGGTCTTCACCCATTCCCGCAGCATCGCCAGCTGTTCAGCCGTCGGGGGCTTGGTTCCCCGCAGAGCAAAGTCGCTCTCGGCCTGAGCGGGTGGCATCCGCCGGGCCTCGATCTCCTCGATCGCCTGCTCCATCCAATCAACGGCATCATCGTAGGACGTGAGCGTGAAGGGCCCGACCTGCCCGGGGCTGTGGCACCGTTGGCACTGGGCATGGAGGAAGGGCAGCACGTCTTCGGAGTAGGTCACCGCATGATCGGTGTGGCTCGGCGTGGTCGGCACATCCGGTCGATCGAGCGGACAGCCGACGGCTTCGGTGGCGGGCAGCGTCACCTCGCGGCCAGCGAGCAGATCAAGAATGGCATTTTTAAGATCGGGCTCTGGGACGCCCGGTGATTTCTCACCCCGCACCTTGTAGCGATCGTCGATCCGGCCCCGATACCGGGTGCGGCCGCTGGCATCGACGAGCATCACTTCCGGCGTGATTGTGGCGTCGAGGGCCTCGGCGAGCCGGAAGTCACCGTCAGTGACAAACGGAAAGTGGATCGCAAACTCGTCGCGATAGCCGGCGATCTCGTCGATCTCGTCAAACTCGCAGACCACGCCCACGAAGCGGATCCCCTGCGGATCAAACTCGTCGGCCAGTTCGGCAAGCACCGGCCCATACCGCTGAGCCAGCGGGCAGGCGGGATGGAGGAACGTGAAACAGACGGCCTTTCCATCGCGGCCAAGCAGGTCGACGAACGTTGCGGCTTGCCCGTCGAGCGACCGGGCAGAGAGTTGCTCCGGGGAGGTACTTTGAGGCGGGTTGCCAACCCGGCCTGGCGCCGCGTCGTCGGCCCAGGCTACAACCGTGGCAGCTCCGCACCAGACCACGGTCGCGACAATGATCCCCAACGGGCGAATGGCCATGGAATGACCCCTTAGGTTGGCCGCCGCCTGCGACCTTGAACAACGATCCTTCTTTAGGCTACCCCAGTAACAGTACCAGCCCCAGCCGTTTTCGTGCACGAAGAGTACGTTCCGTGTACCGGGCAGGGGAGGCTGATAGGCTCTGCAATGCCACGAGGCCGGGCCGCCATGATGATTCCTGTCGACTCCAACACCAATCCCGCCGCTGCAGAAGCCTGTCTCCAGTCGGCCGGCATCCGCGCCGAATTTCTCGATTTCCGAGATCGTTCGCGGGGACTTCTCTCCCTGAGCGAGATCCGTGGGGAGATTGACCGCGGGAGGTTTGTCTGGCTCGACGTCGACGCGTCCCTGGTCGAGGCAGACCTGGTCGAGGCGGCCTTGCTCCCGCAGGCGTGTCCTGGGGTGGACTTTCGCCAGCTCGTGGATGACCACGCCGCGGGCCGGTCACCGCCGCCCGCCGCGCTGCGACGTATGGATCGGCTTCTCCAGCTCACGTTCCTGGGCGGGGATGCCTGTGGCCCTGACGATCCAGGTGAGCGACTCGACGTGGTTATTGGCGAAGGGTTTCTCGTGACGGTCCATCGGGGTGTCAACGGAGTTCTCGATGCCGTCCGCCGCGGCTACGTGCACGACTTCGAACATCACGCCACTACCGCGAGCTTTTTGCTCTACGAGCTCTGCAAAGAGCAGGTAGAGCAGTTTCTTACGGTCAAGACACGGCTTGAAGACGAGGTAGAAGGCACCCGTCGCGCGCTGGCCGGTGAGTTTGATCAGACGGCCTTCGCCGCGGTTGCCTCAGTGTCGGCAAAGCTCCTCACACTTCGCCGACGGGTGTTGCCGGTGCGGCGGGCGCTCGAGGAGCTCACGTCTCGAAAGACCGTACTGGTGAGTGAGGCGACGCTCCCCTTTCTTGCCGCCATGATCCAGACGCTCGAGCGGCTTCTGTCCGACATCACCGCCGATCGTGAGATTCTCGAGACGGCCCTCAACCTCTCGCTCACGGTGATGTCGCACCGCACCAACCAGACGATGAATCGCCTGGCCGTCGTAAGCACGATCTTCCTGCCGCTGACCTTCATCTGTGGGGTCTACGGGATGAACTTCGAGGCGATGCCGGAATTCGACTGGTCCCACGGCTACATTTATTTCTGGGTGCTCTCGGCCGGTATCACCGCGGCGGTCTTCGTGTTCCTCCGCCGGTCGCGACTGCTCTGAGTGAAGAAAGAGGGGGCCGGCCGCTGGCACTTCCTCAGCGACGATCCCGGCAGTATGCGGCTCGTGAGCCGTGCGGGTGAGAGGCTGTGGATGTCGAGCACAGGAAGGTGTCTGGTGCCGGCACGAGACGACAAGACGTGGCTCGCCCTTCGTGGCCGCGGAGCATTCACGGGAGACCCGTTCGCAAGCGTCGTCGAGGAATCTGAGATCGAAGTCTTGCGATGACCAAGTCGCCGCTCCTCGACACGCACGTCTGGGTCTGGTGGATGTTGGGCGATCCCCGGCTTTCTGCCCGCGAGCGCACGGTGTTGGATGAACTCCCGAGCGGACAGCGACCCGTTGGCCACGCATGACGCTCGCATCCGCCGATCGCGGCAGACGTCGCTCTGGGTGGCGTAGTCGCAAACGATGGGAGGTCTGTCGCCCACGCGGGCAACAGGCTTTGTCGCCGGGGCTACTACCAAAACAAGACTGCGGTCTGCCGAATCGTGGCCCACAGTCCCCATCCCATTGGGATGGTGACGAACAGCCAGAACCCTGTGAGCAGCAGCAGGTTGACCGGCCGCATCGCTGTCGCCGCGCCGGGGGACGACGTCACCGGAGTGAGCGACGGCCGCGGAGCGACTCCTGCGGCCTCGGGCTCCACCTCAGGCGAGGCGACGGGCCGGATCAGGGCGTTGCAGACGAAACCCACGGCCAGCAGCCCGGCCAGCAGCATCATCGTCCGGTCGTAGGCAGCAGCCCGCGGCACGCCGGCCTGCAGTTGCTGCTCGTTCACATAGTTGACCAGCACCGGGCCCAGGATGCCCGCCACGCTCCAGGCCGTGAGCAGCCGGCCATGGATCGCTCCGACGAAGCCGGTGCCGAAGAGATCGGCTAGATACGCGGGGATGGCCGCAAAGCCGCCGCCATACATCGTCATGATGAGGCAGAAAATCCCACAGAACAGGGCGATCTGCCCCGCATGGCCGACAGCCGGTACGGCTGAATAGAGCGCGATCCCGAGCAGGAAGAAGATGGCGTACGTCGTCTTTCGACCGAGCCAGTCGGACAGGGATGACCAGAAGAATCTGCCCAGGATGTTGAACAGGCTCAGCAGGCCGGTGAATCCGGCGGCCATCGCCGCCACACGACCGAGTTGGGCCGCATTGAGCGACTCGAAGGGGATATCCAAGCCCAGCAGCCGGCCGCCGAAGACCTCCTGCAGCATCGGCGATGCCATGCCGATCACGCCGATCCCTGCCGACACGTTGAGGCACAGCACGAGCCACACCAGCCAAAACTGGCGGGTGCGGCAGGCTTCTCGCACCGTGAACGACCACTGCCTGGGAGCCGGCCCGCCGGGATCACTCGCCTTGGTTTTTGCCGCCACACCGGCCCAGCCCTCGGGCGCCCAGCCGTCGGGCGGAACGCGATAGGCGAACGCGCCGACCATCATGAAGACAAAGTAGACCGCCGCCAGCACCAGGAACGTCTGCCAGACGCCCACCGATTCCGGCCCCGCAAAATGTTTCATCAGGATGTCGGCGAGTGGCGAGCCGACCATCGCCCCGCCGCCAAATCCCATGATGGCCATTCCCGTCGCCATCCCGCGGCGATCGGGAAACCACTTGATGAGCGTCGAGACTGGCGAGATGTACCCAAGCCCGAGCCCGATTCCGCCGATCACACCCGAGCCCAGCCAGAGAGCCCAGAGTTGATGCCAGTAGACCCCGGCCGCCGCAATGACGAGCCCGCCACACCAGCACACCGCCGACACGACGGCCGCCTTTCTGGGGCCTGCTCGCTCGAGCCAGGTGCCGAAGACCGCGGCGCTCGAGCCGAGAAAGACAAAGAACAGCGTGTACATCCAGCCGAGCAAAGGCTTGTCCCAGTCGTAGGTGGTGGTGGTGAGCCTGCCGAGGAGGCCGAGCGACGGGGGGCAGGGCAACGGTTGCGTGATCGCGAC
>JAYQOK010000122.1:0-11789 GCA_038144795.1 Candidatus Kuenenia sp. | reverse complement strand
GCTCACGGGCTGTGGGCCTGGCGATCAACCGTCAGGCGGCCGAGACACCGGGCCGCGTGATCAAGCGGGTGAGCGCCGAACTCGGCGGCAAGAACGCGATCATCGTTGACGACGACGCCGATCTCGACGAGGCGGTGCTCGGCGTTGTTGCCAGTGCCTTCGGTTTCCAGGGGCAGAAGTGTTCGGCCTGCTCGCGAGTGATCGTGCTCGATCAAGTGCACAACACGTTTGTGGAGCGACTGGCGGCGGCGGTGCAGTGCCTGCAGGTGGGGCCGGCCGCCGATCCCGGAGCGCTGGTCGGGCCGCTTGTGGATGAAGAGGCCCGCGACCGTGTGCGGTCCTTCATCAAGGCCGGGCGGAAGACCGCCCGCGTGGCGGCGGCGGTCGACGCGGGACCGCTGGCCGAGGCCGGCTGGTTTGTGGGGCCGCATGTATTTGCCGACGTCGATCCGGCGTCGCCGCTTGGTCAGGAGGAAATCTTTGGACCGGTGCTGGCGGTGTTTCGAGCGCGCGATTTCGAGCATGCGATCGAGCTCGCCAACGACACGCCGTATGCGCTCACCGCCGGGGTTTACTCCCGCAGCCCGGCCCACCTCGACCGGGCCCGGTCAGCGATCGAAGCGGGCAATCTCTACCTCAACCGTGGCTGCACTGGCGCGATGGTCTGCCGACAGCCGTTTGGTGGCTACAAGCTCTCCGGGATCGGCAGCAAGACGGGCGGGCCCGACTACCTGCAGCAGTTCGTCGTGCCCCGCACGGTGACAGAAAACACCATCCGCCGCGGCTTCGCCCCGGAGTAGGGTGGGCTCAATACCCCGGCCGGACAGGCTTCAGCCTGTCGAGCCCCAAGTAGGACAGGGAACCGAGACTTCAGTCTGTCCTCCAGTGTGATTTTTTCTCCTAGAAACCGCCGTCCTCACGAAACGCTCACAATTCACAGGTACGACTTCAATTGAGTGTGGTCGTCGTTTTTCGGAAATCGTTCAGGAGCAACAGGATGCGATTCAGCGTGTGCCTCGCCGTGGGCCTCGTGGCTACGGTTCTCTTCGCCGCGAGCACGTCGGCCCAGGAGATCGATCCCGGCCTCAAGCCGTATGCGAAAGCGACGGGCGAGGTGTCAGGCTCGCTGAAGTGCGTCGGCTCCGACACGATGAACAACCTGGTCGCCCTCTGGGCGGAAGGCTTTAAAAAGTTTTATCCCAGCGTCCGCGAGGGGATCGAAGGCAAGGGATCGGCTTCTGGCCCGCCGGCCCTCACCGAAGGCACCTGCACCTTCGCCCCGATGAGCCGCAACTGGAAGCCCACCGAGATCGATTCCTTCAAGGAGAAAAACGGCTACGCCCCCGTCGTCGTGCCAACGGCGATCGACATGCTGGCCGTGTTCATCCACAAAGACAATCCGCTCAAGGAACTTTCCCTGCAGCAGGTCGACGCGATCTTTTCCAAAAATCGCAACGGCGGCGGGAAGACCGACATCCGCACCTGGGGTGATCTCGGCCTTGAAGGCGAGTGGAAGGACAAGCCGATCAGTCTTTATGGTCGCAACGCCTCCAGCGGCACCTACGGCTATTTCAAAGAGCATGCCCTCTTCAAGGGCGACTTCAAACCGTCCGTGAAGGAGCAGCCGGGCAGCTCGTCGGTCGTGCAGGCGATCGCCAGCGACAAGTTTGCGATCGGCTACAGCGGCATCGGCTACAAGACGGCCGATGTGCGGGCCGTGCCGCTGGCGGCCAAGCCGGGCAGCAAGGCCGTGGCCGTCGAGCCGGAGTTTGCCTACACCGGCGAGTATCCGCTGGCGCGGTTTCTCTACATGAGCGTCAACCACAAGCCCGGCAGCGAGTTCGACCCCCTGCGACGGGAGTTTCTTCGGTATATGCTCAGTGCCGACGGGCAGGCTGACGTGAAGAAAGACGGCTATCTCCCCATTACGGCAGCAATTGCAAAGCGGGCCTTCGAGAGCTTGGGCCTCGAGTAGTCTGCCGGTCGAGCGGACGCGGTAGACCCGCCGAGAAACCGGCATGCACAGTAGGGCGACATTCACCGGACGGGCGCGGCGGCGGAAGACCGACCCGTGGGTGCGTGCTGGCGACCTGCTGGCTCGCGGTCTGATCACCGTGGGTGGCATCGGTACGATCGTCGCCGTGCTGGCGGTCGGCATCTTTCTTTTTGCCGTGGCCGCTCCCCTCTTCAAAGGCGGCCGCATCCGCCCCGCCCAGACCACGCCTCTGGTGCACGGTGTGGAGCGGCCGGCCTGTCTTGGCGTCGACGAGTCGGGCCTGGTTGCCTGGGTGTTCGACCCCACCGATGAAGGTCGCGTGCAGATCCTCGCCGCGAGTGATGGCACGCCGCTCGGGGAGCGGGCAGCCGCCGAATGCGGCCTGGAAAACGTGACGGCGATCAGGTTGCTCGCCCCCGGCCTGCATGCCGCCTGCGGCTATGCCGATGGCAGCCTGCACACCGGCAGACTGGGGCTTGAATCATCGTTCATGCCCGAGGCGGATCTGCCCTCCGGCCTGGCAGGCATGCGACCGGGCGAGGTCCGCAGCGTCGGCGATCGCATCTTCCTGCGGAATCCGGGCGGGCAGTTTGCGCGGCTCGAGTTTGTGGCCGAGTTTCCCGGCGAGCCCTCGCGGGCGCTCGCCGCCCCCGTCATCGATATCGACATGGCCCTACTCGGCGAAGGCCCGCTTGTCGCGGCCCTCGACACGGAGGGCCGTGTTCGGGTGGAGTCGGTCTCCTCCCGTCGCAATCTCCTCACCGACGAAATCGTGACGAGCACGTCGGGCACCACCATCGAGCCCGCCGCTGCCGCTGCCGAGCGGCCCCAGTTTGTGCGGGTCTCGGAACTGGGCGACCAGCTCTTTCTCATCGGGGCCAGCGGCGCCGCCAGCCGCCACTCGATTCGCTCGGTGGAGGAGCCGGAGCGGATGGAATCGTTTGAGGTGACCGCCGGGGCGGGCGACGTGGTGGCGGTGGAGCGGATCTACGGCGGCAACGCATTGGCGGTCGCCGACACGACCGGGGCGATCCGCATCCTGTTTGCCACCCGCGGCAGTAGCGAGCCGGCGGCTGATGGTCTCGCGATGGTGGTGGCCAAAACATTTCCGACCGCGGGGGGCGTGACGACGCTGGCCGCCTCGCCCCGTTCGCGGCTCCTGGCCGTGGCGGAAGCCACAGGGAGTGTGCGGCTCGTGCAGACCACGACAGGCAACACCGTCCTCGAGACCGATCGTCGACAGCCGTTGGCGGGGCCGATCCGCCAGGTGGTGATCGCACCGCGGGAAAACATGCTGCTAGCCGGCACCGGCAGTGCACTGACCGCCTGGGAATTCGATCCCGGCTATCCGGAAGTGTCGCTGCAATCGCTCTTCGGCCGGGTCTGGTATGAAAACTATTCCGATGCGGTGCATGCCTGGGAGACCACCGGCCACGAATCGTTCGAGGCGAAGTTTGGCCTGGTGCCACTGATCTTCGGCACGATCAAGGCGACGATCTATTCGATGCTCTTTGCCACGCCGATCGCCCTCCTGGCGGCGATCTATTCCAGCCAGTTTCTCCACCCGCGGTGGAAGGCCCGCATCAAGCCGACGATCGAGATGATGGCCAGCTTGCCGAGCGTAGTGCTCGGCTTCGTCGCCGGGCTCGTCTTCGCTCCCATCATCGAGCAGGCGGTGATGCAGGTGATCACGGGGTTCTACGCGGTGCCGCTGGCACTTGTGGCGGCGGCACATCTTTGGCTGCTTCTGCCTCCGGGCCTCCGCACCCGACTTGCCGGCTGGCGGTTTGCGGTGATCGGGCTTGTCGCCCTGCCAGCCGGGCTACTGCTCGCACGGGTCGCCGCGACGTCGCTTGAGCAGGCACTCTTTCAGGGAGACATCTCAACATGGCTCGATGGTCGCGGCGGCAGCGGCCTTGGCGGCTGGGTGCTGGCGGTCTTGCCGCTGGCCGGCATCGCGGCGACGATGATCGTAGGGCGACTCGTGACACCGTGGCTGCGACGGCGAAGCGGTGGCTGGTCGCACCGGCAGACTTCGCTGGCATCCCTGGCCACGTTTGTCGTGGGTGTCGTGGTGGCTGCCACGTTGGCGGTGGCGGCGGCGATGTTTCTCGATGCACTTCGGCTCGACACCCGCGGCGGCCTTTTCGGCACCTACGTGCAGCGGAATGCCCTCATCGTGGCGGTCGGCATGAGCTTCGCGATCATCCCTCTCATCTTCACGATTGCCGACGACGCTCTCTCGAGTGTGCCCGATCATCTTCGTAGTGCCTCGCTCGGCGCTGGAGCCACCCCGTGGCAGACGGCGGTGCGGGTGATCGTGCCGGCAGCAGCCAGCGGCCTCTTCTCGGCGGTCATGATCGGCCTCGGCCGCGCCGTCGGGGAAACGATGATCGTGCTGATGGCGGCGGGCAACACGCCGCTGATGAACTGGAACCTGTTCAACGGCTTTCAGACGCTCTCGGCCGCGATCGCTACGGAGCTTCCTGAGGCGGCCCGCGGGAGCGGGCATTACCGCGTGCTCTTCCTGGCGGCGCTGGTGCTCTTCGCGATGACGTTTGTCGTGAACACGGTGGCCGAGATCGTGCGGCAGCGGTTCCGGAGGCGGGCGCATGACCTTTGACCCGCAGCGGCCCCGCCGCGTCCGATCCGCCTACTCGAGCATGGTCGCCCACGGCGAACCATGGGTCTGGCTCACCGGTGGCTCGCTGGCCCTGGCGATCATCATGATCACGGGGCTGCTCGGCTTTATCGCCTTCCGCGGGGCGATCACGTTTTGGCCAGCGCCGCTTGAGCTGGTGACGCTCCGTGATGGCCGCCAGGCGCTCGGTGAATTGACCGAGCGGGAGCAGACACCGACCGTCGCCCGCCGGCTCGTCCGCACCGCCAACTTTGAGCTGAGCGGCACCCACTACGAATGGTTCAGCGACGACGAGATCTCGACCGCGGCCTTTCCCGAATGGGCGACGGCGATCGAGCGGCTGGAGGGCGGCCGCTTCCATGGCTTCCCAGTGCGGCTCTTACACGGCGAGAAGGTGGTGGGCGAAGGCCCGGAGGCCTCGTGGGCGGCCTTCCGCGACGAACACCCGGCGGTGCGGCGCCGCTCCCGGCAGGCGATGGCCATCGACAAGCATGATCGCGGCGAGTTGCAGCGGCAGCTACGGGCGGCGCGGCTGGCGGTGGTGGGGGCCGACCTCGCCGCCGGTCAGGAGAGCGAACGCTACCGGGCGGCCGTGCAGGCCGATCAGGCGACGGCAGCTCGCGTGGCCAAGGAGTCGGCCCTGCTCGATGAGAAGACGGCAGCCCTGAGAGCCCAGAACGAGGGCTGGGTGTATGAGTTTGAAACGGCCTCCGGTGAAAGGAAGGCGATCCCGTTGGAATCGATCGTGCAGATCTGGCAGCCCAACCGGCTCTCGGTGCTGGGGAAGGCGGGCGTCTACCTGTCGCGGTGGGCCGAATTTCTCGCCGACGACCCGCGGGAGGCCAACAGTGCCGGCGGTGTCTTCCCCGCGATCTGGGGCACGGTGGCGATGACGCTCATCATGGCGTTGCTCGTGGCTCCCTTCGGCGTGCTGGCCGCGCTCTACCTGCGGGAGTATGCCTCGCGAGGCTGGATCACATCGGCGGTGCGGATTGCGATCAACAACCTCGCCGGCGTGCCGAGCATCGTCTACGGCGCCTTCGGCCTCGGCTTCTTCTGCTACGGCCTCGGCGCCGGCATCGACGAACTCTTCTTCCGGCCGGCACTGGTCGCCGACGGCCAGCCCACCTTCGGCACCGGCGGCCTGCTCTGGGCCTCGCTCACGCTTGCCCTGCTCACGCTGCCGGTGGTGATCGTGGCCACCGAGGAGGCGCTCGCCGCCGTGCCCAATTCGATGCGGGAAGGCTCCTATGCCTGCGGGGCGGGCAAGTGGCAGACGATCCGCCGCATCGTGCTGCCGCGGGCTCTCCCCGGCATCATGACGGGGCTGATCCTGGCGATGGCCCGCGGAGCGGGCGAGGTGGCGCCCCTGATGCTCGTGGGCGTGAAAAAGCTCGCGCTCGAACTGCCAATCGACGGCACGTTTCCCTTCATCCATCCGGAGCGGGAGTTCATGCACCTGGCCTTCCTGATCTACGACGTTGGCTTCCAGAGCCCCAACAGCCAGGCCGCTAAGCCGATGGTGTTTACGATCACGTTTCTCTTGGTAACGATCATCGCGCTCCTGAATATTGCCGCCATCTGGATCCGCTCGCGGCTGAAGCGTCGCTACGTGGCCCAGCAGTTTTGAGGTACAACGTCATGGGCCACTCCACCACCGCATCCCACCCTGTCGCTATGCACGCCGCCGCCCCCGCCGACAATTCACCGCCACAGGACCGCCTGCTCGCCGTAGCCGCCGGCCGCGATGTGCCTTCAGAGGTGCATGACCAGGTGCTCGCCGAAACCCCGGTGCTGGAGATCGACCGCTTCAATCTATGGTATGGCTCGAAGCAGGCCCTCCACGGGATCACGATGCCGATTCCCAACAACCAGGTGACAGCGCTTGTCGGGCCCAGTGGCTGCGGCAAGTCGACGCTCCTGCGGAGTGTGAACCGGCTGAATGACCTCGTGCAGAATGTCCGCATCACCGGCGACATGCGGCTCAACGGCGATTCAATCTACGATCCGCGGATGGACGTGATCGAGCTTCGCAAGCGGATGGGCATGGTGTTTCAAAAGCCCAACCCGTTTCCGATGAGCATCTATGAAAACGTCGTCTATGCCCTGCGGATCGACGGCGAAAACAACCGCGGCGTGCTCGACGAGGTGTGCGAGTTGTCGCTGCGGGGGGCGGCCCTGTGGGACGAAGTGAAAGACCGCCTTCACGACAGCGCCCTCGGGCTCTCCGGCGGGCAACAGCAGCGGCTCTGCATCGCCCGGGCGATCGCCGCCGAGCCAGAGGTGCTGCTGCTTGACGAGCCCTGCTCGGCCCTCGACCCGATCGCCACCGGCAAGGTGGAGGATCTCATCCAGGAACTCCGCGGCCGCTACTCCGTGCTGATGGTCACCCACAACATGCAGCAGGCCAGCCGCACGAGTGATTACACTGCCTTCATGTACCTTGGCCGGCTGATCGAATACGGCCCCACGACCGACATTTTCACCAAGCCAGTTCTCCGCGAGACGGAAGCCTACGTGACCGGCCGCTTCGGCTGAGCCCAAGCCCTGAGCCCGAAACCTGATCCATGACCCGCCACATCGAACGCCAGATCGACCATCTCAAAGAGAAGATCCTTCGCGTCGGCACGCTCGTGGAGGAGGCGATCTCCAAGGCGATCACCGCGCTGATCAACGAAGACATCCCGCTCGCCCAGCGGGTGATGGCCAGCGACGAGGAGATCGACCGGATGGAGGTGGAGGTGGAGGAGGAATGCCTCAAGATCCTCGCGCTTTACCAGCCAGTGGCGGCCGATCTGCGGTTCGTGGTGTCGGTGCTCAAGATCAACAACGACCTCGAACGGATGGGCGACCTCGCCAAGAACATCGCCAAGCGGGTGCCGCAGCTTGCAGCCGGCGAACCCTGCCCGCTGCCTCCCGAAATCCGTCCGATGGCGATGCAGGCGCAGGAGATGGTGAAGCAGTGCCTCGATGCGGTGGTGCGGGGCGATCCGACGCTCGCCCGCCAGATTCGCGAAGAAGATGACACCGTCGATGCCTCCCGGCAGCGGGTGCAGAAGATGGTGATGCAGGGAATCAAGGAGTCGCCGGAAAAGGTGGAGAGCCTCCTGCGGATCAACTCGGTCTCGAAGCACATCGAGCGGATCGCCGACATGGCGACGAATGTCGCCGAGGATGTGATCTACATGGTGGAGGGGGATATCGTCCGCCACCGCGCGACGGACTAGCTTCACGCAACGCTCGCCATCCTGGCCTCGCGTTGCTAGCCGCCCGCGGGGGGTCGGGGGGCGCCCCCGCCCGCGCGGGGGGGGCCGGCCCGCGGGGCCCCCCCCGCCACCGCTGGGCGCGGGTGGCCCGACCCCTGAACCTCCCTGACTTAGTTGATCACGATCCTCGCTTCAGCGCGTGAAGTCCCTATTCTGGCCTAGGTTTCCTCGCTACCCGCTGGCGTGGTAGCATTTTGGCCGCCGTGAGGGCTGGCCCCTCCGGTGCGGGAGAGTGTTCAAGATGCACGCAAATCTGTTCCGGACTTGGCTGTGCCTGGCAGCGATCGTGGCGACCGTTCAGGGCACCGTTGGTCTGGCCCGCGGTGAAGATCCCGTCGCTGTGCTTGTCACCGGCCCGCTCGCCGGCACGATCGGTGAGCGGGTGTCGTTTGAAGTTGAAATCGTCAACCGCTCTGGGCAGGCTCTGCAGAAATTGCGGATTGTCGACTACTTCGACTCGGGCTTCCACCACGAAGCCTCAAAAAGCCCGATCGAACAGACGGGAACCATCGACCTTGCGGCCGGAACCTCCCGTCGGCTTACCTTGGATTTCATCCTGGACGAGCCAGGTCGGCAGTGCCACCGTGTTGAGATCATCGACCAATCGCAAAAGTTTGTCGGCGGGGCCACAGCATGCGTGCAGGTTGCAGCCGCCCCGACGGCCACGCCGGTGCCGCAAGCACCCCCGATCATCCCTCCACCTGCAACGCCCACCGCCCCCCCGACCGGTTCCGCATTCACGCAGCCAACGACCAATACAACAGCCGCCCCCCCGGTCGCGGCACCGATGACCACCTCCGCTCCACTCACAACACCGGCACCTCCGGCCACTGCATCTGCCACGCCTTCGCTCGAACTGGGACTCTCTGGACCAAATGAACTCACTTCCGGTGGTACGGCTGAGTATGTCGCCGTGATTCGCAATACCGGAACCGTAGTGACTGGTGAAACGATTCTCGATCTGTCATGGGACGACGGGTTTTCCCCGTTGGAGGCTTCCGACGGATACGTCTTGGGATCATCGAAAGTGTCGTGGTCACTCCCGTCGATCCAACCCGGTGAGGAGATGCGCCGCCAGCTCAACCTCCGAGCCCAGGCGCCGCCCCGGAGTTACCGTGACACACCCCCTTCCCGATCGTGCGTTCGGGCGGTGCTCGGAGGCGTGACGGGAGGAATGATGGTGGCCGACGAGTCGTGCGTACCGATCCGATCCACGACGCCGCGGCCTCGAACCCCGCGGGAAGCCGGCATCCGGGTATCACTGGCGGATCTCGATGATCCCGTCTCACTCGGAGGCAGCACCACGCTGATCTGCACCATTTCGAATGTTGGGATCAGCCCCAGTGGTCCGCTTGACCTCGCCATCACGATCCCTGATCAGGCCCGTCTCGTGGGTGATCCACGGCCGTCAAGGGTGCGCATCGATGGGCCCATGATTTCGTTTGACGCAGTTGGGAGCGTTCCACCAGGAGGCCACACCTCGTTTGAACTCGCCTATCGCATGCCGGCCGGAGGAACAGGCCGGGCGACAGCCACCCTGACAGGGGATGAACTCGACGGAGCCGTAGAAGCCGCCTGCGCCACCACGTTTACGGGAGAGTGAGCGGCTCTGTGATCTGCCCCTCCATCCTGCGCAGGAGTTCCGGTCTGTCACGAGTGGTCCGGCTCACGGGATCCTCGTGGCGTTAGATCCGCGCCGCGTCGATGATTGGAGAGAGGGGGGTTGATGATGCTTGTCGTGACGGCGAATTGGGCAATTGCCGACGGTACGGTTCTCGGGGCGCCCGCGCCAGGCATGATCCGGTCATTTTTTCGTGCGCTGAGGCGGGCCGCCTGGCGAACTGGCTTCCAGCGCGACGGCCGCTACGCACCAGTCCCGACCATTCAGATTGTTCTTGCCGGGGACACGTTCGATGGCCTAACGAGTTTCGCCTGGCATGGCGATCTCCGACCGTGGCAGGGTGGGCCGAGGGTGCGGGCGGTGGCGGAGCATGTCGCATTCAAGGCTACCCGTTGCGGTTCCCGATTTTTGGCGGGTCTTGTGAAGCTGCAGCGTGACGGGCTCGCGGTGCCGCGTGCCGACACCAGGGGGCGACCGATGGTGAGCGCAACCTGCCAAGCCGCCGTCCGCGTCATCTGTCTCGTCGGCGATCGTGACCGGCTGCTCCATGACCTCTGGTGTACCACCGTTGCTGGCCGATATGGCATTCCCGTTGGAACCGAGTGGTCGAGCGAGGCAGTGACCATTCGCCATGGTGCTGAATGTGATCCGCTGTGTGGAATACCCGATCTGCATGTGATGCCCGATCTTCTCGGGCAGGGCCGCGTTCCGACCTTGGCTGAAAGTCTCGCGGTCGACCTCCTGGTCGATTTCGCACGCCGCCTTCGGGGAGCAGGTGTACCCCAGGCCGCGGCCGTCGCAGTCACTCGCCGACTCGCTGCGGCACGTCCCTTCCAGATGCCTCAGGCGATTGCCGAATGCCATGAGCCGGTGTTTCGAACAATGTGGCAACGCAGCGTGCAACACTGGCATGCCCAGGCTTACGCCACCGTGCCGGAATCGGTGGCTCCATTTGACGCTGTCGATGCCTTGGCTGCTTGGATGGAAGCAGCCAGCATCCCTGATCCGGCCGGGCCACGGCCAGCGCTTGTCGCCGCCACCGATAGCCTCCGTCCTCGGGTTCCCCTTCACCGGTCAGATCCGCGATTGGTTGTGCTCGGCCATGCCCCGGCCAGAAAGGATCACGACACTCGCGTGGAGAGCACCTGTGGCCTCTGCCTCGGACTGCCTCAACGTCAGGTCGAGCCTCCAGTGGCTGCCTTGGTGCTTCCCGATGCGGGATCGCGGCAGGCTGGCTGGCTCACGAAAAACACCTGGGAACTTGAATCCCCACAAACCATTCATGTCGCACCATCTGGGATGATGTTTAATGAGCCAGGAATTGTTGATGCTGCCTGAAACTGATTGGTCTGATGACCAGACCATTGCTGAGATTCGCACCACCTTCTCCTCTCGACAGGACGCGGTCGCCTGCGGCACCGGTCTGGTTGATCGCCGTGTGGCTGCCTGTGTTCAGATCGAAGGGCCACTCACCAGCATCTATCGCTGGCAGGGCGTCCGCGAAATCGCTGAGGAATTTGTCTGCCGGTGCAAGACTACGCCTGCTGCGGTGGTCACGTGTGAGCGGGTGATTCGGTCGTTCCATCCCTACGATACGCCGGAAATCCTCGTGACGCTGTGCCGTGGCTCCGCTGACTACGCAACATGGGTGCAGGAGTGCGTGATGATCGACGATTCGAAACCGCAGGAATGATGGTGCCGCTCTTCTATGCGTTCGAGATATCACTCCATCGGCACCCCGCCGAGGATCTCCGCCCAGGCAGTCCCCACACCGACGTATGGGGCACATGGCCCACGGTCAGCATCCCCCACGAGATGCTGGTGGTACCACTGGCCATCTCGTTCGACGACTGCCTCAACAGGCTTGAGACATTGGAGCGGATGTTTGTCGAGCCCGATGGTTCGTTTGTCTGGGTAAGCCATCGTGAGGGGCTTCGCTGGCAGGTTGACGGCAACGTGTTCGACCGCAATGGTCGTGTTCTTCTCATCGACATGAAAGGCAGTTGTCCAGCCGACGACTTTGAACGCCTCCTGACCTGTTGCGGATGGCCCGCTGAAAAAATGGTTTTCCAACTCGTCCGTCCGGCCGTGTTTCTGGAAGAACATGCGTTTCGTCAACATGCCGAGTCACGGGGAGCGATCCGGACTACGTAGAATATAAGGTCACGAGTTGTCACGGTGCGCAGGCTGTGCGGGCTGGAGTCGCGGGCTCCCGCCGGGCGCGCGATGCTGTGGCGCAAGGGAAAAGAGCCGACGTCCCGGCAG
>JAYQOK010000121.1:3925-11844 GCA_038144795.1 Candidatus Kuenenia sp. | reverse complement strand
GCGTAGAGTCGTGTTGCCTGCTCACGCTCGCCAAGCGCCTCGAAGCAGCGTGCCGCCTCATAAGTCGCTTGAGCCTGCCAGGCATGGAAAGCCGGCGGAGCCTGCTGTTCGCCAAACCCGTAGGCTACTTTGAAAAAGGCTTTCACAGCATCCTTGTGGTTGCCCTGCTCAAAGAGCACTTCTCCTTCCATGAGCCGCGCGCGGGCGGCGATTTCAGTGCGTCCTCCATCGGCAAGGCGTCGAAAAGCGGCGAGAGCCTCGTCGAGTTGGCCCATGTTCTGACGGGCCCATGCCGCGGCGTAGCGAGCCTGCGGTGTGTACGGCGATGTGGGCTGTGACCGTTCGAGTTGTTCTGCGAGTGCGAGGCTCTTTGGCCAATCTCGCTGTTGGGCCGCGCATTCTCCCGCACGAATCAAGGCGAGGCCGCGGAGATCGTCGGACGACAGTTTTGTCGGATCGGCGAGAGCTGCGGTGAGCTGCTTGAGCGCTGCCTGATGATCTTCCATCTGGAACAGAGACTCTCCGAGCATCGCCTGCGCGTCTGCGGCGAGAACGCCGGATGGGTGGTATGTGATCTGCTCCTTGAAGGCGGTGACCGCAGCGGCATGATCGCTTTTCATGGCGCAGGCCCAGCCCAGCTTGTGCCGCGTCTGTTCAAGAAGTTGGTCTGCTCCAGCGGTGTCTTGAACAGCTTTGATTGCGTTCTTGTAGGCTGTGGCTGCGTCGTCCCAGGCAGCGGCTTCGAATCGCGCCTCTCCGATCTCAAACCACGCATCAGCGGCGCGACTGCTGGTGGGATACTGGGAGACCACCATGCGGAAGGTTTCCTCGGCCTCGGCCCGTTGACCGTCGAGGAGTTGGGCCACGCCCATCTCAAAGGTGACCCGGTCGGCCGCTGCAAAGGAGGGTTGCTCATCAAGAATGCGACGAAACGCCTTCACAGCGTCGGCGTATCGTTTGGTCCCGACAAGGCAGAGGCCCCCGAGCATTCGCGCCTCAGCCGCCGCGGTTGGGTCATTTTCCGGTTGGCCACGTGACTTGAGATACTGCGTGGCGTCGGCGAGCCCACCGTCGAAGTCCCCACTTCGATACCGAGCATCACCACGCGCCAATAATGCCGCCTCCATGGCACGTGACTCGGGGTGGGAATCGATCAGAAGGGTCCAGGCGGAGATCGCCTCGGTGAGTCGCCCATTCGCCTCATGGCACCAGCCGATTGCGAGCAGTGCCCACGGTGCCCGCGCTCCCGATGGCTTTGCGGAGATCGACGAGTCGTAGGCTTTGATTGCCGAATCATACTGCTTGGCATCCTGCCGCAACTGCCCGAGGCGATACCAGGCGACGTCGATAAAACGGCTCTGCGGAAATGCCTTGATCAGCGCCTCGGCGAGTGAAAGAGCACCCTGAGGGTCTCCTGCTTCTTGACGGGCCCGAATGCCGAGCAGCAGGGCCTCGTCGCGACGAGACCACGAGGCATGCTGCCTATCAATCTCCGCGAGCAGCGGGAGTGCGGCTGAGGATTTCACCAATTCGACGAGCGACGTGGCATCGAGGAACAGGCCCTCAGCTGCCAGATCATCGCGGAGTGCTGGCCGTGCAATGCTGAGTCGATCATGGACCTGCTGCCACTGCCGTGCGGCTGACAGTGCGACGGCTTCACGAATCTGCCAAGTACCAAGTTGCGGCGCCTGCGAATGTCCCGCGATCAGTTCACGGTAGGCCGCCGCTGCTGCCGGATAGTCACCCTGTGCGAGGAGAGCCTCGGCACGGATCGCCTTCACGTCGAGCAACCGCTGGCCACTCGTTGCGGCCGCAGGCTTGCCCAAGAACGACTCTGCAGTGGCCAGGGCCTCGCCCGGTTTTCCCTGATCCAGCAATGCCAGTGCCGTCATGGCGAGAGCTGCCAGTGCCACGCTTTCGTTGGCAGGATATTTTTTGGCGACCTCGGCATAGGCTGCTGCTGCCTCATCACGGCGCTCACGGATTTCCCAGAGCGCGTCAGCCCGTGCGAGTTCCAACTTGGCAAGCCGCCCGGCGTCGGGAACGGACTGGGCTGCGAGTTCGGCAATTTTCTTGGTCGCGATCTCAAGTGCCCGTTCTGGCGCTTTGGCATCGAGTTCCAGCAGGATGAGGCTCTGGGCCGCATCGGCACCACTGTTGCCATCCGCCGCCAGCGCCTTCTGGAGAAGGGGGCGGGCCTTGTCGGGCATGCCGGCTTCGATGTAGGCACGGCCGGCAGATGCGACAGCTCCAAGGGCGTCGGGAGTCCCCTGTTGCCGGCTCGCGAGAGCGAGATATGCCTCGGCGGCCTCGGGCCACCGCTTCTGTTTCCAACGCGTGGCACCAAGTCGTTCGAGCGCCTCAGTGCTACGGCGGCCATCGGCTGCGGCCAACGGCTTGAGGACTCGCTCGACCTCGTCCATGTCGTTCAAGGCGATGGCCACATCGGCTCTCCAGATGGCCACATCATCAGCGAGCGGATGCTGTGGAAAAGATTTCCCGAATCGTCGGAGTGTGGCAAGGGCTTCCGCGTGACGTTTTACTTCAGCCTGACCAACGCCGAGCGCGTACAAAACTTCCGGAAGCCGCCGTGAAGAGGGGTATTGCCGAACAAAATCCGACCAAACATCGAGGGCCGCATCCCGCTTGCCTTCCTGCCACAGGGATTCTCCGAGATAGAACGTCGCCTCATCCCGTTGAGAGCCTTCCTTGTCACGTGAGAGGTAGTCCTGCAAGGCCGAACTAGCCGCCTGGTAAGCCTGCGGGGAAGGCTCACGCTGTGCCGCCTGAAAACTGCCACGGGCCAACTCCCAACGCGATGCCGCCTGAGTTTCAGGATCGGCTGTTGATCCAAGCACGTCACGAAACGTCTTGGCGGCAGCTTGCCAGTCGCCCGTTTTTGCCTGACAAACACCGAGGTAATACCGTCCCTTGAGCGAGAGTGGGTCGGTTGGGTGGTTGGCAATCAGTGCCGCCCACTCTTCAGCCGCCAATTCCCATGCTTCGCGATTCTGTAACGCAGCAGCAGCTGTATAGGCCGCACGGGCCGCGTCGCTCGACGGGGGGTCTGCGGCCATCGCCCGCGATGGCGTGGTGATACACCCAGCGAAAAACAATGCAGCTAGCCAGACCCGTTGCAGGATCACTGTGGATGAAACCATGTCGGCTGTTCCCTTGACGAAGACGATCAAAGCGGGCCGGAGATAGCCCGCGACCTCCACCTCACCTCCGGACTTGTCAACTGAGTATACGACCGCCGGGATGCCGACGCACCCCCGTGGCCAGCTTCGCAAGTTCGATCACGGTCACGGGAATCAACGCCAAGAGCATCACGGTGATCCAGTCGTGGCCAAGATCGCTTCCCACCTCGAAGACAGGCTGGGCAAAGGGCAGCATCACCACCGTCAGTTGGAGCAGCGCCGACAAGATGATCGCACCCAGCAGCCAGGGGTTGCTGAAGAACCCCTGGGACAATGCCGTCACTCGGTCGCTCCGACAGCCGATCGCAAAGAAGAGTTGAGCGAAGGCTGCCACACAAAATGTAAACGTACGGGCGTGGGGCATGTTTGCCGGATCGCCTCGGTAGCTCGTCCAGAAGGCATAGAGGCACACGGCCGCCACCAGCGTGCCATGAAAGAGGATCATGAGTCCGCGACGCCATGTGATCACCGGCTCCTTCGGCGGGCGGGGAGCGCGGTTCATGATGTCGGGCTCCGGCGGCTCGAGCCCGAGGGCCAGCGCCGGCAGGCCGTCGGTGACGAGGTTGAGCCAGAGAATCTGGATCGGCGCCAGGGGAGGCGGCCAGCCAGCCAAGGCGGCCACGAGCATCAGCAGCACCTCGCCCGCATTGCAGGAGAGAAGGTAATGGATGAACTTCTGGATGTTGTCGTAGATGCCACGGCCCTCTTCGACCGCGTTCACGATCGAGGCGAAGTTGTCGTCGGTGAGCACCATGTCTGATGCCTCTTTTGTGACGTCGGTGCCGGTGATGCCCATCGCGATGCCGATGTCGGCTGCCTTCACTGCCGGCGCATCGTTGACGCCGTCGCCGGTCATCCCCACCACCTCGCCGCGGGCCTGCCAGGCCTGCACTACGCGGAGTTTGTGGGCCGCGGAGACACGGGCATAGACGCTGATGGAAGCCGCCTCAGCGGCCAAGGCTTCGTCTGACAGCGTGTCGAGGTCGGCCCCAGTGGCGGCGCGGCCGGTGCCGTCGGCCATGCCAAGCTCGCGGGCGATCGCCAGGGCCGTTGCGGGATGGTCGCCCGTGATCATCACCGGACGGATGCCGGCCGACCGGCAGCGGGCCACCGCCTCGCGGGCTTCGTCGCGGGGCGGATCGATCATGCCGGCCAGACCGCTGAAGACGAGGTCGTGTTCCTGATCGGCTGATTCGCCGGCATCGCCGCCGTGGCGGCCATAGTCCCGCCAGCTAAAAGCCAACACCCGCAGCGCCCGCTCGGCCATGTCGCTGGCGGTGGCGAGGATTTCCGCCCGCCGCGCCTCCGAAAGCCGCACGATGTTGTCCTCCACCTGCTCGGCCGTGCACTTGGGAAGCACCGCCTCCGGGGCGCCCTTGGAATACATGAGCCGCCGGCCGTCGCGGAGCCCGACGACGACTGACATCGTCTTGCGCTCCGAGTCAAAGGGAATCTCCAGAAGCGGATGCTCGGCGGCTTCATCGCGTTCGATGCCTGCCTTGAGCGCGGCGACCACGAGCGCGCCCTCGGTGGGATCGCCGACCACCTGCCACTGATTGCCATCACCCTTGGGCTGCACAGATGCGTTGTTGCAGGTGGTGGCGATCGTGAGCAGCCGCTCCAGGTCGGCATCACGGCGGATGGCGTCGCGGGTGAGGGGGGCGGTGTTGCCACCACCGGCTGGACGAAACTCTCCATGCGGAGTGTAGCCTGTGCCGCTCACACCCCAGGCCCGCCTGCCGGCGTGCAGCTCGCGGACCGTCATTTCGTTGCGGGTGAGCGTGCCTGTCTTGTCGGAGCAGACCACCGTCACCGAGCCGAGTGTCTCCACACTCGGTAGCCGTCGCACCAGTGCGTTGCGGGCCACCATCCGCTGTAGGCCGATGGCCAGCACCAGTGTAACCACCGCCGGTAGCCCCTCGGGCACCGCCGCCACCGCCAGGCTAACGGCCGTGAGCAGCACCTCCCACAGGCTTCCGCCCCGCCGCACCTCGAGGAGAAAGATCAGCGAGACGATCGCCAGGCAGAGCACGATCAGTACCCGACCGAGTTCGGCGAGCCTTCGCTGCAAAGGCGTGACCTCGGCCGGCGCTCGCTCCAGGAGGCCGGCGATATGTCCGAGTTCGGTATCCATCCCGGTGGCCACCACGACCGCCTCACCGCGGCCGGCCGCGACCACGGTGCCGGCATAGACCATCGTGCGGCGGTCACCAAGCGGGGTGTCGGCCGTGAGTTCGGCATCGACCTCCTTTTCGAGTGGCACCGACTCACCGGTGAGAGCCGCCTCCTGGGCTCTCAGCGCATGGGCCTCGACCAGCCGGGCATCAGCCGGCACATAGTCGCCACCTTCCAGTTCCAAATGGGCCCCCGGCCCCACCGCGCGGGCGGGTAGCGATCCGCGCCGGCCCGCGCGAATCACTCGCACCAGCGGTGTCGAGAGCTTGCGGAGGGCAGCGAGCGCCTGCATCGCCCGCTCCTCCTGGAAGAAGCCGATCAGCGCATTGACGATCACGATGGCTGCGATCGCGGCCGTGTCGGCCCACTCACCCATGATCGCCGAGATCACCGCGGCGGCGATCAGGATCCAGATGACCAGTTCGGCAAACTGACGGGCGATCTTCCGCCACAAGGGCACCGGCGGAGCCTCGATAAGCGTGTTGGCACCATGCCGCTCCAGCCGCCCCGTGGCTTCAGCAGCCGAAAGCCCCGCAACCGGATCAATTCCGAGCTGCCTTCCCACCTCGGTGACGGGAAGGGCATGCCATGCCGGTGGTACCGAAGAAGACGGCTTCGTCATCGGCATGTCCTGAGGCGAATCACCTTACGAGAGTTGGTAGACGAGGGCCAACGCTCCCATGAGGACGAAGATCATCAGCAATGCATCGGGCTCGAAGAACGGCACCCGTCGCTTCGCCTGATAGAGCTGTCCGAGCACGGCGATCGCGGTCGCCACGATTACGGCCATCCCCGTCACGGCATGGGCGGATGAAAGGGATGCGAAGAGCGGGCCTTCGTGGACGGCGTCGAGCGGCACAAACAGGATCATGTTGAAGGCGTTGCTGCCGAAGGCATTGCCGATGGCAAGGTCGATCGCCCCGAGCCGGAGCGCCGTGATTGATGAGACAAGCTCGGGAAGCGACGTGGTGACCGCCACGAGCGTGGTGCCGACGAATGTGCCGCCGAGGCCAGACTGCTCCGCCAACGCACCCGCCACGTGCGAGAGCTGGGGGCCGGCAAAGAAGAGCACGGCGGCAGCGGCTGAAAAGGTCATCGCCGCCCAGCCGAGGTGTCCGGGCCGGGGCTGCTCAGCAGCAGGCTGGCCCTTGGCCTCGGCCTCCGCGGCTGCCTCCCGGTGGGCCCGCGCCGAAATCCGCTGATCGAGATAGAGGACACGGGCGCCGAGCAGGTAGGCAATCAAGAGTGCCCATGACCAGCCGCCGACACCGAGCCAAACAATCGGGGGCAGCCTGCCGGCGGTGAGCACCGCTGTGCCGGCGAGACCGGTGAGCACGATTCCCAGGGTGGCCGACAGCGCGTGCGATGCTGCCTCCCGCGAAAACATTCGCCGCTCACCACGCCAGGCAAGATCGAGGCCGGCGAGGATCAGCAGGTTCATGAGGCTCGAGCCGAAGAGATCACCGGCGGCGATGTCGACCAGCCCGGCCCGCACCGCGGAAATGTCAACGGAGAGTTCCGGAAGCGAGGTGACGCCGGCCAGCAGGAGGCTGCCGACGATGAGCCGGCCGAGGCCGGTGGTTTCGGCGATCCAGTCGGCCGAGCGGGCCAGAAACGTGCCGGCGATCGCCACGACAACCGCCAGCCCGATGAACTCGAGGATGAGAAGCGTCATGGCGGGCTTGGTCGAGCCGGGGAGGAAGGAAACCGGTCGAATCATACAAAACCTTGCAAATTCGCCGCCTTGGAGGTGCGGCTGCGTAGAATCAGCGTCTTCCTTGTTCGAACGGTGGCTCATGTCCTCGGCTTGATGGCCGGCGGGATGTGCGCGGTGCCTTGACGCCAAGGCCTGGCTCTCGTCGCTGCTCGCCCGCTATCCGGCCTTTGCCGTGAACACGATCGATATTGGAAGCGACGCTGCCGGCCGGGCCCAGCTGGAGCAGTTGGTGAAAAAGCGAGGTGCCGGAGGCGTCAGCGTGCCGCGCGACGATTGGCATGACGATGCGGCGGTGTTGCGCCCGCTGTCTCCGAACGGGCCGTTGCCAGGCCCTCGACGAGCCTGACAACCGGCCGATCGTAAGCGAACAGGTGGTGCCGACGGTGATCGACGCCGATACCTGCTGCTCTACATTCTGGCCTACACGTTTGATGACGCGTTGATGGTGGCCGGCGTCACGTGGACACTCTCCCGGCTCAAGCTCCGGGAGACCGGCGGCCGCTGGCTCAAGCTCGTGAGCTGGGGCGTGATTCTCCTGCTCGGCCTCACGATGGTCTTCAAACCCGATTGGCTGGCGTGAGGGTGACGCACCCCATCGGTCGGCTCACCCCAGCAGTTGTCGGTAGCGGTCGAGAAAGTGGCTGTTGACCTCCGCGGTGATTCCCTGCCAGGCCTCGTCGATTAGCGTGCCGGAGAGCAGCCCGCCGGCGGCACGGGCGGTGATGCCACCAAGTACGCTTGCCAGTGGCAGGGCCGGATCGGTGCCGCGCCGGGGCGCGGCGGCGGCCTGCCCCACAGCCGTGGCCCCCCGCCGCCCCGGCGGCCGG
>JAYQOK010000121.1:0-3915 GCA_038144795.1 Candidatus Kuenenia sp. | reverse complement strand
GTGCCGAGCAGTCGCTCGGCATCGACATGCCCAAACTCGTTGGCCACCAGCGACAAGGCCGGCAGCTTGGGCACCGGATCGCGACCGTTGACATAGCGATGGATCTTGCCAGCAAACTCCCGATTGAAGGCCGCGCAGGCGGCGCAGTTGCCGATCATCGGTGCGCCGAAGGTATGCACCTCATGCACCGCCATCATCCGCCGCTTGAAGAGCCAGGCGGAGAGCAGGGCGAGCGCCCCACCGAGGCTGTGGCCAGTGATCCACAGGGGCCGGTCGCACTGCTGCAGTTCTCCTTCCACCACCGCAGAAACCGGCTCCCAGATGTCGGCCAGCGCGTCGGTAAAGCCCTTGTGGAATTGGGCGTCCACCCCGGCGGCCGCTAGGTCATGCCCGAGCCGCCCCTCGGGTACGACGAGCAGGTTCATCGCGTCGGTGAGCAGAATGTCTTTTAGCCCGTCGAGGCTCGTCGGGCTCTCCGTGCCGCGGAAGGCCACGACAACATGCCCGGGGCTCGCGCCCACCCATCCCTGCGTATTGCCTACCGAAAGGAGCCGCGCGTCCAGCCCGAGCCGGTCGGCGAAGGCCGCCCTGCCAGCTGTCTCGTCGAGATAGGCGAGCTCACTTGCCACAAGCAGAAAACGGGCATTGGCCGGGCTGCCCCCGACATCTTCGTTGAGGGGATCAATTGACATAACGGCGCTCTGTGCCGGCGGGGGCGGCATTCTTCCAGGTTCTGAGGGGCGATGTCGGGATGCCACACCCCGACACGTCAAGCTGCGATAGCTGCGGCGGCGGCGTAATCAGAAACGCCTTCACGCCGTCAGGCGTGATCTGTGTCCGCGCAAGCCGCAGGATTTCGAGGGCGGGCAGGGCGGCGAGCTTCACGAGACCGGCATCAGTGATCCGGGCGTCATTGAGCGTGAGTTCCTTCAGTCGCGGGAGCGCGGTAAGCAGGTCGAGCGTGGCATCGGTGACGTCTGGATTGGCCATCTCCAGGATTTCGATCTCGGGCCGCTCCGCCAGAAATGAATAGTCGTCGCGATCCCAGCCGGTGAGCACGACCGCCGGGCTGCCCTCCACGACGCGTTCGCGGGGCCCCAGCCCCACGATCACCAGATAGGCCGCCTGCCAGACAAACGGCACCACCCCCACAACCAGCCCGCCGGCGACGAGGGCCAGCGACCAACGCAGCCGCCGGGCTGCCCCCCGGCCTAGGAGCACGGGGATGCCGCGAATCACCAGCGAGACCAGGCCCGCGAGCAGCAGCCCGAGGCCGACGAAGATCAGCACCACACCGATCTGCTCACTCATCGAAATCCGCTTCCTCACGCCAGGTTGCTGATGACTGCGGTATGGTAGCCTTCCGCCATGCAAATCGTCATTCTCGATGGCTATACGGCCAACCCTGGTGATCTGAGTTGGGCTGAGATCGAGGCCCTGGGGCCGTGCACGATCTTCGATCGCATGGCCGATACGGACATCGTGTCTCGCGTGGCGGATGCCGAGATCGTGCTTACCAACAAGACGCCGATCTCGGCCGACACGCTCGCCCGGTTGCCAAGTGTGAAATTGATCGGCGTGCTGGCGACGGGGGTGAATGTGGTCGACGTGGCGGCGGCAACGGCCCGCGGCATCGTGGTCTGTAACGTGCCGGCCTACAGCACGCCGGGAGTGGCGCAGGCGGTGTTTGCGCTGCTCCTCGAACTCACCAACCGCACCGGCCATCACGACCGCACCGTGCACGAGGGCCGCTGGGCCGCCGGCGAGGATTTCTGCTACTGGGATGGCGACCTCGTGGAACTCGCCGGCCTCACGCTCGGCATCGTCGGCTACGGTCAGATCGGCGCCGCGGTGGCCCGCGTGGGGCGGGCCTTCGGCATGCGGATTCTCGCCAACCGCCGTAATGCTTTCGGAGTCGTTGATGAGGGCGGCGACTATGTCGATCTCGACCGGCTCTTTCGCGAGAGCGATGTGGTGAGTCTGCACTGCCCGCTCACGCCGGAGACGAAGGAATTGGTCAACGTCGCAAGGCTCGCGCAGATGAAGCCGACGGCCTACCTCATCAACACGGCGCGGGGTGGGCTTATCAACGAGGCAGATCTCGCAGCCGCGCTCAACGCCGGGCGAATCGCCGGCGCGGGGCTCGATGTGCTCTCAGTCGAGCCACCGCCAGCCACGAATCCGCTGCTCTCTGCCAAGAACTGCGTGATCACGCCCCACATCGCCTGGGCGACCCGTGCCGCCCGCCGCCGGCTGCTGGCCATCACGGCCGCCAACATCGCCGCCTTTCTCGCCGGCAGTCCGCAAAACGTCGTGGGCTGATCGATCGCAGACCTTGCTTGCTACGCCGCGTCGTCGGCTTTCGGGATCATCGCGCCGCGGGTAAACACCATGGCGGCACCGGCCTTCACGATCAGCTCGCGGGCCTTGCGATCCGCCTTGTAGCAAAAAACCCGCGGCCGGGTGTCTGCCTCAGGATGGGCGGCTTTGGCCTTCTCGACAACCCGCAGAAAACGCTGGACTTCGACCGGGCTTACGCCGGCCTTGGTTTCGCAGAGCACCGTGACGCGGCTGATGCGATCTGCATCGCCCAGTGCCTCTCGAGGATCTCGGGCACAAGGTCGCAGGCAAAGTCTTCCAGGCTGCCGCCGAGCGGATTGGAGAGCCCGCCGACCTGCTTGGCGAGATCCGCAACAGCCCAGTCGGTTCGCTCCTGGGTCTCGGCCAATTCTGCGAGTTCCTCGGCCCTCTGCCGTTGCGCCTCGGCTGTCGCCTGGTGAGCACGGATCGCCATATGTCTGTGGTCGGGGCTCCGATTCGGGCAACTTGGTGTGTTCTCCGGCCGACGATCCCGATACTGTCGTGTCATGAGCGGTGTGTTGCTTTCTCGTCGCAAGATGCTCACTGCATCGGCAGCGTTGGCTGGGCTTCCGATCGCGGCCGGGGTCGATGGCCTGCTGGTCACGCCCCGCCGGCTCGATGTGACTCGGCATCTCGTTGGCACGGCTGTCTTCGCGAGGGTCTCGCTGCGGATTGTGCAGGTGAGTGATCTGCATATTCGTGGGTACGGTGCCGTGGAAGAGCGGGTCATCGACGCGATCGTCGCCGCTCGCCCCGATGTGATCATGCACACCGGCGACATGCTCGAGTCGCCGCAAGGGCTCGGCCCGCTACGGGAGTTTCTCAGGCGTTGTCCCGCGGTGCCCTCGTTTGCGATTCCCGGGAACTGGGAATACTCGTCCGGGGTGCCGCTCTCAGAGTTCGGCCGGCTGTGCGAAGCCGTCGGCATCGAATGGCTCGTGAACCGGTCGGTCACGTTGCCGCATGCGGGCACCGCCCTCCGGATCACCGGCCTCGACGACCTACGGGCCAGCCGGCCCGATGCGACGGCTGCGCTCGCTGCTGCTGAGCCCATGCCGAATCATCTCGTGCTGGCTCATTGCCCGGCTCTGCGGGATCAGCTCAATCTGCCACCGCGCCATGCTGCCGACCTTGTGCTTTCCGGTCACACGCATGGCGGGCAGGTGGCGCCGCTGGGTATGCCGGTGGTGTTGCCGCCGGGAAGCGGCCGGTATGTCGCCGGCTGGTATGGTCGCCAGGGGGGCGATGCTCTGCCGCCGCTCTATGTATCGCGTGGCGTGGGCACGTCGCTGATCCCAGTGCGGCTGGGCGCCGTGCCGGAAGTGGCCGTGTTTGAGTGGACGCTGGCCGGTGGGCGATGTTAACGAGTTCGCCAGCCCCGAAACGGTTCGTAGATCCGCAGGGTCAGCAGCAGTTCACTAGCAGCGAAGTTGGTGGGGTAGTCGAACGGTACACCGATGAATTCCGCCGTGGCTGTTGACCTGCCCCCCAGTGCGGTACCAATTTCTAAGTTAGGGTATCACCCACCACCAGACCAGACCAGGTGGCAGTGGG
>JAYQOK010000120.1:0-12159 GCA_038144795.1 Candidatus Kuenenia sp. | reverse complement strand
CTATCCGCGAACCGTCCGCGAGTGGCAGCGGGGCACGCCGCTTACCGCGGCGCCGCTCGTCTTCGAGGGCGAGGCTGACGACATGAGCGTGATCGGCTACCGCGATCTCACCCCTGGTTTTGAACGCGAATTCTTTCTCCGGCAAAAGACGTTTTACACCAGTGACTTCTTCCTCCGCCGCAACAGCACGCTGCTGAAAATCGAGAAGCCCGACGACGCCAATGCCGCCATTCACCGTGAGTGGCTGCTGGTGGAACTGCGGAGCGACTGGACCGTAGCCGGCACGACGTTCAAGGCCGGGAGCCTGCTGGCGACCGACTTCGAGCGGTTCCTCACCGGCGACCGGACGTTTCATATCCTCTTCGAACCGACCGACCGCACGTCGCTGGCGGCATTCTCAACCACCCGCAACCATGTGCTGCTGACAACGCTCGACAACGTGCGAAATCGGCTCTTCTCGCTGTCGTTTAGCGACGGCAGCTGGCAGCGGGAACCGCTCTCCGGCGTTCCCGAGATCGGCACGGCCAGCGTGATCCCGATCGATGATATCGAGAACGATGATGTCTTCCTGATCACGGCGACGGCCTTGCAGCCCTCAACGCTGTCCCTCGGCACCGCCGGCACGAATGCGGTTGAACAGCTCAAACAGTCACCGGCCTTTTTCCAAGCCGATGGCCTGGCGGTCAGCCAGCACGAGGCGGTTTCCCGCGACGGCACCCGGGTGCCCTACTTCCAGATCGGCCCTCGGGATCTGCCGCTCGATGGCTCATCACCGACTGTACTCTATGGCTACGGCGGCTTCGAAATCCCGCTGCTGCCGGGCTACAGCCCGCTGGCAGGGGCGGCCTGGCTGGAGCAGGGCCATGTCTATGTGATCGCCAACATCCGTGGCGGTGGCGAATTCGGGCCGCGGTGGCATCAGGCGGCGCTCAAGGAAAAGCGGCCGCGGGCCTATGAAGACTTCATCGCGGTCGCCGAGGATCTGGTGCAGAGGAAGGTCACCTCGCCAGAGTATCTCGGCGGCAAAGGAGGCAGCAATGGCGGCCTCCTCGTGGGCAACATGTATGCCATGCGGCCCGACCTGTTTGGGGCGATCGTCTGCCAGGTGCCGCTCCTCGATATGCGGCGGTTTCACCTACTCCTGGCCGGTGCGAGCTGGATGGGCGAATACGGCAACCCGGATCACCCTGACGAATGGGCGTTCATCCGTGGCTTCTCACCGTATCACAACATCGATCGTGCACAACACTATCCATCGCTCCTGATCACCACCTCCACCCGCGATGACCGCGTGCATCCGGGCCACGCCCGCAAGATGACGGCGTTGCTGAAGAAACAAGGCAAGGATGTGCTGTATTTCGAGAACATCGAAGGAGGCCATGGTGGTGCCGCCGACAACAAGCAGCGGGCCTTCATGGATGCGCTCGGGTGGACCTTCCTCGCCCGACAATTACAGTAGTCGGTGATGAAATGGCTGTTGTTGTGTGTGCCGGCGACCGTACTGCTTCACTGGAGTGATGCGGCTCCGTCGTTGGTCTTCGCCACCGCCCTTCTGGCGATCCTGCCTCTGGTCGATCTCATGGCAGGGGCCACAGAGCGGCTCGCCGGCCGACTCGGGCCGTCGGTGGGCGGGCTCTTGAACGCCACGCTGGCCAATGCCCCGGAGTTGATCATTGGCTTGGCCGGCCTCACCAACGGCCTCGGCTCGGTTGTGAAGGCCTCACTCACGGGGTCGATCCTCGTGAATCTGCTGGTCGGCCTCGGCTGCGCGCTGGTGATCGGCGGCGTGAAGTTTGGTACGCGACAGTTTGACCGCGAGCATCTCCGTACCACCGCCTCAATGCTCCTTCTCTGCAGTTTCTGCTTTATCGTGCCGGCGGTCTTTCAGGTCGGCGTGCCGGAGGCCTCGCGAGAACTGTCGCGTGAGATCGCGATCGTGCTGCTGCTCGTCTACGTCATCAATCTCATCAGCCTGTTTTTCAATCATCGCGCGGCGGCTGCTGCTGCCAGCCAGATACCCAGCGAGGAAACCGAACGCTTACCACTGGGCCGCACCCTCCTGCAACTGGGCCTGGCAGCCGCCGCGCTGGCGCTGGTCAGTGACATCCTCACGGAATCACTCCAGCCGATGGCCCAGTCGCTCGGCCTCTCCGACGTCTTCAGCGGCGTCGTGCTGCTCGGTGGTGTGGGAGGCTGCGGAGAGATTCTCACGGCGATTCGCTTTGCCCGCTCGGGCCGGCAGGAGCTGGTGCTTTCCGTCACCGTGGGCTCGACGATCCAGATGGTGCTGCTCGTGGCCCCGCTGCTGGTGCTACTCGGGCCGCTCGTGGGGGAGCCGCTCGACCTGGCCTTTTCGACGATCGAGGTGATCGCCATTGTGATCGCCGTGGTCGTGACCCGAGAACTGATCACCGATGGCAAGGTGACCTGGATGGAGGGCGTGCTGCTGCTGGCCACCTATGCGATCTTTGCCTTCGCCTTCTACCATGTGCCCGATGGCGGCGGCGACCTGCTCATTCAAGCCCTGAGATGATTCGCCGCCGGCTGCTTCTCGGCCCGTGTCAGCGGTCGCATCACGGGTCACGGGGCTGCCTTTCGCACGCCCTGTGTCCGGCAGCGGTCGCTGCAATACCGCACCTGCTCCCAGCACCGCTCCCATTTCTTCCGCCAGGCAAACGGCCGGCCACATACCGGGCAGATCTTTTCCGGTCGCGCGCTCCGCCGGCTCATGAGGAAACAGGCGCCCGCGCAGGCACCGGCTCCAGCGGCGGGAGCGCCTCTTCCATCACGCGCCTCACGCGGGGCCAAAGCAGCAACGCCTCCAACATCATCCACGCTTCCAGGAGAAGCATTACCGCCGCCACCACCACGAGCATCCAGTTGCCCGCAGCCGCCCACCGCTGCATGTCATACAACAGTGCCCAGGCCGGCATCGCCAGCATGAACACGGCCGGCACGGCCACCATCCAGGTCGGCAGCCCGCGGCGGTGGAGATAAAAGCAGATCACAATCAGCGACAGGCCGGCGAGCAGCTGATTCGTCGCACCAAACAGTGGCCACAGGATCAGACCGCCAGTGCCGAGTGTTTCGTAGCTCCAGGGTTTGCCGGGCGCGGGCATCAGTGCCAAGAGGAAGGCCGACGACACGGCAAACAGCGTGGCCCCGTGCGGCGTGGTGAGCCAGCGGAGGGGATTGAGCGGGGAAGCCCGTCGCGGCGCTCCCGCCTTCCAGAGAAGCGTGCCGGCCAGTTCCTGCACGACATACCGCTGCAGCCGCGTGGCCGTGTCGAGTGTAGTGCCGGCAAAGCTCGCCACGAGCACACCCATTAGGGCCCGCGCAAACGTGGCGTCGATGCCGAGTCCCTCGAGAAAATTGCCTGAACCGACCACAAACGCGGCGATTGCCGCCCCGCCGGTCACCTTCGTCCAGTCGGCATAGATCGTACTCCAGAGGGCCTCGCCCGTGAGCCCCGGATACGACTGCTGCCAGCCAAACCCGATGCCGGCGCCGACGGCGATTATCACGAGCGTCGCCAAAAAGGCCTCCAGCAGCATTGACCCGTAGCCAACAGCACGGGCGTCGGTCTCGCACCGCAATTGCTTGCTGCTCGTGCCCGAGCTCACCAGGCAATGAAACCCACTGATCGCCCCGCAGGCGATGGTGACAAACAAGAACGGCACGATCGGCGGCGCTCCGGTCGGATGCAGATTGAGGGCCGGCGCGACCATCACCAGCGGCTGCCGGGCCGTGTCTGCCGCCGGCCCACCCACCACCGTCACCGTCACCAGCCCGATTACGATCAGCCCGAGACTGGCGATCAGTTGCAGGCTGTTGATGTAGTCCCGCGGCTGGAGTAGCACCCACACCGGCAGCACACTGGCCACGTAGCAGTAGGCCAGGAGCACCGCCACCCAGGCCCACACCGGCCAGGCGGCGACCATCTCGTTGATCGAGCGAATCACATCCCCGAGCCAGCCACCGGTCCAGGCCAAGCCAGGGCAGCCCGCCCCCAGCCAGACCGTGGCGATCATCAGGGCCAGCGCCGCCAGACTCGGCATGAGGAGATTTCGCCCGGCCCGATGCACCCGTAGCCCGATCCATACGGCAATCGGAATTTGGAGGAAGACCGGCAGCACCGACTCGGGAAACTGCACAAACACACTCGCGATCACCCAGCCAAAGATCGCCAGCACCACCCAGAGCGCAAACAACAGGAGCACGAGAAACAGCAGCCTGACCCGCGGGTTGAGCAGCCGTCCGGCCACCTCTCCGATCGTCATCCCGCGGTTGCGGCAACTCACGACCAGCGCTGCCATGTCGTGCATCGCGCCGACGAAGATCGAGCCGACAAGCACCCACATCAGCGCTGGCATCCAGCCCCACATGATCGCCAGCGCTGGCCCGACGATCGGCCCGGTGCCGGCGATGCTCGTGAAGTGATGGCCGAAGACGATCGCCGGCGGCGTCGGCACGTAATCGACGTCGTCGCGGAGCTCAACGCTCGGCATCCTGGCCGCTGCATCGAGCCGAAAGATCCGCGTCGCCAGCCACCGGCCGTAGGTGGCGTAGCCTGCCATCAGCATCAGAGCGGCACCGAGCACGATTGCAAAAACAATCATTGGAAGATCCACCACTGAGCGAATGAGACGGAATCGATCACCAGAGCGTTATCAAAAACCGTGGCGAACCACTTGGCGCTAAAAGATTACCAGGGCGAGTCCGTAGATTCATCGCTTTTCTCGACCGCCCGTCGCCTTGCTCACTGGCTGGCGAAGCCGTACAGCACCGCTGACAGGCCTTCCGGCTGCCACATCTTCTTCACGAAACGTGGCCATGAGGATCTCACGGTCGCCGACGCGATCATGGTCGTAGATGATGCGAATCAGGCCGTCCGGCGTCTGTTGCCCGTCCGGATAGGACACACCCCGACGCTCATCAAGCAACAGCCCACCACTCCAGGTTGTGCCATCGTCTTTGGAGAGGTAGGCAGTCAGATGTGACCGGCCGGACACGGTGTCGAGTGGACCGTGCTTGACCAGCAGCAGGCTGCCGGAACCAAGCCGCCGGATGAAGAACCGGGCCGGCGTGTGGGGGATCGCCGACGGCGAGAGTTCTGGCCAGGACCGACCGCTGTCGGTCGAAATGCTTTCACCGATGCCATACGTGGTTCGCACCAGCACCCAGAGCGAGCCGTCATTGCGTTCGACAAACATGTGTTCGTCAAACTGGCGAACGTCCTGCGGCACGTTGCAGCCACCACGCCGTGCCCACGTCTTGCCGGCATCGGTGGAGACCACCATCTCAACGCTTTCGTCGTGCGTCCGCCAGCGGGAAATCGGCAACACCCATTCGCCACCCGAAAGCACCACGGGCTTGCACATCATCACACCGTCGCCGATCCGCCGCGGCGGTGACCACACGGGCTTCACTGCGTCGGGATCCGATGTCTCGATGCACCACACACCGAGTTTGACATCGTGGCGGCTCTTGTCCATCTGGGCCCAGAAGACATACAGCCGACCGTCCGGCGCAACCCACAGTTCAGGATCGAACGCCCGTACCGGACCCCCGCCATCCGGATCAACGACGAGCACTTCCTGCCACGTCACACCATTATCGCCGCTGGTGGAGAGCACGACGTAGTTGTTGAGATCTTCCGCCGGGGTGACTCCGGCGTACCATGTCGTCCATAGTCTGCCCTGAGGAGCCACAGCGAGACTGGGAATGCCAGTGAAGGCCCGATTCGTGACGGCATGCTCTGCCTGCGGCGGGCCGCAATGCCCGGGAGGCGGGGATGCCGGAACCTCAGCGGCAAGAACGGTGCCCACTGAAAGCAGGAAGGCAGCGTACATCAGAGTGAATTCGACGTCGAATCGATGAGATTGGAACATGAGCCAAAGATCGCCTGCTGGGAGTTGGGAACACTGTTTATAATCGGTCGCGTTCATCCCCGCAGCCCCCTCATGCTTGATGAAAAACAGAATCACGGCAAGGAATGCCGAGTCCCCATCGAGTTTCGATGGCAAGAGATGAACTGTGTATTTAAGCCTCAACAAGGATCGAGAGTTCATGTCCACCACAGAAAACGTCGTCATCATTGGAAGTGGGCCGGCCGGATGGTCGGCTTCGATTTACGCCGCCCGCGCACAACTCCAACCGCTCGTCTTCGAGGGCGCGATTACCGAAAAAAACCGGATGGCCGGAACGCTTCCCCTCGGGCAGTTGGCCCTGACGAGTGAGGTGGAAAACTTTGCTGGCTTCCCGGCTGGTGACCTTGGGGCATTCCTCGACTCCGCCCTCCCCAAGGATCGACGGACGATGATGCCGCCACACGAGGGCCATGGTGTCACTGGTCCTGAACTCATGGAGTTGATGCGGCAGCAGGCGATCAATTTCGGAACACGAATTGTCACCGACGACATCATGAAGGTTGATTTTTCGAAGCGCCCATTCACGCTCTACCCCTCCGAGGGTGATCCGATTCTCGCCAACGCGGTGATCGTGGCGACCGGTGCCAGCGCCAACTGGCTCGGTCTGCCGAGCGAAGAGAAGTACAAGAACCGTGGCGTGAGTGCCTGTGCCGTGTGTGACGGCGCCCTGCCGCGATTTCGGAACAAGCCACTGGTGGTGATCGGTGGTGGCGACTCGGCGATCGAGGAAGCGACCTACCTCACCAAGTTTGCCAGCACGGTACATCTGGTCCATCGACGCGATGAATTCCGAGCCTCAAAGATCATGGCCCAGCGGGCTTTTGATGACCCAAAAATCACGATCCACTTCAATTCCACGCTCGTTGAGGTGCTTGGCGATGATGTCGGTGGAGTCACTGGCGTTCGGCTGGAAAGCACGGTTGAGAAGGGCAAGGCAACAACACTCGAGGTGTCGGGTGTGTTCCTCGCGATCGGCCACACGCCCAACACCGCGTTCCTTGACGGTCAACTCGAATTGACGGCGAAGAAGTACATCGTGTGGAAGAAACACTTCCGCACTGAGACGAGTGTGGAGGGCGTCTTCGCTGCGGGCGATGTGGCCGACGACTACTACCGTCAGGCGATCTCGGCGGCTGGCACCGGTTGCATGTCAGCTCTTGATGCCGAACGCTGGCTCGCGGCCCAGGGTGCGCACTGACACCAGCCTTCAGTACAGCTTGAATTGGCGAAACATCGGCAGGTGGCGGTACGGCGCCTGCAGGGTTAACAGGGCAAGCGCTGTCGCATACATACGGCCTCCTTTTTCACCCCAGTCGACCCCCTTGGGGTTCCAACTTCCTTCATTGGCACCCTCCTTTTCCTGAGTTCGGATCACGTGTTCGCGAACGAGATGATTCCAAAGATCAAAGTCCGTTCCCTCCATGTGATGCAAAACCTGTGTGGCGTAGTAGTAAAAGTAGATGTTTCCCAGCGCCGATGAAGTCGTGGGCGGCTTGTTTTCCATCAAATACGCACAGCCGGCCACCAGGTCGGAGGTGTCTTTTTCCCATCCAAGGTATTGCCGGGTGAGGAGCCCCGCCGCCGACAGCGAGAGCTTCGCATCCGTGCCAGGCTCATAGGCATAACGTGAATTCGGCGCCTCACTCGGACCAGCAGCACATGAATCCACAAAGCGGCCGGCACGCTCAAGGACTGCTGGCAACACGGGCATGCCCGTCAATTGCGCGCTTCGTATCCCAAGAAATACCCAGGCGGTTACCGACATGTCGCCCGGCTGATTCGGCCCATACCTCCAACCGCCGCCCGCGCGATGCTGCGCATTCAGCAAATACTTTAAGGCAAGTTGCGCGTTGAGCCGCGTGCGGTCGTCTCCAGACAGACCATAGGCCTCGCAGAGGGCGATCGTGCCAATCGCATGCGCGTACATGCCACCCCCCAAGTTACCGTCATTCACGTCCGAACTCCGCGTCTGCTTGGTCGCGAGAAACACCAATCCTCTCTGGACCACCTCCCGATACGCGGCCAACTCCGGTTGGCCCTGTGGGGAATAGCGGTGCGTGATTCCTTCAGCCAGAAATGGCAGCAGGCCGAATGCAGTCGCCGCGGTGAGATTCTCATCAACCTGCTTTTCGGCAGTTCCTGACTCCGCCGGCGTCGTTGACCCTTCGGCAGAGGATGGCTCCAGAAGCGACCAGCTTCCATCTGATTGCTGGGCCTTCGCCAGCCAGGCGAGTCCCTTCATGACCGCCGCTTCCGACTCTTTCGTGCCCCCGTAAAAATCAGCCAAGGCTTGCTTTGTTCGCGTCGTGAACCGCCCACCGATCGAACCCCGCCGACGAAGCGATGCGTACGAGTCGCTCTCCTCCAGGTATTTTTTCATTACTTCCAGATCGAGCATTCCCGGCGGCAGTTTCTCAGCGCTGTCAGTGACCCGGATCACTAGGGCATCCTCACTCGTGAGCGAACCGTCTGTCGCGGTAACCACTGCTGAGCGAACACGAGGCTTGGCATCGTTGGCGGCAACGACCACCAGAGTCGCCTCCTGTGCATCCTTTGGCACCGCGACCTTCTCGATGGTTACCCCATCGGGAAGGTTCGCAGCCGTCACCGTGATAGGTTTGTCGTGCCCGTTCCGTTCAAGGGCGAAGGTCACCTCCTGGCGATTTCCGGGAGCGACAGCAATCGCACGAAGTGAATCGATGCGAAACGTTGCAGATTCCGTCGTCTCCTGAGCCTGACCACGAAGTGGCACGAGCCACACAAGAACCGCCCAGATGATCCACTGCTTTTGCACGGTGAACGTCCTCCGACGAAAAAGACCTTCGCTCGGGAAATCCCCTAAGCATACTAACAGATCCCGAGGCACGCCGGAGAAGGGAGTTGGCCACCTGCCCCCCCTGATCGATGCAGGGAAGACAGAGAAGAGCCCTGGTCTTCCACGGTGATCAGCGGCCGCGGAGGGTTTCCGTCAGCCGGACGAGATCGAGAAACTCGGCTCGGTATCCCCCCTCGTCACCGCCAAGTGCACTTCCTGCGATGTTCGCCACCAGTGGAAGCGTCGCATTTGCCTTTTGCCCGCTGTTTCGCAGGATCATCCCGTAGGCCGCCACGGCCGCAGCAAATCGCAGGTCGGTCGGTGCCTCGTCGAAGGCGGGGCCACAGTCGGCGAACGGCGCTTCCAGTCCCGTGCTTTCGCTGGCGTCGGGCTGCTTCCAGCGGAGTTTCACCGTGAGGAGTTCGCGACTCACTGCCGGATCAAGCGTCGGATTCTGGTCGACCGCTTCCGCGTCATCGGCTGCACTTGCGACGGGCTTCGTCGACTCTGGACGGCGCTGATACCTGAGCGGTTCGATCACTGGATCAGCGACTGTAGCCTCGTCCATCAACGTGATCTCATAGAGCGCCGTCACACTGTGCCCCGCCCCAATCTCACCGCCATCCTTCGTATCATCGCGAAAGTCCCGGGGGGCCAAGGCTCGATTCTCATAGCCGAGCAAGCGATACGATGCCACTTGGGCCGGGTTGAACTCCACCTGGATCTTGACATCCTTGGCAATCGTCACGGTGCTGCCGGTCAACTGCTCAACCAGCACCTTTCGTGCCTCACGAACACCATCGATGTAAGCGTAGATTCCGTTGCCATTGTCAGCAATTGCTTCCATCTTCGCATCTTGGAGATTGCCTTCCCCGAAGCCGAGCACTGTCAGAAACACTCCCCCCTTCGCCTTCTCACGAATCAGGTCGGTGAGTGCGTCGGTGCTCGTGATGCCGACGTTCAGATCACCGTCGGTGGCGAGAATCACGCGATTGGCCCCTCCCTCAATGAAGTGTTCTTCGGCCTGCTCGTATGCGAGTGCGATCCCCGCGCTGCCATGTGTCGAGCCACCGGCCGCGAGCGACTCGATCGCCGCCCGGATCGTCCGCTTCTGGTCACCGGTCGTCGGTGGCAACACAAGCCCGGCATTCCCGGCGTACGTGACGATCGACACGCGGTCATTCTCGGAGAGTTCTTCAACGAGCATCGAGAGGGCCTGCTGCACCAGCGGGAGTTTGTTGGCCGCCTGCATCGAGCCCGACACATCGACAAGAAACACGAGGTTCCCGGCGGGCCGTGAACCGCGATCGACCGTGCGGCCCTGCAGACCGATCCGCACCAGCCGATGGCCCCGATTCCACGGGCACTCCGCGGCATCGATGGTCACGGAAAACGCGGCGTTGTCCTCAGGCTGCGGGTAGTCGTAGCGGAAGTAATTGACGAATTCCTCGATCCGCACCGCGTCGGGGGGAGGAAGCCGGCCCGAACTGAGAAACCGCCGCACATTGGCATACGAGGCCGTGTCGACATCTATCGAAAATGTGGAGAGCGGCTGATCCTTGGGGGACACCGGACGATTTTCGGAGATGGCGGCATAGCCTTCTCCCGAGAGCGGCTTGCGTCCCTCGCTCAGCCGGTCCGTCAATTCCCATGCTGGCGCCTTGCGGGCACGCTCCGTCACAGCCTTGCCGGCCATGCCAGGCTGCATCGGCTCCCGGAAGAATTGCTCAGCGGTCGGCACCGGTGCGGCAGCCGCCGGAGCCGTCAAACGCTTTGATGCCAAAGCATCGATCCCGGGAGCGGCACCAGCGGCAATCTGTCCATTTGCCCCAAAGTCCATCGGGGCTTCCTCTGCTTCCAGCAAGGCACGATCGGTCACCTCTCCTTTCGCCTTTTCTTCAGTCCGCTGAAGAACCTGACGACGATCGACGATCTCGTCCGCCTGCTCCATGGCTGATGCCGGAGCGGCCGCGGGCCCCGCATCAGCCACGAGCCTCTCCCGGGTAACTCGCCTTGCATCAGGCACAAAGGGACGAACCGACGGCAGGCTCACCGCGATCAGGAGCGAGGCTGCCAAGGCACTGACGAGCACAAGCCAGCCTCGCGTCCCGATTCGGGGGCGTGACGCCGACCGTGGCGACAACTCGGTCTGACTGATGGCAGCCAGCACATTTTGCCGCAACTTTGTCGATCGCGTGAGGCCGACATCAACCGTTCTCTCCTGCAGCGCCGCCGCGATCGCCTGCACCTCCGCCACCTGCCGGCGGGCCAAAGCCTCTGACGCGTCAGCGATGCTGCGTTTGACAACAGCTGCCTCAGCAGCACCCAACTGACCGAGCGCGTAGGCCGTGATGTGGGCGGCCTGACGCTCCTGCTCAGACACTTCGGCCAGAATGTCGTTTGGCGATTCGGGCTCCAGACCATCGTATCGAGTGTTGTCGGTATTCATGATCGTCCCTCGCTGGCGTGGTCGGTGGAAGTGGCATAGTCAACCAGAAGTGGCTGCACGAGCGGATGCCGGCGCAGGGTCGAGAGCCCGCGATGCACGAGGACGCGAATATGCCCCTCCGTGCGGCCGGTGATCGCAGCAATTTCATTGTGCGTGAAGCCCTCGCACCAGAGGTCAATCGCCTCCCGCTGCGGGCCGGGCAGATCCTTGACGAGCGAGCGGATCCGCGCGGCAAGATCGTGTGCTTCGGCGACCTGAGCCGGGTCGGGATCGGTGGCCGATGGTTGCAGCCCGGCCAGGGTCGGCGCGGCAGCATCACCCAGCGGCCGTTGCCGATCGGCATGGCGAAGATGGTCAAGCGCCTTGTTGCGGCAGACGCGAAAGAGCCACGGAGCCACCCGACCTTCGAGCGTCGCCTGTGACTGTTCGCAAAGCTTCAGAAACGCGTGCTGCACAACGTCGGCAGCGAGATCAAAGTCGCCGACGAGCCGCCGGGCATAGCGTTGCAGAGGCAACTCGTAGAGATCGACCGCCTCTAAAACCCAGCCCTGGGAATCGCTGCTCGCGGACATGTTCCGCTCCTGACGCACGTGACCTTTCGGGATTCTTACCTGAAACCCGCGACATCCGTCTGCCAGGACAACGCCGACGCGGCCGTGCCGTTACAGGGGACCGAAAATTAGTTCGCCACCGCTCATTTGCTTGGGGCTACCCGTACCACGGAGCCGGCGTTGGCATCGCGCGTAGGCAGGATGCCGAAAGCGACGCTGGCATCGAGTGAGCGGAGGCCATGGATGGTCGTAGCGAACGTCCGGCGATATGGTACGGGCAGCTCCGAGCCTCGCTACCGAGGAGCGACACAAAAAAACCGGCCGGGAGGCTTGCTCCCGGCCGGCTCATGAATCTCCTGATTTGCCCGGCTGGAGGCCGGGCGTGGGGGGGGGGGGGGGGGGGGGGGGGGGGGG
>JAYQOK010000119.1:0-12167 GCA_038144795.1 Candidatus Kuenenia sp. | reverse complement strand
AAGAAACTTGCCTGGGGTGCCTTGGCCATGTCGCCGGACGTTCGCGGAGGGCATCGTGCCATCCCCTCTCTCGGATGCAGACGGCGCTTCGCAATCCTTGCTGCGCTTGTCTGCATACGCCGGCTCTATGGCACAGGCAGCCCCGAACTCCGTCAACGAATCGGCCAGAGCCTTTAGGCCGTATAACGCCCGGCGATCAGCGAGATGTTTTGGCCGCCGAAGCCGAAGCTGTTGGAGAGGGCGTGGTCGCACCTTCCTTCGCGGGCCTGGTTGGGCACGTAGTCGAGATCGCAGTTGGGATCGGGCGTCTCGTAGTTGATCGTCGGCGGCAGCACGCCGTCACGAATCGCCAACAGGCACACGATCAACTCCGTGGCGCCGGCCGCCGCGATGAGGTGGCCCATCATGCTCTTCGTGCTGGAGACAGGAATCTTGTAGGCCTGCTCTCCAAATACCGTCTTGATGGCGAGCGTCTCGACCTTGTCGTTGACGTCGGTGCTCGTGCCGTGGGCATTGATGTAGTGGATGTCGTTGAGCCCCAGCCCGGCGTCGGCCAACGCCATGCGAATGCAGGATGAGGCGCCGCGGCCCTCGGGGTGGGTATCAGTGATCCGGTAGGCGTCGGCCGTCGAACCATAACCGAGGATCTCGCCGTGAATGTGGGCGCCCCGCTTCTTGGCATGCTCGAGCTCCTCGAGCACCACCATCGCCGCCCCCTCACCGAGCACGAAGCCGTCGCGGTCGTTATCGAACGGCCGGCTGGCCCGGGTCGGCTCATCGTTGCGGGTGGAAAGCGCCGTGAGCAGGTTGAAGCCCGTCACACCGAAGGGATGGATCATGCTGTGGGTGCCGCCGGAGAGCATCACATCGGCATCACCGCGGCGGACGAGTTCGGCCGCCTCGCCGATCGCCTGGCTGGAGGCGGCGCAGGCGGTGAGACAATTGAGGTTCGGCCCCTGGGCGTCGAACATTCCGGCCAGATGGGCCGCCGGCATGTTGGGCTCCTGCTCCACCTCGGTAAGCGGATGGAGCGTCTCGAGACCGAGCTTCGTAAACTTCGCGACATCGAGCGTGTCACCCGTGATCGCGGCCATCATCATCTTGGTGAAGGAGTCGAAATCCTGCTGTCCCTCACCGCTGCCGAGATAGACGCCCAGGCGGGTCGGGTCGGCCGGCAGCCCCTTTTCGAGGCCGGCATCCCGCATCGCCTGCAGCGCGGCCCCGGCGGCAAACCGCGTATGGCGACCGCAAAACTCCCAACGCTTGGGATCCTCCCCTTCGTCGGCCACGCTCCAATCGCGAACCTCGGCCGAGATCTTCGTGGGAAACTTGGAGGCGTCGAAGACGGTCGTCAGGGCGACGGCCGACCTGGCCGCCTTGAGGTTGTCCCAGAGCTGCTCTACCTTCACGCCCAATGGGGTCACGCAGCCCATGCCGGTGATCACGACCCTCCGCCTGCCGGCACCCATCGTGTCGCTTCCTTCCTGAAAGTGTGGGCCTGAAACGTTTGAGACGAGAGGCGGCCGCGATCACCAGTCGGGCCGCGTGAGCGGCTGCCCGGACTCGTCGCGACCGACGTCATAAATATGCATCTGATCGAGCCACCGCAGCAATTCCTCGGGCTCAAACAATTTTGGAACGCCGTCGCCCGGCTCAAGGTGGGCAAAGAAAATTTCCGCCTCACCCTGCACCTCGTCGCCCACGGTTGTCTTCACGCGGGTGAGCGAACCGGCCGGCTTCAGGTCGAGAATCTCGGCATGAAACTTGAGCGTGTCGCCGGGCACGGCATCGAAGTGAAATTCGGCACCGGCCACCTTCGCGAGCACGACGCGGCGGTTGTAGTCGATCGCCTCGGCAACCAGGAGCCCAGCCGCCTGCGCCATCCCCTCCACGATCAGGGAGTTGGGCATCAGCGCCACGCCCGGGAAGTGGTCGTGCATGTGCTCTTCCGCCAGCGACACGTTCTTCACGGCCGTGGCGTGTTTGCCCCGCACGAACTCCTCAAAGCGATCGATCCAGAACCAACGCATGGCGAAACCCCGGGCGACCGATCAGCCGCCCACCTTGCTCTGCACATACCGCACCATGTCTTCCACGGTGAGCGTGTTGGCAAAGTTTTGCACGCTGGGGTTGGCCTCGAACTTCGACAGATCGGCAAACGGCATCCGGGCCTTCAGCGCGGCCAGGCCGGCGGCGTTGAGCTTACCGTCGGCGACATATTCGGTGCTCGAAAGCACGTCTTCCGGGAAGAGTTCGCCGCGGGGAATCTTGATGCCAAACGCCTTCTCAAGGCGAAACACGATGTCGAGAAAATCAATCGACTCGGCGCCGAGATCGCCCACCATCGTCGCCGTGGGCGACACTTCATCCTCGTCCACGCCGAGGGCATCGACGAGAGCAGCCTTCACCTTCTCAAAGATTTCATCACGCGACGGCATCGACTGGTACCTTGGGAAAACGGGAATATCGACCAAACACTAGACGACGGTTGTACTGTCGGCCCGCCTGATTGGGAACCCGCAGCCAACCGGAGGAGGCGGGCGCCAGCCGCACAAACGGGAAAAACGGCCCGGTGGGGCAATTTCCAGCGGTCATCAGCGAGCCAGGGAGGGCACTCCCGGCACCGGGGCGGCCGCTGGCAGGGCCACGTTCGGCCCACCGTAAACGACCCGCCGTGGGGCCGAGCCGCCGCGTGAGGCAGGGTGGAGCACTGCCCAGAGCTTCCGCATTTCCGACCGCACCCTGGCATCGATCGCGTCGCCGTAGGGCCGCCGATCGGCCATGTTGTATCTTTCGAGGACGAGCCGCGCCGTGAGGCTCGTTCGATCCCCCACGGTGCCACTAGCCTTCACCTTGGTGGTAGTCTCATCCTGCGAAATAACTTCAGCCGTGACCGTAAGCACGCGGCCCGGCTCGACAAAGTCACCATATTTCACGTTCTTCGCCTGCCGAAGTACCACGATGCTGTGGGCGAAGTCTTCGCCCAGCCGAATCGTCCAGGCGGCGGCCTGCGTCATCGCCTCGAGCATCAGCACCCCCGGCATGACGGGGAAGCAGGGGAAGTGATCGGCCAGATACTCTTCGGAGAGCGAAAGCGTCTTGATCGCGGTGATGCTCTTGCCGGGCTCGACGGCGATGACTCGATCCAGGAGGGTAAAACGCATGTCGGCTCCGTGCGAGATTCTCAGAGGCGGAAGGAGGTCGCAGTATACCGGCCGGCAGGGCCGTGCCCACACCCGCCAGCCACTCTGGCAACCATTTTTTTCCGCCTGCCACGCTGACAGCCGCCCCGACCGCTGCGACCGCAAAAGTTTCCCAGCCCGTGGCCGGTGTCGCCGGCTTCCCCGCGTTTTCAGCCCCGCAGACCAGCGAAACGCCTGTCCACCCATCGTCTGGCACGGTCGTTGCATTCCGTCTTCTTCCGGCACCGCGGTGAGGAGCCGCGGGTTGCCTTTCGACGCCGTCGCTGCGAACGATTGACCGCGGTGCCTGCATCGCGGTTGCACGCCTCCAGGGACGGTGCCACATCACCACACCATCACCGAGGAGAGACGATATGCAAACGTTTCGTGCGGGCTTCGCGCTCCCGCTTGAGGAACTGCGCGACGAAATGGATCGGCTCTGGACGTCGCTCACCGCGGCCCCGCCGCTCCATGGCTGGGGTACCGAGCGACGGACCGGCGTCTTTCCGGCTGTAAACATGCGGGATCGTGACGATGCGATCGTGATCGAGGCAGAACTGCCCGGCCTCGATGTCGGCGACATCGACATCAACGTCACTGCCGATGAAGTCGTGCTGAAGGGCACGCGACCTGAGGCGGCGGGGCAGCCGGGCGATGGGTCGGCAGCTGAGGCAAGCGTCACATGGCTCCGTCGCGAACGGGGCACGGGAGCCTTCGAGCGGCGGCTGAGCCTGCCGGTGGCGGTCGATGCGTCACGGGTCGAAGCCCAACTCATCGATGGTGTGCTCAAGGTCACCTGCCCGAAGGCACCGGAGAGTCAGCCCCACAAGGTCACGGTCCGCACAGCATCATGACGGCCGGCAACGATTCCTGCGTGTCATGCCTGGTTCACTGACATTTCATTTCTTTTGAAAGGAGACCTGGTCATGAATTCTTCCCTTACTGAAACCGGCCCTGAGATTGCTGGCCAGCGGACTGGTGACGAGCCCGCGCTCACCTACCAGCCACATGTCGACGTCTGCGATACCGGCAGCAGCCTCACGATTCGGGCCGACATCCCCGGCGCGAGTGCCGAATCGATCGACGTCGCTTTTGAAGACGGTGTGCTATCGGTGTATGCGAAGGTGCCCGCCCGGGAGTTGCCGGGCCGCGTGCTGCGGCAGGAATATGGCATCGGCGACTATCGCCGATCGTTTCGCCTGGGCGACGGCTTCGACGGCGCGGGCATCACCGCCGAGTATCGGCGGGGCGTGCTGTTGATCGACGTGCCCCGGCTGGGGGCCGTGCGGCCGCGGAAGGTCGAGGTTCGTGTGGCCACCAGTTGAGTCGCACCCGAACACATGGGGAGCACCGGTCACAATTTGCAAAATCGTTTCTTTAAAACGCGATCGAAAACGCAGCCTATTTATCTGGGGCGACAGTCTGACAAACCCAGAACGGTAGGCGAGAGGGTCGGCGAACGCTCGAGGAGCGTTGGGCGTATCCTCGCCCCGCGACGAGACTTTTGCCGCCCTCGAGCCGGCGATACACGGAGGTCGGACGCGCTCGAGTTGGAGTGTCGATGGTCGATGATTGTTTTGTGTTTTTAGCCCCTACCTTGAGAGAAGGAGAGATCGATGAATCTGATTCCTTTTCGCACGAAGCGGACCAGCGGCATCGAAGCCAGCAACATGGCAACCCTGGCCGATTTTCGCAACGAGATGAACCGCCTGTTCGAGGGCTTCTTCAGCCGGCCGATCCCGTTGCCCGAGGCGGTCGATCTGTCGCAGGTCACAGCCCGCTACGACAAGGACGTGCTAACGGTGGAGTTGACGAAGTCTCCCACCGCCGCCTCGCGAAAGGTGCCCATGCAGATCGGAGGCTAGCTCTCCGTGGACAAAGCCCTCCATGGCCTTTGTCCACTTGGGCGACCCCAAAAACGCCAAGGTTTTTCGGGGTCGCCGATCGCCGCGTCGTGCGGCGGCAGACGGCTATATAAAGAGTCTGCTTGATTCAAACGGTAGACAGTTCGTGCTATTCTCGGGGCCGCGGGTGGATCATGCCGGCGGCCCCGGTCTTTTTGTCATTCGTTATGACAGTCCCTCGAGTCGTGCTTCTTTGTCGTGGAGTGGCGGATGCCTCTCGTCCTTGATCGATCTGCTGGCCACCTGGCCCCATCTGGCAGCGGCCCGCTGGCTATCGATTTTTCCGGCATCACGCCCGACCGACTTGTCGGCCAATCAGAGGCCGAAATTGCCCGCCTGACAGTCATTGCCGATGAACGGCCGTGCTCGCTTGGGGATGTGTGTGCCGTGCAGGGATCGGCCGACGATGGCCGCATCGAATGCCGCGGCGACTTCTCCCGAGTGCATTGGCTGGCGGCCGACATGCAGTGGGGCGAGATGGTGGTTTCTGAAACAGTCGGCCGCCATGCGGGCGAGGGCATGACCGGAGGGCGGCTCCGAATCGGCGGAGACGCCGGCGACTGGCTGGCCGCCGAACTGGCCAGCGGCACGGTGCATGTGATGGGGGACGCGGGTGACAACACGGCTGCAGCCCTGCCGGGCAGCCAGCACGGCATGCGGGGGGGCATGGTGCTCGTAGAAGGGCATGTCGGCAGCCTCGCCGGGGCGCGGATGCGACGGGGCATTCTCGCCGTCGGGAGCGGCTGCGGCCCGGCGGCCGCCTTCGAACTGCGGGCCGGCACGGTCATTGTGATCGGAGAGCTTGGCCCGCAGGCCGGCCTTGGTATGCGGCGGGGGTCCCTCGTTGCTGCCTCCACGCGGCCGGAAATTCCGCCGCTCTTTCGCCGTGGAGCCCTGTGGCTGCCCACTTTTCTGCCACTGTTGGCCGCCGGTCTGCGGCGGGCCGGCTGGCGGGCGGTGCGGTCGCTGGGCGATGCATTTGTTCAGCCCTGGCAGCAGTGGCATGGCGACCCGCTGGCGGGTGGACGGGGCGAGATTTTGTATCGGGGCGGCCTCGATGTGGGCGTTTCTTGAGGGCCGCTTTCGTTGCCCCCAATTTTCGGCTAGCATTTGGGGCTCCGCTGAACGCAGCGGCAGCCGACTCCTTTCCCTGCCTTCGACGCTCTATGCCCACGATCAGCCAACTTGTCCGCAGCCGCCGCCGGCCGAAGCGGAAGTTTTCCAAGTCTCCCGTGCTCGACAAGTGCCCGCAGAAGCGGGGCGTGTGTCTCCAGGTGCGGACGATGACGCCCAAGAAGCCGAACTCGGCCCTGCGGAAGATCGCCCGGGTGCGGCTTTCGAATCAGAAGGAAGTCACGGTCTATATTCCAGGCGAAGGCCACAACCTGCAGGAGCACTCGATCGTGCTCATTCGCGGTGGCCGAGTCCGCGACCTTCCGGGTGTTCGCTACCACATCATTCGCGGCGCCCTCGACACGCTGGGTGTCCAGGGCCGCAAGCAGTCACGCAGCCTCTATGGCGCCAAGAAGGGTTAACAGAAGGGACCTGCAGAAGGTTCTTGCATCATGGGAAGCATCACCGCCAGTCGTGAACAACTCCGCCCCGACCCGAAGTTTGGGTCGCTGCTTGCCAGCAAGTTCATCAATTGCCTGATGGTCGACGGCAAGAAGAGCGTGGCCCAGGGCGTCTTCTACCGGGCGCTCGATATTGTAGCCCAAAAGATCAACGATGCCGAGCCGATCGAGGTCTTCACTCGCGCCGTCGAGAACGTGAAGCCGGCGGTCGAGGTGCGGTCGAAGCGGGTGGGCGGTGCCGCCTACCAGGTGCCGATGCAGGTGAATCGCAACCGGCAGCAGTCGCTGGCGATCCGCTGGATTCTGCAATCTGTCCGCGACAAGAAGGGGCGGGCCACCCACGAGAAGTTGGCTGAAGAGATCATCGCCGCCTACAAGCGGGAAGGTGCCGCCGTGACGAAGCGGGAAAACGTCCACCGCATGGCCGACGCCAACAAGGCCTTCGCTCACTTCGCGTGGTGACGCTATTTATGCGGCTGCAGGGCCATCCATGGCCCCTGCAGGCTTGGCAGGTCGGAGGCAAAGCCAAGGTTTGCCTCGATCTGCGATGGCTCGCCCTCCAGGCGAGCCTCGCGTAAGCCGGAGCAGTCCCGACAGGGATGCGACGGCGCGAAGGGTAGCCCATCCATGGCCCCTGCTCTCAGCTATTTTCGGGGAGGCCGTCACGGCGAACCTGACGGCCTGGCAGTTCAGTAGTCTTCCGAGACTTGGTCGGCGCGCCAGAGTTCATCGAACTTGGCTCGGACGAACGGATTAAGTTGTGCTGCGTAGTTCTTGGGCAGAGCGTTTACGCGGATCAACTGGATTGCATCTGCCAGGTCTTGAAGTCGGTGGGCAGCGATCATTCCACTGGCGATCTTCAGTTCGAGCAGTGACGAAAGATTGACATAGGGTACACGTTCGTCATGAACTTCATGCACTGATTCTGGGATTGGAAACGACACTGGCTTGGGCCTCCGATCGCCTGGATAATCACCCACAATCAGCTCATCGACTTTGACTCCATTCAACGTGTCTTGAAAACCCTTTGATCCTTCAAAAAGATCTTGTCATCCACTACCAATCCATCGGTCTTTAAATCGAACAAGATCTTCTCGTCGCAGCAGGACATCCACGTCGGCCGTCGTTCTTTGATGGCCATGTGCATTAGCGGCCATTGCTCCGGCAATCGCGAAAGGAATTCCAAGGTCTTCTAGCGTCTGGGCAAGCCTTCGCATGGTGTCATGGACTGGTGACCGTTCCATCATGACGTCATCCACTCGTTTCGCGATTTCAAGCATCGTGTCCATATCCCAATCTTAGCTCCGTTGATCAGGACTGGCGACGGAGTTCTGTCTTCTTCCGGCAGTCTCAAGCAAACACCGGGCAGGATCCTGGTGAACTGCGGTAGCGTGAAGACTAGCAGCACCCCTCCTCTCCGTGGATCGTGATCACGATCCGGCGGGGTCCGCCAGTGATTCGGTGCTCACAGAGATAGATCCCCTGCCAAGTGCCGAGGCAAGGGTGGCCATCACGGATGGGGAGGCTCACTGAACTGCCTAGCAGCGAGGCCTTCACGTGGGCCGGCATGTCATCAGGGCCTTCGCAGGTATGCACGTAGGGAAGAGTCTCCGGGACAACGCGATCCAATGCCATCTCCAGATCGACCGGCACGTCGCGGTCGGCATTCTCGTTGACCGAAAGGCTCGCCGACGTGTGGCGAATGAAGATATGCATCAACCCCACCTGCAGGCGGCCGATCTCGGGCACCGCCTCCAACACCTCCGTGGTGATGAGGTGAAACCCGCGCCGCCGCGGCCGCAATTCGATCTCACGCTGGATCCAAACCATGGCGTGCCGCTTATCGCACGCTGATCTTGGCCGGCAGCATCATCAGCGGCCTGCCGGACGTGACCAGCGCGAGGGCATGGAGGTGCTGCAGGAATTCGTCTACTCCCGACAGGCCGGTGAGGAAAGTGAGCACGGCCGCCTTGGCCACCGGCGGCGCCACGTTGCCCGCCTGACCAAACAGGTCTTCAAACAGCCCCCGGGGCTCTGGGAGGAGCAACCGCTCGAGCTTTTCTCCGGCCGCGAGACCGGCCAACTGCCGGGCCTCGTCGATGGCATCATCGAGCGTTCCCAACCTGTCGACGAGTCCGAGTTCCTTGGCCATCCGACCGGTGAACACACGGCCCTCGGCGAGCGTCTTCAGCTTTTCGCTGTCGAGCCGACGGCCGTCGGCCACCTTCGATGTGAACAGTCGATAGACGTCCTTCATCGTGGATAGGAAGGCCTCCCGCTCATGCTCGGTGAAGGGAGTCTGCATTGAAAGCCAGCCGGCGTTCCGGCCTTTGCTCACCACATCGGTATGCACGCCCACCTTGCTGAGCGCCTCGCCGACGGCAATCTTCCCCCCGACCACCCCAATCGAGCCGGTGAGCGTACCCGGCGCCGCGACGATCCGATCAGCGGCCACCGCCACGTAGTAGCCGCCGCTGGCGGCAGTGTCAGACAGGCTGGCGACCACGGGCTTGTGGGTCCGCTCAGCTTCCCGCCAGATCAGGTCGCTGGCCAGTGCGGAGCCCCCGGGCGAATCGATACGAAGCACAATTGCTGCCACGCTCGAGTCGTCCGCCGCCTGGCGGATCGCCTTGATCACCTTGTCAGAACTGCCGTTTCCGCCTCCCAAGAGGCCTTCGGCCCCCTTCCCTTCCTGAATCTCTCCGCTGAGATACACAATCGCCACTCGGTTTTTGCGGGCCTTGCTCAACTTCTTGCCGCCACCGGAAAACATCTCAACGAGCTTTACCATGCCCCCGATCCCCGAAAAGTCGTTGTCGACCTCCTTAGCGGCATAGTTATGATCTACCTTTGGGTCTTCGATATCGAGTCGTGAGGCCAAGCCGCTGATCGCCTCGTCTTCGTAGGCCACGGCATCAATCAACCCCGCGTCCTGCGCCGCTTCTGGAGTAAACACACCGACGTCGACGAGTTCCTGAGCCCGCTCCACCGCAAGTTCACGGGTAGCGGCCACCCGTTCCACGAGTTGCCGATAGAGATCGCCGACAAACTCCTCATACTGAGCCCGCAACTGCGGGCTCATGCCTGTTCGGGTCAGTGGCTCACCGGCCCCCTTAAATTCGCCCACCTGCAGAATCTCGGCATTAACCCCTAGAGTGTCGAGCATCGCCTTGAAGAATGTCACCTCCATCCGGACACCGGTGATTTCCAGCGTCGCCGCGGGGGGCATAGAAACGGAGTTGCATGTGGCGGCCAGGCAATAGGCTACTGGCCCTCCACTCACCAGGTGGGCGGTGACGGGCTTGCCCACCTTCTGAACCCGGCTGATGGCCGCCGCGATCTCCTCCATCCGTCCGCGACCGAGGTCGGGGCTCTCAATCGTCAGCAGAAGGCCCATGACGCGAGAGTCGTTCGCGGCCTCGTCCAGTCGCTCCACGATCCGATGGAGTCGGGGCGACACGTCGACCAACATCCCTTCCTGCCCGACTCCCTCCGGAATCGATCCAGAGATCGCAATCCGGGCGATCATTCGGCCCGCCTTTTTTTCGACCTCTGCTGCGCCGCTCCACCCCGCAAGGTGCACACTCGCGAAACCCACCACCATCAAAAAACGAATGCGGCCTTTCATAATGCTTTTTCGCTCCTCGAGGATACCTGCCCAGCGACCAATTTACCCGTCGGCCAAAAAACCGGGATGCTCCACTTGAAAATGAACTGCTGTATAGTAAGATACTGACGTCCAGCCAACTCGAGTCGGCTATGCTTGATGTGAGTTTCTCCCACCTTACAGGAATGTTGTCTCCGATGCCCAAGACCACCGCAAAACGGAAGGCTCCTCCCAATCGCTCGACTGCCCGCGGCACGAAGGTGCCGGGGCGACGCCACGCGTCGCGGAAAGGAAAGACACAATTACCCGGCTCAAATAGCCTCTTCGGTTTATCACGGAGCGATACTGATGATGCCGAAGGCGCACCAACCGAACGCCAGTTGGAGATCTACGCGTTCATTCGCGACAAAATCCAGTCCCGTGGCTATGGGCCCACCGTACGCGAGATTGGGCAGGCCTTCAAAATTAAGTCGCCAAACGGTGTTGTCTGTCACCTCAAGGCACTGGAGCGCAAGAACATGATTACTCGCGGCAAAAACATGTCGCGGGCTATCGAACTGGTCAATGAACCAGCCCATCTCCGTGGCCTACCGATGGCTGGGTGGGTGGCTGCAGGCACGCTGCGGCCGGCCGAAGAAATAACCGATCGAGTTGACTTCGAAAGTCTGTTCAATCGTGACAACCATTTTGTTCTCAAAGTGATGGGTGATTCTATGATCGACGCACAAATTGCCGATGGCGATTGGGTGGTGATCCATAAGAAGCATTCGGCTCACTCTGGCGATATTGTGGTTGCTCAAACGGAAGATGGTGAAGCAACGCTCAAGCAGTGGTTCCCTGAGCGGGACCGAATTCGGCTCCAGCCTGCCAACAGCTCGATGCGGCCGATTTACGTAAAGTCTGCGAAAGTGCTTGGCATTCTCGCTGGTGTCATTCGCAAGACGTAGTGCATTGCGAGGTCTTCCAAACGTTTGATGTTTACTTTGCTTCCTGCAGTTGATGCAGTTTGTTGTAGAGTGTCTTCAGACTGATACCGAGCTCCTCAGCAGTGCGGGCCTTGTTGCCATTATTCCGCTCGAGTCCTTCGAGGATCGCCCGCATCTCCAACTCACGGAGGCTCTCCGGCCGCGCAGACGACTGAGGCCCCGCCGAAGGCTGGTTTATCGATCTATCCGCAGTGGCAGGGGCCGCTGCCACTGCGCCAAAACGCGCCGGCAGGTGATCCACCTCGAGGGGCAGATCGTCACACAGCACAAGCGCATGCTCGACCACGTTGGCCAATTCGCGAACGTTACCGGGCCAGTGATGATCTACCAAAATCGCTAACACCTCATCGCTGACGACTGCCGCCGCGGCTGGCGTCTGCGGCCGCGTGTGCCGCACGAAATGCTGCACCAATTCAGGAATATCCTCCCGCCGTTCGCGGAGCGGCGGAAGCATGATCTCGAACGTGTTGATCCGAAACAGCAGGTCGTCGCGAAACTCACCTGCCGCTGCCATCTCCTCCAGTGAGCGATGGGTGGCGCAGACCACCCGCACATCGACCGTGTGCGACTGGTTCTCGCCGACCCGACGGATCTCGCCACTCTCGAGCGCCCGCAGCAGGCGGGGCTGGAGCGGCTTGGGGAGTTCACCGATTTCGTCAAGAAACAGTGTACCCCCGTCAGCCACTTCAAATAGCCCGGCCCGGTGCTCATCGGCGCCGGTAAAAGCGCCCTTGCGATGGCCGAAGAGTTCGCTTTCCACGAGATGCTCCGGCAGCGATCCGCAGTTGACCGCCACCAGCGGCCGGCCAGCCCGCGGGCTGGCCTCGTGGATGGCGCGGGCGACAAGTTCCTTGCGGGTGCCCGTCTCGCCGCGAATGAGCACGTTGGACTCACTGCCAGCCACGCGCTCAACC
>JAYQOK010000118.1:0-12335 GCA_038144795.1 Candidatus Kuenenia sp. | reverse complement strand
GATCATGACTCCGTCATTCACGGGGCCAATCTTCTGCCAGGTTGCGCCGAGGTCGCCGGTGCGTTCGAAGTGCACCGACCACTTGCTCGGATTCTCATGTGTCTCAGTGCTCGACGGACATACGATCGAACCGTCGGGAAACTCCACCGGCTTGTTCTTGATTGGTCCGAAATGCCCTGCGGGGAGTCGGCGGGCGGGTGACCATGTGAGGCCGTGATCCGTCGATGTCTTGAGTTCACCCCACCATTCCTGCGGGCTTGGACCGACCTTGTAGAAAAGCATCAGCGGCCCCTTACTTGGTTGGAAGAGCACGGGATTCCACGTGGGATGCCGCGTGCCGTCGGCTTGAATGCCGTTGGCCACCTCACGGCTGGGCGTCCATGTACCGCTCACGAATCGTGAGACCCAAATGGAAACATCGAGGTGTTTTTCTCGGGTTCCACCAAACCAGGCGGCGACCAGGCCCGCAGGTGTCTCAGCAATTGTGCTAGCGTGAATCTGTGGGTAGGGACCGACTTCGTATACGAACTCGGCGCAAACTACGGCAGCGTTTTTCACCCGATCTGCGGCGCGGGGATTGGCGAGGTAGTAGAACCGCCCGTCTTCCGCCCCGCCGAGGAAGTCGGGAGTGCCGTTACCATCGAAATCAACCACTGCCGGACTAACATCATGGCCTTCGATATTTTTTGGGGAGAGAACGCCGCTGTTCTTCATCACCCAGGTGTCACCCTGCATGCCGACTTGCCTGAAGAAATCGGCATTGGCAGAGTTGAGAAGGAAATCAAAGCGGCCATCACCATCCCAATCGGTAACACAGAGTTTGCGGCGACCGCTGCGACCGGCAGTACCGGCATTGAGCCGCAGTGGCTGGCCCGCTTCGTCGCTGAAAGCCCACCGCGGATGTTCAAGCACACGGACGCCGTTCCGCATTGACCGCCGAAAGAAAGCGAGTCGGCCCTCAGTATCGAGCATGGCCAGATCGACGAGGCCATCACCATCAAAATCATGGACGCATGGCGTTGTCCGCCACTGCGTCAGCAGGCCTTTCCCACTGGGCCGCAGCCAGCCCCAGGCAAGCGTTGGCCGCGGGCCATCCCATTCCACCTCCACCGGCTGCGGAAGCGCTAGCTTCGGCTCCCGACGAGTGCCGACGTTCTTCAGCCACTGCACCTGACCAGTGATCGAGTTGAGCACGATATCGGGAAGGCTGTCACCGTCCCAGTCGGCAACGGAGAGCGTTGTGTAGCCCCACTTCGCCTCGGCGGGCCCTTGGATGCTTCGGTTCCCTGCCATGACCCGAAAGACAGAGCCGCCCGCCTCAAGCCGGCGTGGGGCGGCCCATTTCGGGCGGGTGACCTCAGGGCCACTCAGGTTCTCGAACCATTCGATAAACCCCGCCGTATTGCCGCTGACGATGTCCTGATCGCCGTCACCATCCCAGTCAACTCCGACAGGAGTGGCTAAAGCGCCGCACTTGAGCGTGTCGGCCTCCTGCTGGAAATACCTTGGCTGGACAAAGATCGGAGTGCCTTCGGTCGAAAGGCTGCCTGAGTTCTCCACCAGAGCCACGCGACCATCCTCATCACCAACGATGAGATCGAAGTCGCCGTCGCTATCCCAATCGAATGCGATTGGCACGATCATCTGAAGTTCCATCGACACCACTTTCCCAGCGGCATCTGTCACTCGACGGCCGGCCGCATAGCGCGGCACACTCCGGCTGCCGACATTTTCGAAATAGGTAAAAGAATCGAGAAATTCTCCACAGAGGAGGTCCATGTCTCCGTCACCGTCAAAGTCTTCAAAGTTCGGTGACGGACAGCCGAATACGTCAAGCCGTTTTCCACCGGCCTCGATGAACTCAGGCTCAGCATAGGTCGGCTCTGCCGCCGTACCAGTGTTGCGAACAAGATAAACCCACCCGTGCAGAGGACCATGGATCCACTCACCCTTTTCGTTCCATCCGTCATCCCAGCCGTAGTGGCTCCAGTCCTCGATTCCGACAACGAGATCCAGGTCCTCGTCACCGTCGTAATCGACATACCGCCACTGGTTGTGACGTACTTTTGGCCCCTTTGGCTGGGTACCGGTCGGCTTGTGAAAGGTGGCGGCGACTGGCAACTTCACCTTGTCGGCCAAGCCCCTGGTGAGAAAATTTCGATGCTCAATCCCGGGCGTCAGCACCTTCATCTGACCGAAGACGTAGCGCGGCATCACGTAATGGGTCGTGGCCGCGATCCGGTGAGCTGGTTTGAACACGGGGAACTTTGTCTTCGCGGTGTCGCCGTGAGTGTTCTCGAACAGGTAAATACCGTTACTCGGCTTGTCAGGGCAAGAAACAACGAGGTCGAAGTCACCATCGCCATCAGCATCGCAGGGCAGTGGCCAAGCCCAGAGTCCAACACCGAGATCGACGGCGAGGCCGGGATGGTTGTAAGGAAGGGGTTCCAGCGACCACGCGGATGGCACCGCAAGAACCGGAACGATAAACCCGGCGACCAGAATGAATTGCTTCATGCGCATCAGGTCCTTGAGGACTTTGACAATCCGTTCTCACCACTTCGAACAGTAGTGTAGAGCATCCTCACTTCAGATGACTTGATCACCAATGAGACGGGATTCCTGCGTCACTTAAAGCGTGATCTCCATAGTCTGCGGAGGCGTTTTCTCCAATGCCTCACGATTGACACATCGTCATTTCACGGGGCCAGCCGTGCAATCGACCAACCTTCCGCCAGATTCCGACAAAACAGCAGACGATCATGAAGCCGGCTGGGGCGGCCCTGCCAAAACTCGATCCGCTCCGGCACAAGTCGGTAGCCACCCCAGTGGCTTGGTCGCGGGATGGCCGTATCGTCAGGATGCTCGGCACGATACTGAGCGAACAGTTCCTCGAGCGTTGCCCGATCGGGGATCACCTCGCTCTGTGGCGAACTCCAGGCACCGATCCGTGACGTGCTCGGGCGGCTCTGGAAATAGGCGTCGCTTTCCGCGGCCGTCGTCTGCTCCACGCGGCCCTCGATCCGCACCTGCCGCTCGAGTTCAGCCCAGTGAAACGTGAGGGCGGCGTGGGGATTCGCCGTCAGTTCCCGCCCCTTGTGGCTTGTGTAGTTGGTGAAGAAGCAAAACCCGCGTTCATCAAAGCCGCGCAGCAGCACGATCCGGGCGGAGGGGCGGCCGTCTGGTGTCGCGGTCGAGAGCGTCATCGCTTCCGGCTCCGGCACACCGGCCGCCACAGCGGCGTCATACCAGACTGCGAACTGACGGATCGGATCATGATCGACCCCCGCCTCATCAAGGGCGGCCTGTTCGTATTCCTTACGGGCATGGGTGGCTCTGGGTTCCATCGCGATCGCTCCTTTGTTGCAGACCGACACCGGTGGACGCCAATGCTCAGCCGGCCGCGAGCTGACGGGCAAGTCCTACGCTCGCAACCGCCTCATCGATGGTGGCGGCGACGGCGGTGAGATGCCCCATTTTACGGCCCGGCCGGGGATCTCGCTTGCCGTAGAGATGCAGGCTCACGCCCGGCACACCGAGGGCCGCGGCCCAGGCGGGCTCGCCCTGCCGCCAGCAGTCGCCAAGGAGGTTGGCCATCGCCGCCGGCCTCATCTGCCGAGGTGAGCCGAGGGGGAGGCCGCAGATCGCACGCACCTGCTGCTCAAACTGGCTCGTTACACAGGCATCAATCGTGAGATGGCCAGAGTTATGCGGCCGAGGAGCGATCTCGTTCACAAGCACCTGGCCGGCACGCGTCACGAAGAATTCGATGCACGCCACGCCCACGAGGTCGAGTTTGTCAAGGATTCGCGCGGTCATCTCGCGAGCCAACGACGCGACGGCTTCCGGCAGGCCGGAGGGGGCCAAGGCAACGTCGAGAATGTGGTTGGCATGGATGTTTCGTGAGGGCTCGAACACGGCCGTCGAGCCATCGAGCCCACGGGCCGCCACGACTGAGATCTCACAGTCGAAGTCGATCCAGCCCTCCAGCACGCATTCGCCTGACCCCACCGCTTCCCACGCCGGCCCGATCTCGGCAGTCGTGGAAATCTTTCGCTGCCCCTTCCCGTCGTAGCCGAAAGCCGCAGTCTTGAGGACGCAAGGCAGGCCGATCTCGGTGAAGGCCCCCTCAAGTTCAGCCCGCGAACGGATGACGCGATGCGGCGCACAGCCAAACCCGTTCTCGACAAGAAAGGCTTTTTCTCGGGCCCGATCCTGGGTGGTATGCACGACCTCAGGTGCCGGTCGCACGGGCACGACGGCCTGCATGGCCCGGGCAGCTGCCATGGGGATATTTTCAAACTCGAACGTCAGCACGTCGAGCGACCGGGCGATCTCAACGAGCCGGTCGCGATCCTCATAGCTGACGACATGCACGCGGTCACAATGATGGGCACACGGGCAGTCGGCCACATCGGAAACCGCCTCCACGCGATAGCCCATCCGCTTGGCCGCCATCGCAAACATCGCGCCGAGCTGACCGCCTCCCATCACGCCGAGCGTCGCGGTGGGCAGGATGGGGCTGTCGTGCTGGGGAAGGGCAGGGGAGGGCGTCGTCATTCAGTGACCCGGGCGGGATCCTTTCGCGTGCAACAACTCACTTTTCCGACGGCTTGCCCTGCGCCACATCGCTCGCGGCCTGTGTTGGATCACCAAGCGTGTCAGCCAGCACCCGCTCGGTCTGGGCGGAGCGATAGGCGAGCAGCTTTTCTGCCAGCGTGGCATCGGCCGTGGCGAGGATCGCTATTGCCAGGAGCGCCGCATTGGCTGCCCCCGCCGGGCCGATCGCCAGTGTGCCAACCGGAATGCCGGCGGGCATCTGCACAATCGACAGCAGCGAATCGATCCCGTGAAGCATGGATGACTCGACCGGCACACCCAACACCGGGAGATGCGTCTGAGCCGCCATCATGCCTGGTAAATGGGCCGCCCCTCCGGCACCGGCGATAATCACCCTGAGGCCACGGTCGGCGGCCGCCTTCGCATAGCTCGTGAGCTTGTCAGGCGTGCGGTGGGCCGACACGATCTCGCATTCATGCGGCACGCCAAACTGGTCGAGCGTTTGGGCCGCCCGCTCGAGCGTTGCCCAATCGGAGCGGCTCCCCATCACGATACCGACGACCGGAGGCTGGGCGGATGCTGGCACGAATGAAATCCGACAAGGGAAACAGAATGACTCCGCCTACCAACTGGGAAGCGGGCTGCAAAGATGCCATGATGCTCCAGTTCGATTATCCTTGCAACCGACTCGCATGCCCAGCCGGCTCCCCGACATCCTGCCGATTGAGTGGCCCGAAAACGCCCCGGCGCCCCCGCCTGCCACCGACGAGGCGCTCGACCGCGCCGTCACGCTCATTCGCAGCGGCGGGCTGGTGGCGATCCCCACCGAAACCGTCTACGGCCTGGCCACCGATGCCCTCGACAGCGAGTCGGTCGATCGGATCTTCCGGGCCAAAGGGCGGCCGGCGACTAACCCGCTGATCGTGCATGTGGCCGACCAGGCGATGGCCAGATCGCTAGCGGCTGCCTGGCCATCGGCAGCGGAGGCGATCACATCTCACTTCTGGCCGGGACCGGTGACGGTCGTGGTGCCGAAGCATCGCGACGTGCCCGACATCGTGACCTCCGGGGGCCCGACGGTTGCCCTCCGCTGCCCCGCGCACCGGCTTACGCGACGGCTCATCGAGCGGTCGGGATATCCACTCGCCGCGCCGAGCGCCAACCGTTCGGAGGCCCTCTCCCCCACCCGCGCCGCCCATGTGCTCGAGAGCCTTGGCGACCGGATCGATCTGATCCTCGACGGAGGCCCCTGTCCGCACGGCATCGAATCGACGGTGGTCGACTGCACAACATCTCCCCCGCGGATTCTGCGGCCCGGCCCCATCGGCCGCACGGCGCTCGAAGCCGTCATCGGCGGCCCCGTTGCGGTTGCCGAAGCTGCTTCAGCGACAGCCGAGCCGGCCCGCACCCCCGGCTCGCATGCCCGCCACTATGCCCCCCAGACACCGCTGGAACTCGCCACCGACGCCTCGGCCCGCGTCGCCAGCCTCCTCCGCGAAGGAAAGCGAGTCGGCTGGCTCACACTCCGGCCGACCGATTCAGCCGTCCGAGCGTTGGCCACCTCGCATGATCTCGTGGTCGTGCCGATGCCCGACGCCCCCACCGCCTTCGCTGCCGCGATCTACGCCACGCTGCATGCCCTCGACCAGCGTGACCTGGACCGCATCATCTGCGACATGCCGCCGGCCACTGAGCCCTGGCATGCCCTCCACGACCGGCTCAGAAGGGCGACGTCGCCACCGGGCAAAGTCTGAAGCTGGTTGAGATGATGAAAGCCCCGAGCCTCGTCAACAGCCAGCCCAAGTCTATCCGCCCCCCAAGCAACTCGGAGCTCACGCCGCCGGCGCCAAGATTTCGCGAAGGGCCGAAGCAATGTCGGGATACTGAAACACGAAGCCCGTATCGAGCGCCACCTTGGGAATGACCCGCTGCGACGCAAAGAGCACCTGGGCAAACTCACCGAAGAGCAGTCGCAGGCCGATGTACGGCGCCGGCATGAACGCCGGCCGATGCAGCTGCCGCCCCAGCGCCTTGGTGAACTCGCTGTTGCGGACCGGGTTTGGGGCGACGGCGTTCATCGGGCCACTGATCGAGGTGGTGTCGGCAGCATGGACGTAGAGGCGGGCAAGGTCGGCGACATGCACCCATGGCATCCATTGCTTGCCACTGCCGAGCGGCCCACCGGCACCAAGCTTGAAGGGGGTGAGCATCTTGGCCAGCGCTCCGCCGCCTGCGCCAAGGACGATCCCGGTGCGGGAAGTCACGGTCCGCACACCCAGTTGCTCTGCCATGAGCGCCTCCTGCTCCCAGGCCACGCAGACCTCGGCGAGGAAGTCGTCGGCAGGCGGGGCCGACTCGGTCAACTCATCATCACCACGGTTACCGTAGTAGCCGACCGCCGAGGCAGAGACGAGCACGCTCGGCTTCCGTTCAACCTGCCTGATGCCCTGCACCAGATTGCGGGTGCCGATGACGCGACTGTCACGGATTCGTGCTTTCTGGGCGGCCGTCCAGCGGCCTTCTGCGACCGACTCGCCCGCGAGGTGATAGACAACATCGACGCCCTCGAGTGCCTCCGCCGGGAGCGGCTCCCGCAGCGGATCCCAGCGGAAGAGCGGGCCGGCAAGGTTACCCACGGCCCGCCGTGCCCGCTCCGGGCTGCGACTTACGACCACGGGGCTATCGAGCAGCCGCAGGAGCCGCGGACCGACGAATCCAGTGGCACCAGTAACAAGGGCCTTCATGGTGGGGCTTTCTTCAGGGTGGGGGCGTGTGAACAATGCGTTCGGATTGCAGAACTATAGACTCCCTCCCTTGATCTCCAAACCCACCCACCCCCGACAGAAATCGAGCAGCCGGCTCCGTCGCGATCTTTGGGTCTCCACGGCCGATGGCACTGCCTACAGCGTGATGGTCGGCTGTGGGGAGATTTATTTGCCAGCCTTCGCGTTGGCCCTTGGGCTGGGACCGGTCGCTGCCGGACTGATGGCGAGCCTCCCGGTGCTCGTGGCGGCGGTCGTGCAGCTGATCACGCCCGTGGCCGTGGCTCGCTTAGGCAGCAACCGCAACTGGGTCATTGGCTGCACCATCGTGCAGTCGCTCAGCTTCCTGCCGTTGATTTTCTGGGCGGTTCGGGGCGAGGCGACGTTTATTGAGTTGATCATCGCCGCCAGTTTGTACTGGTCGGCGGGCATGGCCGGTACGCCGGCGTGGAACAGTTGGATGGGTGCGCTGATTCCGTCCCAGGTGCGGGCCGTGTACTTTGCCCAGCGAAATCGCCTCGGCCAGTTGGCCACCCTGATTGGCTTCGTCACCGCCGGCCTGCTACTGCAGCTTGCCGACCGCTATGGCATGACACTGCAGGCGTTCGCGGCGTTATTCACGATTGCCGGTGTCAGCCGCATCGTGTCCACCCTCTGCCTCGTCGCCTGCCGGGAGGTGCCACATCGTGATCTCGAGGAACCGGAGTGCCAGCCGCCGCTGACATCCTCGCGGAAGCTTGCCCGCCCATGGCATCACCCGCAACGCAAGCTCGGCGCAATCGCCGTGTCACCGGCGGGAGCCCTGCTTGCCTACCTCTGGTCGCTCGCGTTTGCTGCACAGTTTTGTGCCCCGTACTTCACCCCGTACATGCTTGACGACCGCCGATTTTCGTACATCGCGTACATGCTTGTTATTGGCGTCGGGCTGCTCTCGAAGGCCGTGGCGATGCCGGCATTTGGGCGGCTCGTCACCCGGATTGGCTCGGTTCGCCTCCTGCGGCTTGGCGGTATCGCGATCATCCCACTTTCGGCGTTGTGGCTCATCTCCTCGCAGGTTGCCTTTCTGGTGTGCGTGCAGGTTGTCGCCGGCATTTGCTGGGCCAGCTACGAACTCGCCGCATCGCTGCTTTTTTTTGATGCTGTGCAACACCGGCAGCGGACGGGCGTGGTCACCATCCACAACCTCGGCCTGTCGATCGCCACGCTCGCCGGTGCCGCTCTGGGGGGCGGCATGCTGAGATGGCTCGGCGAAGACCAGACCGCCTATTTCGCCATCTTCGCCATCTCGAGCCTGCTGCGGATCGCGTCGCTGCCGTTTCTATTTCGGGTACGCCATGCCAACTCACGAAACTCGAAGCGACGAGACGAGTACGGAGCGTGATCAGCCCGACGGCAGGGAAGCCTCGTGTTTGAGGCTGTCGAGGAAGGTGCGGGCTTGCCCGTACTCACCGGCGGGATACTTGCTAACGTGCTCCTTGAGCGCCTCAGTGAAGCTTGCGACGGTGCTCTGGATTTCCTGAAACTCATTAAAACTGATGCTTCCGCCAGTCGACGCTCGCTTGGCAAACAACTTGTCGAGTTCCTCGCGATAGGGTGCGAAGATGTCATCCTGCAATACCATCGGATATTCGATGTGCCCGGTAACGGGATCGAGTTGGGTCGACACCAGCCGCGGTGGCGCTCCCATCTTGGCCATACGAATCGCCTGGTCGTGCGTGATTGCCGGGCCCGCTTCAGCGGCGCGCGCCTCGCGGTTCGTCTTCCGCATTTCAAAATAGGTCTCGGTCCACCGCATCTTGTTTTGAATGTCGAGCGTCTTGACCTCTTCCCAGTTTTTTGCAGCCTCAGAATTTTGGAGGTTTTCATAGCCTTGGGCCCGCATCATTTCCGACATGCCATAGGCTGCGGCCTGACCGGCCGTGGAGGCATAGCCACCACGGCGGTAGCCGAAGCCACCCCATTGGGCAAGGGCCGGTCCGGCGAGCGTCGCCATGACAACGAGGGCGAGGACGGTGAACCACACCGGAAAGAGGCAGCGTGGCGCGTGGACGGGCGGAAGATCCGAATGATGGCGACAGTTCATCAGGGCTCTCGACAGGACCGCGGTGGATTTCAAAGGTGGAGAAGCAGATGGATAACGTTTTTTTAAAGAATCCAGTCTGCGTGATTCCAGTCGAGGGAAGTATACTTTGAGTGCGTGGTTCGAGCGACGCCGGAAATGCCCCGGAGAATCGGCCGAATTCCACATTTGTTGAATCCCTTCTGGAAGGAACTCGTGAGATGAGTCGTTCGCTGGTATTCGGGTTGGGGATGGCTATTCTTGCCTGCCAGATGATTGGCTGTGAAAAGCCGGCAACCGCGCCGCCGGCAGATCAGGCGAACCCGTTAACACCTCGCTTACCTGCCGCGAGCAAACAGCCGGCAGTGCCGGATGTCGCGACTCCAGACGCACCGACGTCTGCCCCGGCGGAGCCAACGCCGCCCTCATCGGGTCAGCCTTCCCTGGCCGACCTCCGAAAGACGCTGACTACGACCGACAGCAGTCGAACGCGGGTGTTGACTCTCGATGCAATTGCTACGTTCGGCTCGCAGGCGAAGGATGCCATCCCAGACATTCTCGCGATCGTCGGTGATCCCGAGCCACGGGTACGCTGGCATGCGGCCCGGACCATTGGCCTCATCGGCGAGGATGCCGTTGCGGCCATTCCCACGTTGATCGACTTGTTGCAGGACGACGATCCGATCACGGTCGCGCAGGCTGCTGCAGCAATCCGTCATATTCGCGCTGACGACAACCGAACCGACACCCCCGCAAAGGACGCCTCGCTATATCAGGCGGCTGTAGAACCGCTCATGGCCATCACGGTGCATCCCGATGCCCGCGTGCGCCGAGCGGCCATCCGCACGATACGCATCCTCAATGCTGACTCAGAAAGCCTTGCCACGCTCTTGGCCAAGGTTCTGGCCGACAACGATCCGTCCGTGATCCTGCCTGCCCTGCATACGTTGGCTGACATGGAGGATGAAGCAGTACCGGTCCTCGTTGAAGCCCTCAAGGTGCCCGGCGCACGATACTGGGCGGCCGTGGCATTGGCTGAGATCGGAGCCGAAGCGGTGCCTGCGGTCGATGGACTCACGGCGCTGGCGAAAGACGGGGAACAGGAGGAGCGGATGCAGGCCATGCTCGCGCTGGCTGCCATCGGGCCTCCGGCAGCCTCCGCGGCGCCGGTCCTGCTTGAGGCACTTACGACCGACGATGGAACACTCCGCTTTGCGGCTGTATTCGCCCTTGGCAGTCTCCAGGCCACTGCGGCCGATGCGGCGCTCCAGACTGCGGCTGAAGATCCCGATCATTTTCTCGCCGAAATCGCTGCGTGGGCGCGAGCAAAGATTCATCCTGATGATGCCGCTCTGAAGGCGACGGCAATTGAAAAGCTCCGCAAGGGACTCACAAGCGAAGTACCCAAAGTACGAGCCGCATCAACTTCTGGACTGTCTGACATGGCGCAATTGGTCGATTCGACCACACGCAAGGAACTTGCGAGTGACTTCCTGCGCATTCTCGCCGATCCCGATCCCACAGTTGGAACACGGGGTGGCGCCGCCTTGATCCGCCTGGGGGCCGAGGCCGTTGAACCACTTGCTGACCACCTGACAAGCCCGAGCATCCGTGGCGCGGCGCTGGAGATCTTGGCCAGTATCGGCCCCGATTCCGTGAAGGCTCTCGACCAGATCACGGCGGCTCTCACCGATGATGACACATTTGTAAGGGGTGAAGCAGCAATTGCTTTGGCAGCGATCGGCCCCCCGGCGGCACCGGCCGTTACGCCGCTTCAAAAAATTGTTGCCGATGAAAATGAAGAACCGGGGACTCGCTACTCTGCTGCGTACGCGTTGGGACGAATCGGATCGGCAGCTGCTCCAGCGATGAAATTACTTCGCGGACTGTCGGAGTCAGATGACGAGTTGATGGCAACCGTTGCCGTCTGGGCTGCTCTTAAAATCGAACCTGACAACACTGAGTTTTTTGAGGCAGCCATGCCGCGGCTGCGAAAGGCACTGAAGGCCGAAAGCGATCTGGCTCGGCTCGAGGCTGCCGTCGCACTTGGTGAGATCGGCCCCCATGCGAAGACGGCCATTCCCATCCTGGAAGTTGTCGAGGAAGACGACCCTGTTCGAGCCGTCCGAGCCGCCGCTGCCGAAGCAATCCGTAAAATCGGGGGCTGAGACCTTTTTTGGCAAGGTCTGCCGTCGCCTGCGAATCGGCTTGAGTCTGCTCGTCCGGGTAGCCGACGTTTGAGAGTGTGTTGGGCGGCGTGGGTGTGCGAGGCACTCGCAACGGGCTCAGCCTCGAACAGGAGCGGCGTGCGATGCCTGGCATGGGGTTTGGTCGGCGGCTTTGGCTGACGCGGTTTTCCAAGCCGGCGACCGACCGTGGTCTTTACCGCCACCTACTGGTGCGGAAACCGGCGCGGATACTCCAACTTGGCATCTGCTCGCTCGATCGCACCGAGCGGCTGCTGTCAATCGCCGCGGCCATGACGGGGAGCCCGATTCATTTCGTGGGCCTCGATCGCTTCGAAGGCCGCCTTCCCTCCGAACCTCCCGGCCCCACCCTCAAACAAGCGCACCAACGGCTCCACGGTCTCGGCCGCACCCAACTCGTGCCTGGCAATGCCGATACGTCGCTGGCTCGCCTCTGCAATCATCTCGGCATCTTCGACCTCGTCATCATCGATGCTGTCACCGACCAGCGGCACCGGGAACGCTGCTGGTTCTTCCTGCAGCGGCTCACCAATCCGACCTCGCTGGTACTCACCGAAACGTCCACCACAACCGGCAGCGTGAACTGGCAGGTGGTCACCAAGGCCACGATCGACGACCTCGCCTCCCGCACCGTGCTCCGCCGCGCCGGCTAGGTGAGGACTATCTTCACGCAAGCTTCGCCATCCATGGCCTGAGCTTGCTTGCCGACCTCCGGTCGGAATCAAGCGCTCCGGTCGTGTTCTCCGC
>JAYQOK010000117.1:0-12427 GCA_038144795.1 Candidatus Kuenenia sp. | reverse complement strand
CCCCACGAGGTGAAGACGATCATCACCCGCGCCGGCGAGGGCACGAAAATCATCTTCACCGGCGACGTGGCCCAGATCGACCAGCCCTATCTTGACGGCCTCTCCAACGGCCTGAGCTATCTGATTCATAGGATGATGGGGCAGTCGCTCTACGCCCATGTGACGCTGGAAAAAGGGGAACGGTCTGCCTTGGCCGACCTCGCCAGCGAACTGCTTTGACCCCCCCTGGCATAAGTCTCAGCCTCCCAGAGACAAGCTGAGGCTTGCCCCACTTGTGACGCCGGCTTTAGCCTGCGAATCTGAATGACTTCTCGCGCCACCGCCTCGTCGCTCCTCCAGCCAGCACCTCTGGCCTGGATCTTGCTCGACTGGGCGGCGAGCGCCTTCTCCACAATCCTCATCACGCTCGTCGTTACCTACGTCGAGAAGATCGTCTTCGCCGACAGCGCCTGGGGCGTAGCGGGTGGCGTGGTCTGGGCCTGGATCATTGCCGCCACGATGCTCGCGTCAGCCGTCGCCGCCCCGTGGCTTTCCGCGTGGGCCGATCGCACGGATTCTCATCAACAGGCGCTTCTCGCTGCCGTGATCTTGGGGAGTGGAGCTTGCCTCGCCCTCGCCGCCGTGCCGCCGGAATGGCGGCTGGCCGTAGCCGCAAGCATCGTAATCGCCGGCGTTGGTTTCGACATTGGGGCGGTCTTTGCCGGCAGCCTGCTTCCGCGGCTCGCCCAAGGCGGGGCGGCCGATCGGCTCTCAGCCGCTGGCTTTGCGGGAGGCTATGCCGGGGGTGCGATCGCGTTGGTGCTTGCGACGGCAGTCGTGGGATCGCGGGAGTCGCTTGGCCTCTCCGCGGCCGGCAGCCTGCGCGCGAGCTTCGCGATCATGGGAGGCTGGTGGCTCCTCTTTTCAGTGCCGGCGATGGTTATCCGCATGGGCGATGGCCGCACGGCTGAGCACGAGGCGACCGCAGGTGGTGAACTGCTCGCCTTTGCCAGATCGCTTGTGGCCGGCACCGACGGCCGCCCGCTGGCAACGGTGTTAGCTGGCGCCGTGCTTGTTCTGGGAGCGGTTCAGACTGCGATCTCACAGTTTTCGAGCGTGGCCATCGAGGAATTTCAGATGGAGCCACCGGCGGTGGTGCGGCTGGTATTGCTTGTTCAGTTTGTCGCGTTGCCAGGCGCCCTACTCGTGGGCTGGCTGTCAGCTCACTGGAGCCGACGCGGCGTGTTGCTGCTCTGTCTCGCCGGCTGGGCCTTCGTGCTCGTGCTGGCGTGGTTCGTCCATTCGCAGACGCAGCTCTATGGTCTGGCCGTGCTCCTGGCCCTCGTGCTGGGGGGCGTGCAGAGTGTGATGCGGGCCACGGTGGCCGGATTGGCTCCACGGGGGAGCTACGGCGCCACCTTCGGACTGCTGCAGGTCGGCACGAAGCTCGCTGGCTTTGTCGCGAGCCTTGCCTTCGGTGCCCTGTATGCCGTGTCGGGGCATCCCCGTGCCGGCCTGCTTGCGCTCCTGGCGCAACTCCTCGCCGGCTGGTGGATGCTGCGGCGGTAGGGCAGGCCTTCGGCTGTTTGTTTTTCGCGAAAGGATGAAACTACGCTACAGCCCGAGGACGTCGCGCATCGAGTAAAGGCCCACCGGCTTGCCGATCAGGAAGGCGGCGGCTGCCAGAGCGCCCGTCGCATAGCAGTCGCGGCTCGTGGCCCGCACGTTCACCGAGAGCGACTCACCATCGAGCCCGAAAAGAATCGTGTGCTCGCCCGGATTGTCGCCGGCGCGGACCGCGTGGTAACCGATCTCGTCGGCTGGGCGAGCGCCGGGCCGGCCCTCGCGGCCATGCGCTGCACGGGTCTGCCCCATGGCCTCCTGCACGATCGCACCGAATTTCAGCGCCGTGCCGCTCGGTGAGTCTTCCTTGTGCCGATGATGACACTCGATGATCTCGACATCAGCCCGGGTGCCGACCCGCTTTAGCAGTGTGCCGGCCCGACTGACGAGATCCATCGCGATGTTCACTGCCAGGCTCATGCTTGGGGCCTGCAAAACCGGAATCGTGGTGGCCGCATCAGTGATCATGGCTCGCACCACGTCGTCAAAGCCAGTTGTCGCGACGACCAGTGGCACCCGCGCCGCGACACATTTCTGCACGATGCCCGGCACCGCCTCTGGCAGCGAGAAGTCGATCACCACATCGGCAGGGCACGACCAGCCATCGCTGATCACCACGCCAGCCTCGCCGCTGCCAGCGAGCGAGCCGGCATCGGCACCGAGCCGAGGATGGCCGGTTCGTTCGATCGCGGCGACAAGATGCCAGGGGGTGGTGTCGGTGGCGGCGCAGGCGATGATCCGCTGGCCCATCCGGCCGGCAGCACCATGAACGACGAGGCGATGTGATGAGGGCATATGCGGAGGATCCTGACGGAAAGCATTTGACAGGCTAAAGCCTGTCTTACGAGTACAGTTCAATTGCCTGCACAATTTCGTCAACGCGGTTGCCAACACTCACGGAACGATTGGCAAAGCTCGCCCGACTCACGCCGCGGCTACCGAGCACTTCGTTGAAGAGTTTTTGATCCGTGGTGTGATAGGCGACGGTAGCGGTCGGATCTTTGAGTTGGTGGCCCGTAAGGATGCACACAACTCGCTCGTCGCGGCCGATCACGCCCTCCGCCACGAGCTGCTTCGCCCCCGCCACGCTCGCAGCGCTGGCCGGCTCGCAGCCCAGGCCGCCAGCCCCCACCTGGGCCTTGGCATCGAGGATCTCCTGCTCGCTCACCTGCCGCACCACGCCGTCGCACACTTCGAGGGCCCGCAGGCACTTGTTGAGGTTGACAGGCCGGTTGATCTCGATCGCGCTGGCGATCGTATCGGCCCGCTTATGATCGCGGTCGAGCTCGTCGTAGTAGTGGCAGGCCGGGGCGAGATCAGCCCGGCCGCCTTCCCACCGCAGGCCCCGCTTGTGGTAAAGCTCGTAGAGGGTGTTGGCGCCAGCAGCATTGATCACGGCTAGCCGCGGCACGCGGTCGATGAGGCCGACCTTCCGCATCTCGGCAAACGCCTTACCGAAGGCGCTCGAGTTGCCGAGGTTGCCGCCGGGCACGACGATCCAGTCGGGAACCTCCCAGCCGAGCGACTCAAGCACTCGATACATGATCGTCTTCTGGCCCTCAAGCCGAAACGGATTCACGCTGTTGACCAGATAGATCCCGAGCTTGCCCGAGACTTCTTTGACCCGGGCCATTGCGTCGTCGAAGTCACCCGCGATCTGGATCGTGAGGGCGCCGTAGTCGAGGGCCTGCGACAGCTTGCCGTAGGAGATTTTTCCGGAGCCGATGAAGATGATGCCCCGCATGAGTCGCGTGACAGCGCAGTAGACGGCCAGCGAGGCGCTCGTGTTGCCAGTCGAGGCACAGGCAGCACGACGGGCCCCGATCATGCGAGCGTGCGTGAAGGCCGCCGACATCCCGTTGTCCTTGAACGAGCCGGACGGGTTGAGCCCCTCGTATTCAAGGAACAGCCGGCCAGGCTGCATGCCGATGTAACTGCCCACACCGTCAGACGCCGAGAGCAGCGTCTGCCCCTCACCGATCGTCACCACACTCTCGCGAGGAGCGAAGGGCAGCATCTCGTGAAACCGCCACACGCCGCTGTAGGCAAGCGGGTCGCTTCGCCGCATCCACTTCCGCTCAAACATCTCAAACGACGTCGGAGGGCGCAGCCGATCCCAGTCATATTCAACATCGAGCAGATTGCCACACGAGGGGCAACTGGTAAGCACCTCGTCGACCGCGTAGGTGGCGGCGCAGGCCGGCGAAATACACTGCTGAAACGCGAGGTCGGTGCGGGCAGCGACGGCCACGAAAACACTCCTGTGAAAGAGGCCCCGTGTCGCGGCGGCCTCCTGAGAGGCCGGTGCCGGGTGGCGAGCCTGCGTGCGATCAAAGGTAGGTCACAGAGAAGCAGCCATCAAGCAGACCTTCTCGGCGAGCTACCAGAGTTTTTCGGCATTGTATTGAGGAAATCTGAGCCCAGGCTGCCAGTTTGACAGGCTGGCCTTGGGGGGTTATTTTAAGGGGCTCGTCGCGGGTGGCCTTACCGGTTGCCCGGTTTCCCAAGGCGGACCATTTTGGGCGGAACACCACATGATCAAAGCAACGGAACTCCGGGCCTTCAAAACGTCGCTCGAACAACTGCGGTCGCGGCTGCGGGGAGACGTAACGATGATGGCCGACGAAGCCCTGCGAAAGACACGTGCCGAGGCGAGTGGCGACCTCTCCACGATGCCGATCCACATGGCCGACCTCGGGACCGACGCCTACGAGCAGGAATTTACGCTCGCCTTGATGGCCAGTGAGGGGGAGACCCTCGAACTCGTCGAGCGGGCCCTGGAGCGAATTCGCAGCAAAAAGTTCGGCACCTGCGAGGAGTGCGGCGGCGTAATCGCCAAGAAACGTCTCGAGGCCCTGCCGTATGCGGCCACCTGCATCCGCTGCGCTGAAAAACTGGAGAACGGCGACAGCAGCCGCCCGCGGCAGCCCCGCTGACGGCCCGACCGCCCCTCATGGCACGGAATGCCACAGGCTGGAACCCGCCGACCGGCTGGCTGCTCTTTGGCGGCATCGCGTCTGCGGCCGCGGTGATCGATCTGGTCACGAAGTCACTGCTTTTTGCGCGGCTGGGAATGCCGGGTCTCCGGCCAGGGATTGTGCTCGTGCCCAGGATGCTTTCGCTCCAAACCAACCTCAACGAGGGCGCGCTGTTTGGCATGGGGCAGGGGATGGGGCTATTTTTCGCCGGTGTCTCCGTGGCCGCGATCGCCGGCATCACTGCGGTGATGTCAAGACAGGCCACCCGCGACGATCCCTGGCTCGTCTTGGCCCTCGCCCTCGTGACCGGCGGGATCATCGGCAATCTCTACGACCGCCTCGGGCTTCCCGGGCTCCGTTGGCATGCCCCCCTCGAACGCGTCGGCAAACCTGTGCTCGCCGTTCGCGACTGGATCCACTTCGAACTCCCCGGCATCATCGATTGGCCGATCTTCAACCTCGCCGACACCTGGCTCGTGATCGGCGCTGCGTTGCTCATGCTCGTCTCACTCCGCACGCCTCCCGACAATCAGCCTGCTTCATGACCGACTCACCTCATCCCGATCTGACCGCCCGACTGGCAGCGGCCCTGGAAGCCGTGAAGCCAGCCGCGGCTGAGACGCTCCGCTGGTTTACCTCGGCAGACCTGACGGTCACGGAGAAGCCTGACCATTCTCCGGTGACTCAGGCCGATCTCGCCGCCGAATCGATTCTTCGCGAGCGTCTCCTCAGTTCGTTCCCGACGGACTCGTTTCTAGGCGAGGAGTCGGGCCGCATCGCTGGCACATCGGGCTATGAATGGATCGTCGACCCGATCGATGGCACAAAATCATTTGTGCGCGGAGTGCCGCTCTATGCAACGCTCATCGGCTGCCGCCGCGAGGGCCGCGGGGTGCTGGGCGTGATCGCGATACCCGCGCTCGACGAGGTCGCGTATGCGAGCACCGGCGGTGGCGCCTGGCATCGTCGCGGCGGAAGCAGTCCGCAGCCCGCCCGCGTCTCGTCTCGAGCCGCGCTCGGCGAGGCACTGCTCTGCTCGAGTGATTTCACGTCGTTTGCCAAGCGACGCGACGCCGCGGCAGGCGAAGCAGCGCGGCAGCGGCTCGAGACGGCCTGCAGCCTGGTGCGATCCTGGGGCGACGGCTACGGCTACCTGCTCGTCGCTACAGGGCGGGCCGAGGTGATGGCTGATCCGCTCCTCAATCAATGGGATGCCGCAGCCGTCGAGACAGTGATCACCGAGGCTGGCGGGAAGTTTACCGATTGGCAGGGGCGGCCCCGCATCGATTCAGGGGATGGTATCGCCACCAACGGCCTCGTCCACGAGGCCGCCCTGCGACTGCTGGCCCACTCCGGCTGAAAAGCCTGTTGCGCCCCGCTCGGCTTGCAGAAACCGCGGAAAGCACTATTCTTTCCCCTTCCGGCTCCGGCCGTTTCCATACTCTTCTGCATCATTCCTCCCAACACCGGAAAGACAGTCCCGTGGCACGCTGCTGTGAGATCTGCAACAAGGGTTTCTCGATGGGAAACTCGGTCACCACCCGTGGTAAGGCCAAGTATCTCGGCGGCGTCGGCACGAAGGTGACCGGCATCTCTCGCCGGAAGTTCAAGCCGAATCTGCAGCGGTTACGGGTCACGGTCGGCCGGGGCACCAACACCACGGTGCTCGTTTGCACGCAGTGCATCAAGAGCGGCAAGGTGACCAAACTTGTCCACCAGCAGCCGTTTCGATTGCCGAATGTCGAGAAGGTCAAGCCGGCGGCCGACGAAGCGGTGCCATCCGGTCCCCGGGCTCGCCCCTAGTTTCGAATTCGCCTGGCCTTTCCGGGCCGTGCGGTGGCCGTCGGCAGCATCACAGGATCCTCATGTCGATCTCCCGTCAGGAAGTCGCGAAGGTTGCGTCGCTGGCGCGGCTTGCGCTTGCTGACGATGAACTTGACCTGATGACGAGCCAACTCGGCTCGATTGTGGGGTTTGTGTCGCAGCTTGAGGAACTTGATACGGCTGCCGTTGAGCCGCTCGCCCACCCGCTCGATGCCAAAAACGTGTTTCGTGATGACGTCGTAAAGCCGTCACTCTCAACCGCCGAGGCGCTCCAATCGGCCCCCCGACAGGACGGCGAATGCTTCCTCGTGCCCGCGGTGCTTGGCGACTCGGGGGCGGCCTGACCCCATGCACCTGCTTGAGCGTTCTGCCGTTGATCTCGTGGCCGCCGTGAAGCGGGGCGATGTCACTGCCGTGCAATGCTCAGAGGCCTATCTCGATCGGATCGAGCAGCTCAATCCGCATGTCAACGCCTTTCTCGCCATCGATCGCGAGCGAGCGCTCGACCGTGCCGCCGACATCGACGCCCGCCGCAAGGCCGGCAAGCCGCTCGGCCTGCTGGCCGGCCTGCCGGTAGCCGTGAAAGACGCGCTCTGTACGGCCGACATGCCGACCACCTGCGCCTCGAAAATGCTCGCCGGCTATCGGCCGCCCTACGACGCCGACACCGTCCGCCGGCTTCGCGAGGCCGATGCCGTGATCGTCGGCAAGACGAATATGGACGAGTTTGCGATGGGCGGCTCCAATGAAAACTCGGCCTTCGGCCCGGTTCGCAACCCTTGGGATCTCTCCCGTGCTCCCGGCGGCTCCAGTGGTGGCAGCGCGGCCTGCGTGGCCGCCGACATGGCACCGGTAGCGATCGGCTCCGATACCGGGGGGTCGATCCGCCAGCCGGCCGGGCTCTGCGGCATCACCGGACTCAAGCCGACCTACGGCCGTGTCAGCCGTCGCGGCCTGATCGCGTTTGCGTCGAGCCTCGACCAGATCGGCCCGATGGCCCGTTCGGCTGCCGACTGTGCCCTCATGCTGGAAGCGATTGCGGGCCACGACCCCGGTGACTCGACATCGCTTGCAGACGCCGTGCCCGCCTATGTCGAGTTACTCGAAAAGCCACTCGAAGGCGTGCGAATCGGACGAGTCGCCGAGCACTATTCGGAGGGGCTCGACCCCGAGGTGGCCACGGGCGTGGAAGAGGCGTTTGCCGTGCTCAAGGCGGCGGGGGCCACGATCCACGATGTGAAGCTTCCTCATGCGAAGTATGGTGTGCCGACCTATTACCTTGTGGCTCCCTGCGAAGCGTCGAGCAATCTCGCCCGTTACGACGGTGCCCATTATGGATACAGATCATCAACCAAGCCGACCGGTGAGTTTGAATCGCCGCTGGTCGAGATGTATTGCCGCAGCCGGGGAGAGGGATTTGGGCCCGAGGTGAAGCGGCGGATCATGCTCGGTACCTATGCCCTGTCGTCCGGCTATTACGATGCCTACTACGCCAAGGCCCTGCAGGTGCGGCGGTTGATCCGACAAGACTATCTCGACGCGTTTGCCCAGGTCGACCTCATCGGCGGCCCGGTATCGGCCACGCCGGCCTTCAAGCTTGGTGAAAAAACCGACGACCCGCTGGCGATGTATCTCGTCGATCTCTACACGGTTGCCACCAACCTGGCCGGGGTCGCCGGGATCTCGTTTCCCTGTGGTTTCACTGCCGGCGGCCTGCCGGTGGGCTTCCAGCTTCAGGCCCCAGCCCTTTCTGAGCCGCTGCTCCTGCGGGCCGCCGACCGGTTTCAGCGGCTCACCGACTGGCACACTCGACGTCCGAAAGCGATCGGCTGACCCTCTGCCTCGGATCAGACGCTCATGGCATCCACCCCGACCACCGCCGAGCCCTACACGACCGTCATCGGTCTGGAGGTGCATGTGCAGCTGCAAACGCAGACAAAGCTCTTCTGCGGCTGCTCGACCACCTTCGGCAGCCCGCCGAATACGCAGGTGTGCCCCACATGTCTCGGGCTGCCCGGGTCGCTACCCGTGATGAACCGTCGGGCCTTCGATCTTGCGATCCGGGCAGCCTTGGCCCTCAACTGCAAGATCGCGTCGTTCACAAAGTGGGACCGGAAAAACTACTTCTATCCCGACCTTCCCAAGGGTTATCAGATCAGCCAGTTTGATCTGCCATTTTCATCCGACGGCCACCTCGAAGTAGTCGATCCGAAGGGGGCTTTTTCGCGGCGGGTCGGGATCATCCGGGTGCACCTCGAAGAGGACGCGGGCAAGAGCATGCACGACGAGTCGGCCGGCTTGGCCGACACCCGCATCGACTTGAACCGCGCCGGCACCCCGCTGTGCGAGATCGTCTCGCAGCCCGATCTGCGGAGCCCGCAGGAGGCGCGGGCATGGCTTAACGAGCTCAAACTGCTGCTTGTCTATCTCGGCGTGAGCGACTGCAACATGCAAGAGGGCAGCCTGCGGGTTGATGCGAATGTGAATCTCCATATCCCGCAGCCCGACGGCCGGATCGCCAAGACACCGATCGTCGAGATCAAAAACATGAACTCGTTTCGCTCGGTGGAGCGGGCGCTCACCTACGAAGCGGCTCGGCAGTGGGAGGAGTGGCAGGCGACGAAGTTGGAGCTCGGCACGATGCCGAAGCAGACCCGCGGCTGGGACGATCCTGCCGGCATCACGCGGCCGCAGCGGCAGAAGGAAGAATCGAGCGACTACCGCTATTTTCCCGAGCCCGACCTTGTGCCGGTGACGGTGTCGGAGGAGCAGGTGGCGGCGGTGCGGGCCGCGATGGGCGAGCCGCCTGCGGTGCTGCGAACGACGCTGGAAGAAACCTGGAAGATCTCGGCCTATGATTCCGACGTGCTCGTCAACCAGGGCCGTGATCTCGTCGCCTACTTCGAGGAGTTGGCCACGCTCGTCGGCGAGGGCAAGGTGGCGAGCAACTGGATGCAGCAAGACGTGCTCCGCACGCTCAACGAGCGGGGAGGCATGATCGGCGAGTTTCCGGTGCGACCGGCGGTCGTCGCCGACATCATCGGGCGGATTGCAAAGGGAGACTTCGACACCAGCCGCGGCCGGGAGATCTTTGCCGAGGTGCTCTCGAGCGGCCGGTCAGTGGAGGATGTGGTGGCATCGATGGGGATCGCCGCCGTCAGTGATGATGACCTCATCACGCTCTGCCAGGAACTGATCGCCGCCAACCCCAAGATCGTGGCCGACGTGCAGGGCGGCAAAGAGCAGGCGGCCGCGGGCCTGATCGGCCAGGCGAAGAAGAAAAACCCCAACGTCAATCCTGGCAAGGTTCGCCAGACATGCCTCGACTTGATTCGGCAACTCAAGGACTGACTTCCACTACTCCCATTCGTGAACTGGAGGACGTGATGACGAGTCGATGGGCGGCGATCGTTCCGGCCTGTGTGCTTGTGGCCTTGATGGCCAGTGGCCTCAACCGCTTGGGGCAGGCCGCCGAACGCAACGTTGTCATCTTTATCACCGACGATGAATCACCAACGCTCGGCTGCTATGGTGATCCCGTCGCAGTCACGCCGACGATTGATGCCTTGGCGGCCGATGGAACGATATTTCTGAACGCCTTCGCCACCACCGCCAGTTGTTCCGCAAGCCGATCGGTCATTCTGTCAGGGCTCCATAACCACGCCAATGGTCAGTATGGCCACGCGCATGACTTTCATAAGTTCACCAGCTGGTATGACGTGGTGAGCCTCTCTCTCCCGCGCGCGATGGCCCGCTCCGGGTATCGGACCGGTCGCGTGGGTAAATTTCATGTTGCCCCCGAGGAGGTATATCACTTTGACATTGAACTGAAGGCAAACCCGCGAAACCCAATTGCCATGGCAGAAGCCTGCCAGGAGTTCATTCAAGACTCGGGCGAGAAACCCTTTTTCCTCTATTTCGCGACGACTGATCCACACCGTGGCGGTGGGACCGACGAAACCTCACCCCTCGATCTCAAGCCAGATCTGTTTGGCAATAAACCGGCTCGCGGCAGTCATGCGGGCGTCAAAGAGATCTTCTTCGATCCGGCAGCCGTACCTGTGCCACCGTTTTTACCAGACACGCCCGAAACCCGAAGCGAATTGGCTCAATACTATCAGTCATGCGCTCGGATCGATCAGGGGCTGGGCCGACTGATCGAGATCCTCAAGGCAGCCGACGTCTATGACAAGACACTCATTCTCTTCACAAGTGATCACGGAATGGCTTTTTCAGGAGGCAAGACCACCGTCTACGAGCCCGGCCTCCGGGTCCCGCTCGTCATTCGTGACCCCTACACGCCTCACCGCGGCACACGCACACGAGCCCTTGTAAACCACACCGACATTACACCATCGATTCTCGATTTTGCCAACGCCCTCGACCGAGAAAAACACCGACCAAAACACTGGATTATCGCTCAGGACTACTATCGCGACAAACCCTACGCACGGCTGGAAAACCACGGTCCCCGCGGAGGACTTCAGGCCTACCATGGCCGTTCTTGGATGCCGGTACTGGTGGATTCAGACACCAAACTTCGTGATGCGCACTTTGCTTCGCACACGTTTCATGAAATCCAAATGTACTATCCCATGCGCGCCGTACGAGACCACGAGTGGAAACTTATCTGGAACATAGCCCACCCACTCCCTTATCCGTTTGCTTCCGATCTCTGGACAGCCAGTAGTTGGCAAGCACAATTCCGCCGCAGCCTCGATGCTCCATACGGTCAAAAGACGGTGCGTGAATACATCCAGCGACCGCGATTCGAACTTTACAATATCGCCGTAGATCCCGATGAGGTGGAAAATCTGGCGACCGATCCAAGCCATGCCGACGTCCTGCTTCGCTACCAAGAAAAACTGAAGTCCCTGCAGAGAGAGTACGGCGACCCCTGGATCACTAAGTGGGACTATGAATGAATCCAACCTGCCGGCGGCCTCGTGTTCTCGCGATCATGGCTCACCCTGACGACATTGAGTTTGTCGCTGCGGGAACGCTGCTCCGCCTTCGTGACGCTGTCTTTTCCATCCATTATCTGAATCTCTCCGCCGGCGATTGCGGCAGCCTGACCACCGGCCCCGAGGAGACACGGCGAATTCGCGAGGCAGAGGCCCGAGCAGCGGCGGCGATTCTCGGAGCAGAGTTTCACCCGAGTCTCGCGTCGGACCTCTGCATCTTCTACGAAGAGAGACTGTTACGACGGCTTACGTCCGTCGTTCGACGAGTGCAGCCACGGATCGTGCTCACCCACTCGCCGGAAGACTACATGGAAGACCATATGAACACAGCGCGCCTCGCCGTCACCGCCGCCTTCGCCCGCAGCATGCCCAACTTCGCCAGCGATCCATCGGCCCCGGCATACGAAGGCGATGTCACCGTCTACCACGCGATGCCACATGGCCTCCGTGATGGACTGCGCCGACCGATCCAGCCGGATTTCTTCGTTGATACGACTTCGGTCCAATCGGTCAAGCGACAGGCACTCGCTACGCACGCCAGCCAGAAGGCGTGGCTGGATGTCTCACAGGGCATGGACAGCTATCTCGATTCCGCGGACGAGATGGCCCGAGTCGTCGGTCGGATGTCTGGCCAGTTCGAATTTGCTGAAGGATGGCGGCGCCACCTCCACCTTGGCCTTGCGACCCATGACGACGACCCGCTCGCTGCCGCACTTGAGCGAACACATATGTGCTTCCGCACGTCAGATCGCTGAAGAAGTCGATCCGAGCGCGCATCCGGGAATGCTTTCGATTCACGGGCCTTTCACCGAGTGAGTGGGAAGCCCATAGGCCACACGGGCGGCACCCTGAAAAAATGATGCCTCGGCTGCCTGGCCGTGGGTAGTCATCCATGGCCTGACGATGCCGACGACTGTCGCATAGTCGGCAGCCCGCTCACAAACCGGCCAGTTACTTCCATAGATCAGACGGTCGGGTCCGAAGGCCTTCCAGACCACATCGAGCCACGGCCGATATACGTCCGGGTCTGTGGGGGCCCGCTTCAGCCCTGCCGCATGC